>JAEWRW010000033.1 GCA_023398815.1 Bacillota bacterium
CAGTGGTGAGCGCCAAGCCGGTGCCGGCGACCCCGACGGGCGTTGCGGCCACACGCGTAAGCAACAGCTCCCTGAAGGTGAGCTGGAGCAAGGTGAGCGGAGCCACCGGTTACCAGGTGTACCGGGCGACGAGCAGCGGCGGCACCTACACCAAGATCAAAGAGACGACGAGCCTCAGCTACACCAACACAGGCTTGACGGACAACAAGACCTACTACTACAAGGTGCGGGCCTACCGCACGGTGAGCACCACCAAGGTGTATGGCGCTTACTCCGCCATCGTTTACGCCAAGCCCTGAGCAACCAGAAACCTTGCGAAGGCCCGCCAACCGGCGGGCCTTCGCGCTGTTCTGCCCTGGTGTGGATCCATGCTTTTCCGGGGCGGCACCTACCTTGACGCCAGCCGTCCTGCTTGTTACAATGGAGCCAGAGCGCGAAACGTTTCGCGCAAAGAGCGAGGTGCCATGAACGCAACGATCAAGGACGTGGCCCGGGCGACGGGGCTTTCCATCGCCACCATCTCCAAATACCTCAACGGCGGCAATGTGCGGGAGGAGAACCGCGGGCGCATTGCCCGTGCGGTGGAGGAACTGGGGTATCGTGCCAACGTGGTGGCCCGGGGGCTGAAGATGAACCGCACCATGACAGTGGGAGCCCTGGTGCCAGACCTGCGCAGCGTCTTTTGCATGGCCATCCTCTCCCGCCTGGAGGACGTGCTGACGGCCCGGGGCTACAGTCTGCTGGTGTGTGACTGCGGCGGCGACGCCCGGCGGGAGGGTGAGAAGCTCACCTTCCTGGCCAGCCGACAGGTGGACGGCATGGTGCTGCTGCCCTCCGGCGGGGCGCTGCCGGGGCTGGCGGAGCTCACCGCCCGGGGCATCCCAGCGGTATTGGTGGATCGACCATTGCCCGGCCACCGCTGCGACACCGTGCTGGTGGACAACAGCGGTGCGGCCAAGGCGGCGGTGGGGCGGCTCGTCGCCCTGGGGCACCGGCGCATCGGCATCGTCTGCGGGCCCGACGGTGCCTTTACCGCCCGGGAGCGGTACCAGGGGTATGCCCAGGCGCTGGGGGAGGCGGGTATCTCGCTGGACGAGGCGCTGGTGGGCCGGGGCAACTATGACCTCGACAGCGGCTACCGGCTCTTTGGCGCGCTGGTGGATGGCCCTGCCCGGCCCACGGCGGTGTTTGTGACGAACTACGAGATGACGCTGGGCGCGGTGATGGCCGCCAACGAGCGCGGCCTGCGCTTCCCCGATGACCTGTCGTTCGTGGGGTTCGATAACCTTCAGCTCTCCGCCGTGGTGAAGCCGGCCCTGACCATGGTGGCCCAGCCGATGGAGGAACTGGGCGACGCGGCGGCGGCGCTCCTCTTGCGGCGCATGGCGGGCGATGGCGATGGTTTCCCGGCGCTCATGCGGTTGCACACGACAGTGGTGCCGGGGGCGTCCGTAGGGCCGCCAGCGGGGGAGGCATGACGATGGAGAAACTGCTCATTGGCATCGACGTGGGTACCTCAGCCTGCAAGGCGGCGGCCTTCCGCCCCGACGGCACGGCGGTCGCCCAGGCCACCGTGCCTTGGCCGGTGTACCACCCCGTGCCCGGCTGGGCCGAGCAGGACGCCGACGAGTGGTGGCAGGGTGTCTGCCAGGCGCTGCGGCAGGTGCTGGCCGCGCCGGGGGTGGCGGGGGCTGCCATCGCCGGGGTGGGGGTGGATGGCCAGAGCTGGTCGGCCATTCCGGTGGATGGGCAGGGCCGGGCGCTGGCCCGCACCCCCATCTGGATGGACACCCGCGCCGCCGACATCGCCGGAGAGATGACCGAACGTGTGGGGGCTGAGCGCATCTTTGCCACCAGTGGCAACGCGCTGGAGCCCACCTACACCACGGCGAAGATCCTGTGGTTCGCCCGGCACCGGCCCGATGTGCACCGCCAGGCCCGGTGGTACCTGCAGAGCAACGCCTTTGTGGTGCTGCGGCTGACGGGCCGTGCCACCCACGATCTTAGCCAGGGCTATGGCGTTCATGCCTTTGATATGGCGAAAGGCACTTGGGACGACGCTCTGTGCGACGACCTTGGCCTTCCGCGGGAGAAGCTCGCAGAGCTCGTGCCCTGCCATGAGGTGGTAGGCACGGTGACGGCCTATGCGGCGGAACTCACAGGCTTGCCGGTGGGTACCCCGGTGGTGGCCGGCGGGCTGGACGCCTGCTGCGGCACACTGGGGGCCGGGGTGTGCCGCCCCGGCCAAACTCAGGAGCAGGGCGGTATGGCTGGCGGCATGAGCATTTGCCAGGACCGCCCACGGGGGCACCGACGGCTCATTCTGGGCCAGCATGTGGTGCCCGGCCAGTGGCTGCTGCAGGGCGGCACCGTGGGCGGCGGCGGGGCGCTGCGCTGGTTCCGGCAGGAGTTTGGCGCGGCGGAGGAACAACTGGCCGCCGCCGGCGGGTCGGGGGTGTTTGCCCGCATGGGTGAGGAGGCCGCAGGCGTGCCGCCGGGGGCTGGTGGGCTTCTCTTCCTGCCTTATCTGGCGGGGGAGCGCTCCCCCCTGTGGGACCGCCACGCCAAGGGCATGTTCTTTGGCCTGGGGTATGAGAAATCCCGTGCCCACGCCATCCGCGCGGTGATGGAGGGGGTGGCCTTCGCGCTGGAGCACAACCTGCAAACGGCCTACGAGACCGGCGTGACCGTGGATGCCCTCAACGCCATGGGCGGGTCGGCCAACAGTGAGGTGTGGACGCAAATCAAGAGCGATGTGACGGGCAAGGTCATCCATGTGCCGGCGAGCGACACCGCCACCACGCTGGGCGCGGCGCTGCTGGCGGGCGTGGGGGTGGGGGTGTACGGCGGGTTTGAGGAAGCCGTCGCCCGCACCGTGCGCATTGCCCGCACCCACACGCCGGACGGGGGCAGACACGCCCTCTACGGGCGGTATTGGGAGCTGTACCGGGAGCTTTACGAGCGAACCCATGACCTGATGGCGCGGCTGGACGCCGTGACCGGGGAGGAGGAACCCACATGAAGGCAGCGGTGCTGCATGCCAACGAAGACCTGCGTTGGGAGGAATTCCCCACGCCTGTGCTGGAGCCGGGGGAGGTGCTCATCCGTGTGCGCGCCACCGGCATCTGCGGGTCCGATGTGCCCCGGGTGCTGCACCACGGCGCGCATTATTACCCCATCGTGCTGGGGCACGAGTTTGCGGGCGAGGTGGCCCAGGTGGGCGCGGGCGTTGCCAACGTGGCCCCCGGTGACCGGGTGACCGCCGCGCCGCTTGTGCCCTGCCACGCCTGTGCGGACTGCCAGCGTGGCGACTACGCCCTCTGCCGGCATTACAGCTTCATCGGCTCCCGCGTGCCGGGCAGTTTTGCGGAGTGTGTCAAGGCCCCGGCCCGCAACGTCGTACCTTTCGATGAGGGGGTCAGCTTTGAGCAGGCCGCGTTCTTTGAACCCTCTACCGTGGCGCTGCACGGCCTCATGCGCGTGGGGTACCGCGGGGGGGAGGACGTGGCCATCCTGGGCGGGGGCACCATCGGGCTCTTCACCGCCCAGTGGGCACGCATCTTTGGCGCGCGGCGGGTCGTGGTGTTTGACCTCGACAACAACCGGCTGGCGCTGGCCCGCCGCTTGGGAGCCGACGCCACCGTCAACACCACTGACGAAGGTTTCCGGGAGGCCGCGCTGGAACTGACCGGCGGCCGGGGCTTCGGCTTCGTGTATGAGACAGCCGGGGCCGCGGCGACGATGGCTCTGGCCTTTGAACTGGCGGCCAACAAGGCGGGGGTGTGCTTCATCGGCACGCCGACGCGCGACCTGACGCTGGCACCCAAGCAGCTGGAACTGATGCTGCGTAAGGAATTCACCCTGACCGGCTCGTGGATGAGCTACAGTGCGCCCTTCCCGGGGCGGGAGTGGGAGCTGACGGCCCACTGTTTCGGCAATGGCTCGCTGCGCTTCGACGAGGGGCTCATCTTCCGGCGGCTGCCTCTGGCTCGCATTGCCGAGGGGTTCGCGCTCTACCAAACCCCTGGCGCAGTCAAAGGGAAGATCATGCTGGTGAATGACCAAGGCTGACGATGCAAGGAGACGAAACGATGGATGTGAACGAACGCATTGACCCCACCCGGGTGCCCCGCAGGGTGCTGCGCGGGGGCGACAGCTTGCCGGCCATGGGGCTAGGCACCTTCGGCTCCGACCGTTACACCGGGGCGGAAGTGGCCGCCGCCGTGGAGGGAGCCATTGGCGCGGGCTACCGCCTCATCGATTGCGCGGCGGTCTATGGCAACGAGGCACTGGTGGGCGACGCCCTGCGGCGAGCGATGGCATCCGGCGTGCGGCGGGAGGAGCTCTTTATCACCTCCAAGGTGTGGAACGACCGGCATGCCAAGGGCGACGTGCTGCTCTCCTGCGCCCAGTCGCTCAAGGACCTGGAGCTGGAGTACCTTGACTTATACTTCGTACACTGGCCGTTCCCCAATTTCCACCCCGTGGGTGCCCCGCCGGACTACCACAACCCCGATGCCAAACCCTACCTGCACGAGCGGTACCTGGAAACGTGGTACCAGATGGAGCAGCTGGTGCGCCGGGGGCTGGTGCGGCACATCGGCACCTCCAACATGACGATCCCCAAGCTTGAAGGGCTGCTGCGCGATTGCCGCATCCCGCCCTCGGCCAACGAGATGGAGCTGCATCCCTGTTTCCAGCAGCCGGCGCTCTTTGCGTATTGCACACAGCGCAACATCCTGCCCATTGGCTACTGCCCCATCGGGTCGCCCAGCCGCCCCGAGCGGGACCGCACCGCCGACGATGCGGCCGACACCGATGACCCGGTTGTGGTGCGCATCGCCCGCGCTCACGGCGTCCACCCGGCGGTCGTGTGCCTGAAGTGGGCGGTGCAGCGCGGGCAGGTGCCCATTCCCTTCGCCACCAAGGCGGCGCAGTACACCGCCAACCTGCGCGCCGTAACCGAAGACCCGCTGACCGGGGACGAGATGGCCGCGCTCGCCACCGTGGATTGCAACTGCCGGCTCATCAAGGGCCAGGTGTTCCTGTGGGATGGCGCGACCGACTGGCACGACCTGTGGGACGAGGACGGCACCATTGCCGGAATGGAGGAAAGACGATGAACGAGAAGCTGGACATTTGCCAAGGCCCTTTTGCGCCGACGGTGGAAAGCCTGCGCACCTTCGAGTGCCCGGACTGGTTCCGGGACGCCAAATTTGGTATCTGGAGCCACTGGGGCCCCCAGTCGGTGCCCATGTATGGCGACTGGTACGCCCGCCGAATGTATCTGGAGGGATCTGACCAGTACCTCTACCATTGGCGCACCTACGGCCACCCGTCGAAGTTTGGCTACAAGGATCTCATCCCCCTGTGGAAGGCTGAGCGCTTTGACCCGGCGGAACTCATGGATCTCTACGCCAAGGCCGGGGCGCGGTACTTTGTGGCTCAGGCCATGCACCACGACAACTTTGACAACTTCGACTCGGCCCACAACCCGTGGAATTCCACCAAGATCGGCCCCATGCGGGACATTTGCGCCCTGTGGAAGGCCGAGGCCGCCCGCCACGGCTTGCCCTTTGGCCTGTCAGAGCACCTTGGCGCGTCCTACACGTGGATGAGCGCTTCTCACGGCTGTGATAAGAACGGCCCCTACGCCGGGGTGCCCTATGACGGGGCCGACCCGGCCAACCAGAGCCTCTACCGCGACAACGACAGCGAACTCTTGGAATCCCCCAATGGCTGGCAGTGGTACACCCGCAACCCCAAGTACCACATGGATTGGTTCCGGCGCATCCGGGATGTCATCGATAAGCTCCAGCCTGACCTGCTTTACTCCGACGGCGAGGTGCCCTTTGGCTCGGTGGGGTATGCCATGGTGGCCCACCTCTACAACACCAGTGCCGCCCGCCACGGGGGCTGCAACCAAGCCGTGTACAACCTGAAGCAACACGATGTGCAGAACCACACCGAAGGCGTGGCGGAGATTGGCGTGCTGGACATTGAGCGTGGCCTCTCGGCCGAGCCGCTTCCGCGCCCCTGGCAGGACGACACCAGTATCGGCGACTGGTTCTACAATGTGCGGGACGTCTACAAGACCGCCGACGACGTGGCTGACACGCTGGTGGACATCGTTTCGAAGAACGGCAACCTGCTGCTGAACGTCACCCAGAAGCCCGATGGCACCATCGATGACGAGGCGCGCCATACGCTCAATCGTCTGGCCGCTTGGATGGAGGCAAATGGCGAGGGCATCCACGGCACCCGCCCTTACCGCCGGCACAAGGAAGGCAAGAGCGAGCTGGCCGGGGGTTCCTTCCAGGAGGGCAAGGCCGCCTGGCTGCCGTCGGACTACCGCTTCACCTGCAAGGGCGACGCGGTTTACGCCTTCCAAATGCGCCCGGGGCAGGCCGATCACGCCGTCATCGAGACGCTGGGGAGGCTCTGTGAGAGGGAAGTAACTGCGGTGACCGCATCGGGCCGACCCGCCGCCTTCACCCAGAAGGACGGTGCCTTGCTGGTGGAGTTGCCCACCGGGCTCGACCGCACCATGCCGGTGTGCCTCAAAGCCACGCTCAAATAGGAGGTTCGTCATGCCGTACGTCAACACCAAGGAAATGCTGCTCCAGGCTCAGGCTGGGGGCTACGCCGTCGGTTCCTTCAACATTGAGAACATGGAGATGGCCCAGGCCGTGGTGGCCGCTGCCGAGGCCGAGCGTTCCCCAGTCATCCTGGCCACCACGTCGTCCACGGCCAAGTATGCGCCGCCGGCGGTGTTCCACGCCATTGTGCGCACGCTGGCCAGCGCGGCCACGGTGCCGGTAGCCCTGCACCTCGACCACGGCAGCGGGTACGATGCCGTGGCGGACGCGTTGACCGCCGGGTACTCCACCGTGATGATCGACGCATCCAAGCTGCCCTTCGATGAGAATGTCGCGCTGACGGCCCGGTGTGTGGCCGGCGCGCGGGGCTACGGCGTGCCGGTGGAGGCTGAACTCGGGAAGGTCGGCGGCAAGGAGGACGACCACAACGTGGACGACCCCGGTTACACCGACCCGGACGAGGCCTGCGCCTTTGCGGCTGCCACCGGCATCGACTCCCTGGCTGTGGCCATCGGCACGGCTCACGGTGTGTACAAGGCTGAGCCACGGCTCGATCTTGAGCGCCTCTCGGCCATCCGTGCGGTCGTCGATGTGCCGCTGGTGCTGCACGGTACCTCCGGCGTGCCCGACGACGCTGTGCGGGAGTGCGTGCGCCGCGGCATGTGCAAGGTCAACTACGCCACCGAGCTGCGGCAGGTGTTCACGGCGGCCCTGCGCGTGGCCCTGGCGGCGGACGCCACCGGTTTTGACCCCAAGCCATTCCTCAAGCCTGCGCGGGAGGCCGTGACCGCCCTTGTGCGCCACCACATGGCCATGCTGGGCAGCACGGGGCGGGCATAACCCTCGGGGAGGTAGGTTGGGGGTTGCACCCAACTCTGAATTTGTGCAAAATGGAGAAGAGGCAGAGTGACCGGTTACGGCCGTTGCAGCTCATTGCCTGATCAGCGAAAATGGTGGCGGATGGCCCAATCGGGAGCAAAGGTGGTGTGTGCTCGGTAAAGACTGCGCGGCAAAACCTGTGACACAGGAGGTAGAACGTAGGCCGACGATCCTCAACATTGCCCGACGTATGAACACATGGGGAGGAGACAGACATGAAACATGCACTGCCGTTGACATTTGTGTTGTGCGCCTTTTTGCTGGGTGGCTGTGCCAGCACGCCTTCGACTGTCGTTTCGCCGACCGACCCCAACGCAACCAGCACAGCCGCTGCGGCAACAGCGCTGGGCGATACCGCCACGGTTGCGGTGGAACCCACGCCGACGGTCACCGCGGCGGCGACGGCCACTTCCACGCCCACCGCCACGCCCCAGCCGACGCTGCCGCCCATGCAGGGCTTGGGCAACACATCAGCCAACATTCGCAACCATGGCTATGCCGTGGAGGGTGACGGCGTCATCTATTACACGGACCGGCAGAATGGCGGGAATCTCTGGCGCGCGGCCCCCGATGGCTCCGGCGCGGTGATGGTGCTGGAGGAAAAAAGCAGCTTTCTCAACATCAGCGGCGGCGAGGTCTATTTTGTGGGTTCCGAGGGGATTCAGGCCGTGGGGTTGGATGGCACCGGGCTTCGCACGGTCAAACCAGGGTGGTTCACCGGCCTGATCGTGCAGGATGAATGGCTCTACTATGTGGATACGGACGTCGGCAACATCTGCCGGGTGCGGGCCGACGGCACCGGGGAGGAGATCCTGGTGACCGGGCAGTACGAGCCCTTCCTGATGGACGAATCATCCCTCTACTATCTGGTGGATTCACCGGCCAACAGCGGCAGCATGAACATCTGGCGCTGCGGGTTGGACGGCAGCGACCCCAAGCGGGTGTCCAAGGCCAACGTGCAGGCCAACACCCTGCTGTTGCATGACGGGTGGCTGTACTACACCAGCCGCGACGACCCCTTCTGTCCTTACCGGATGAAGACCGACGGATCGAATCGGAAGAAACTCTCCGACTTCAGCGTGAACACCACGGCGGTCGCGGGTGGCAAGCTCCTGATGCAGTTGGGGAAGGGGATCGTTCTGCTCAAGGACGGCGACACGGTGACGCTTGTGAAGGGGGAGGAACGCTTCTGCTACGATTTGAACGTTGCCGGGGACTATTTGTTCTACGCCACCAACGATGAGAAGTACCGTCTCTCCCGCGTGCGGCTGGATGGCACCGGGGTGGAGTTTGTGGGGGAGTGATGGCTTAGGGCATGGTGCTGCGGCCGACGCAACACACGAAGCAGGGGCCTCCTATAGGGAGGCCCCTGCTGGCGTTCTTGCTTGCGGGTTATTCTGTCAGCTGCCAAAGAGCGACAGCAAAATGCCCGCCGCCACGGCCGAGCCAATGACCCCTGCTACGTTGGGGCCCATGGCGTGCATCAGCAGGTAGTTGCCGGGGTTGGCCCTCTGGCCTTCCACCTGGGAGACGCGCGCCGCCATCGGCACGGCGGAGACGCCCGCCGAACCGATGAGGGGGTTCACCCGCCCGCCGGTGAGCCAGTACATGAGTTTGCCGATGAGCAGGCCGCCGACGGTGCTGAACATAAAAGCCGTCAGGCCCAGACCGATGATCATGAGGGTCTGGGGCCGCAGGAAGTTCTCTCCCACGGCTGTCGCTCCCACGGTGACGCCCAGGAAAATGGTGACGATGTTGATGAGCGCATTCTGCGCCGTGTTGCTAAGCCGTTCTGCCACCCCGGACTCCCGGAAGAGGTTGCCCAGCATCAGCATGCCGATGAGTGGAGCCACCGAGGGCAGCAGCAGCACGCAGAGGATGGTGACGACGATGGGGAAGCAGATCTTTTCCAGCTTGCTCACTTCCCGCAGCTGGGTCATCACCGTTTCCCGCTCCTTCCGGGTGGTCAGCGCGCGCATCACCGGCGGTTGGATGAGCGGAATGAGTGCCATGTACGAATAGGCGGCAATGGCAATGGCAGGCAGCAGCTCCGGCGACAGGCGGCTGGTCAAATAGATGGCCGTGGGGCCATCGGCCCCGCCGATGATGCCAATGGAAGCGGCCTGCTGGGGGCTGAAGCCCAGCGCGATGGCGATGACGAATGCCACCGCAATGCCAAACTGAGCCCCGGCACCCATGAAGAGGCTGCTGGGCCTGGCGATCAAGGGCCCGAAATCGGTCATTGCGCCGATGCCCAGGAAGATGAGCGAGGGATAAATACCTTTTTTGACACCTAGATACAGGTAGTAGAGAAGCCCGCCTGCCGCGTCTCCCGCCGGTTCCCCCATCAGCTCCGTCAGCGGCAGGTTGGCCAGCAGCATGCCGAAGGCGATCGGCAGCAGCAGAAGGGGTTCAAACTTTCGACCGATGGCCAAGTAGACGAGGATGCAGGCAACGGCGATCATGACCAGATGCTGCCAGGACAACGAGGCAAAGCCCGAGGTCTCCCATATTTTTACCAGTGCGTTGACAAACACGGACGTTCCTCCTTATCCCAAGGTCAGCAGGACGTCGCCGGTTGCCACCGTAGCGCCCTTGGCTGCCAGTACCTGCACCACGGTGCCGTCCACTGGCGCGGTAATCTCATTCTCCATTTTCATGGCTTCCAGCACCAGCAGCACATCGCCCTTCTTCACCGCCGCACCGGGGGCGTGTTTGATCTCCAACACCACACCGGGCATGGGGGCTTTGATGGGCGCGGTACCATCCGCCGCTGCCGGGGCAGCGGGGGTTGGGGCCGCTACCGGTGCCGCAATGGGAGCGGGAGCTGTGGCGGAGGCCGTGCCGGAGACAGGTGCCACATCGGTGGTGCGCACCAGCGTGGCCTGTCCCCGTTCCACTTCCACCTCGTACTCGCGGTCGTTGATTCTCACGATGTATTTCATGCGTTCCACCTCTTAATCATCGTTGCTGTGGGGGTGCTCCATCAGCCGGATGGAGCGGAAGTTGAGCTCGGATAGTGGGATACCGGAAGTGTCACTGACGATGGCCATGATCATGGCCGCCGTGGGTTCCTCCACGTTCACCAGCCGCAGCTGCCCCGCATATGCCGCTTCGCCGGCCGGTTCGGATATGGCCGCATTGGTCTGCTCCATGGGGGTGGCAGGGTGCCTGCGCCCTCCGGACAGCGCGGCGATCGCCAGGGAGGAAAGGCGCAGCAGTCCCCACAGGCAGGCAAGCACCGCGAACACGACCGTGATGCAGAAAAGCGCCACCAACAAGCTTTGTGTGACGGTCATTCGCTTGCCTCCTGCGCTAGGCGGATGGTATAGCGCACGGTGCGGCTTTCCTGCTCCTCCCTCTTGTGGAAGAACGCCTCGGCAATCTGGGGGAAGGCGATGTAGGAGAGCACATCCTCGTCACTGCGAGCCAGGCTGCCAATTTCCGCCCGCGCCTGCTCAAAGGCGGGTTTCAGCGTGTCGGCAAAGCGCCCGGTCATGGGCTCTTCGCTACCCAGCACCTTGTGGATGAGATCGGGGCTGACGACGCCGGGGGATCGCCCATACTCACCGCGGATGTAGGCCTTGACCTCCTTGGAGATGCTCTTGTATCGCTCTCCGGTCAGCACGTTGGCTGCCGCCTGCACGCCCACCATCTGGCTCATGGGCGTCACCAGCGGTGGGTAACCCAGGTCGGCCCGCACACGGGGGGTCTCGGCCAGCACTTCATCCAGCCGGCCCATGGCGTTCTGCGTCTTCAGCTGTGCTATGAGGTTGGAGAGCATGCCGCCGGGCACCTGATAGACGAGCGCGTCGGTCTCCGTGCCCAGTACGAAGGGATCAAGCAGACCCGATTCCACGTACTTGGCCTTCAGAGGCTTGAAGAAATCGTTGATGTCCTTGAGTGCCCGCTCGCTCAGCCCCGTCTCATGCCCCATTTGGAAGAGGGCATAGTGCATGGTTTCGGTGGCAGGCTGCGAGGTGCCGCCCGAGAAGGACGAGATGGCCGTGTCAATGCCGTCGCAGCCGGCCTCCGCCGCCCGGGCATAGGTGATTGGCCCCAGCCCGGTGGTGGAATGGGTGTGCAGAAACACCGGCACCGACACACTATCCTTCAAAGCGCGGATGAGATCATAAGCCTCCTGCGGCCCCATGATGCCCGCCATGTCCTTGATGCAGATGGAGTGTACGCCCAGGGCCTCCAGCTCCGACCCCATAGCGGCGTAGTTCTCCATGCTGTGGATGGGGCTGGTGGTGTAGCAGATACACCCCTGGGCGTGGGCACCCTGGCGGATGGCTTCATCCACCGCCACCCCGATGTTGCGGAAATCGTTGAGTGCGTCAAAGATGCGGAAGATGTCCATGCCGTTTTGGGCGGCATGGGCCACAAACTGGCGCACCACATCATCGGGGTAATGGCGGTACCCCAGTATGTTTTGGCCCCGCAGCAGCATTTGCAGCTTGGTGTTTTTCACCCGGCTTTTGATCTTCCGAAGGCGCTCCCACGGATCCTCGCCCAGGTAGCGCAGGCAGGAGTCGAACGTTGCGCCGCCCCAGCATTCCAGCGAATAATAACCGGCGTCGTCCAGCCGGTCGAGGATTCCCTCAAAATCCTCAAAGGGCATGCGGGTGGCAATGAGCGATTGATTGGCGTCGCGCAATACCGTTTCTGTGATGTTTACTTTCACTTGGGATTCCCTCCTTTTGCACAAAAAAAGAGTGGAGGCCACAAAAGCCTCCACCCTGAGCTTACTGACTTGAAGCAGTCGCCGCGACTTGCGGCCCACTGCCCAACCGGATACCATGCCGTATGCAATTTTGACAATTGTACCCTGCAGGCTGCTTTGTTGTCAAATAGCCAATGTCGTATTTTGCCGGAAACCGGTAGGGCTACAATACATCTCAGACAAACAGAAACGAAAGGGAGGTGAAACGAAGCGAGAGACGAGAAGGCGATTGGGTATTGTTGGGTTGCAAGAAAAAAAGACCCGAAAGGAGCTCCTCATCTCTCATGGACAAGATGACACAGGATAGGTCACCTGTGTCAAAGAGGATACCGACGCTCCCAGCGCTCCGTGTATCGCATTTTGCAACGGCAAGGGCTGCTCCACCACAGGAAAGAGAAACCGGGGTGCAAGGGCAAACCCTACGAGCGGATGCAACGTCCTAGCCAACGGTTACAAATCGACGTCAAGGTCATACCCGCCTGATGCCGGGTCGGTCAGGCTCCAAGGTGCCGCCACAACTGGCTGTCTACCAATCCCGTTCCAACAATATTCCGATGAGGCCTCTCGGCTGGCTCTCGCCTTTCCAATTCTTGAAGTCTTGTTTGTCCAATGTGTTTGACAAACCTACAGCAAGCTGTCAGGAGCGAATGCAGCGGGCATTGCGGCGCGTCTCATAGAGGTGGGCGTCGGCCACCTCGATCATCTCCAGCAAGCTGTCGCAGCCCTGGCCCTGCAGGTACCAACCGGCGCTGACCTTGACTACATAGGGCTTGCAGGAATGCTCGTTGTGCAGCGCCAGCCACGACTGGATGGAGAACACACGGGAGCGCAGCGCGGGCTCGTTTTCGATGGAGCCGAAGAGCACAAACTCGTCACCACCCATGCGGGCGATGATGTCGTTGGGCTGGGCGCACTGCTTGAGGGCGCTGGCGAGGGTGAGGATGACGTCGTCACCCGCGCTGTGCCCAAAGGTGTCGTTGACGCCCTTCAGGTTATCGAGATCGAAATACAACACATACAGAAGGTGGCCGGACGGGCGGTTGGCCATGACAACAGGGGCGTAGTGCTCCAGCCCCCGGCGGTTGAGGACGTCGGTCAGCGGATCCAGCTTGTTCATCTCGTCCATCACGCTGGCATAGCGATGCAGCAGCGTGCGGATGCGCTGCCCTTCCAGCAACAGGCGGATCTCCTGACACCAGGTGCCAAACAGGTAGGGGCTGGCATCGGCCAGATCCACGGCCAGGTAACCATAAAAATGCTCGTTGTAATACAGCGGGGAGAACACCAGCGAATGGAGCTCGTGCCCCAGAGACGCGGGCAGCAGCTCAGGCGCGGGGAAGGTCGTCTCCTCATACACCTTGCCATGGCTGTACCCCAGCGTCAGGCTCATTGTGGTTTGATGGGAGCCGGGCACGGCATCCTCGTCCTCGCTTGTGCGCAGGCACAGGAAAGCCCGCCGTAAGCCCAGCTTGCGCACCAGCGCCAGCAGCTTCTCTTGCCGCCCTTGGGGGGAGAGCTCGCTCTCTGCCAGCTCAAACATACCAGCTGAAACGTCGGACTGGGTGTTCCCATTGTCCCACTGCAGCAACAGGTGACCGGCCATGAGGTCGCGCCTACCGCTGCCCTTGTGCCGGCAGCCGCAGGAGGTACGCAGGACCACCTGGCTCTGCTTGGGCTCGGTGTGCGCTCCAACCTCCCCCTGCCGCACGCGGTGCAGCAGGCGCACGGCCTCGGCCCCTTCCCAGGCGATGGGCGTGGCCACCGTGGTGAGCCCCAGCGCCTCGCACAGGGGGATGTTGGCGCAGTCGTAGCCCGTCAGCGCCACATCCTCGGGCACAGAAAGACCATGGCGCAAGAGCTCGGCGTACGCCGAAGCCGCCATGTCGTCGTTGGCCGCCACGATGGCCTGGGGCCGGGGCAGTGCGCTCGCCAGGAAGTGGCGCACGGCCATCGCTCCCTGCTCGCGGTCAAAGCCGCCCTCATAGACGCGTTCGGGCTCGTAGGGAATGCCAAACTCCTCCAACACACGGCGGTATGCCTGCAGCCGCAGGCGGCCATCCCGGTTGTCCAGCGGGCCGGCAATGTGGTTGATGCGGGTATACCCATGGTCGCGCACCAGGTGGCGCACGATCTCCTCGGTACTGTCCTGGCCCTGGGAACGGATGATCGAGGCATCACCAATGGGCCGATCCAGCGCCACAACGGGCAGGCCGGCGAACGGCTGAGTGATGCGCCCCAAATGGGCGGAATCCTCCACAAAGGGGAAGCTGTTGGGCACCACCAAAAGCCCGTCAAACTGCTGGGCATCGGGCAGGCTGAAGATGCGCTCTGCCTGCAAATGCTCCTGGGCGTCTTCGGTACGGTGGTTGAGCTCGGTACTGAAAAAGAGAAGGGAATACCCCAGCCGCCGCGCTTCTTCATCGGCACTGCGACAGAAGGCAAGCTGATAATCGTTGCCCAACCGATTGACAAACACAGCGATTCGTCCAGCGGGTACGCCCGGAGAACGGTCGGCAGGATGGGAAGGCTCCATCGCACTCAACCTTTGCAAAAAACTTCGGAATGCAGAATTCTTCACTTATTATAGTATATTGAAAAGGAAATACAAGTGCTGGCTCGAAACATCCCAAACAGTTTTCCTTTTTTGAGATATGCTTGCATTCTCTGACAATTCTCGATAGATTGTGTTCTTTATTGTCATAAATCTCATGTTTTCAGTTTCCGCCAACGCCCGCCAGCCGCGCCTTCCAGCGGGAGAGCCGCCGCCGGGGCCGGCGCAGTGCCCCACCCACCCGGGGCAGGCGCACCCGGGCGGCCACCACGGTCATGTCGTCGTGCCGGCCAAAGCGGGCAGCCGCCTCGTCCAGCAGCCGCTCGGCCACCTGGTTGGGCTCCAGATCCTGCCAGTTCGTCAGCAGTTCCTCCAGCCACTCGGTGTCCTCGTTGTTGGTCACGCCGTCGCTCACCAGCACCAGCAGGTCTCCATCCTCCAGCACACGGCGGGTGGCCCCGGGGGCCACCTCATCGAGGATTCCCAGCGGCAGCGTGGGGGAGGAAATGGTCAGCACCTGCCCCCGCCGCAGCAGGAATGACGGCGGCGCGCCAATCTTGATGAAGTTGGCCGCGCCCTCGATGAGATCGATGAGGCACAGATCCACTGTGGAGAACGTCTCCCCCGCCGAGCGTAGCAGCATGACCTGGTTGATGGTGTCGTAGATGACGTCGTCACGGAACCCCGCCTGGTAGAACCGCTGCAGCAGCGAGAGCGTGGCCTGGCTCTGCATGGCAGCCTTGGGCCCGGTGCCCATGCCGTCGGAGATGGCCAGGAAGTAGCTGGTGTCATCGAGCGAATCCCACACGCAGGCGTCGCCGCAGACCACGCCCTCCCGGGGGCGCTGGGCCCCGGCGCAGGCGATGCGCATGGCCTGGGTCTGGCGGTACTCCAGGTGGCAGGGCGAGGCAGATTGGCCACCGCAGCCGGCGTTGACGCGCCGCAGCGGGGTACCCAGGGCTTGGCTCAATACCTGCTCATACCCGTGGCAGAGCCGCCGCCCGCCGCAGCCGGCTACGCTCAGGTGCACCACCAAGCCATGGGCGCGATCCTGCCGCACGCTGAGGGAAATGGGCTTGACGCCGTGCTGACGCAGGGCCTCCCGCGCCAGCTGCTCACCATCCTCGTGGGAGCGAATCTGCAAATTGAGCTGGGCTGCCAGCTCCTCCATCACCGTGGCGATGCCTTTGAGCTGCCGACCGGCCAGCGTGCGGCTGTCGTCAATGCGCTTGCGGTAGTTGCTCTTCACCCGGTAGAGCCCCCAGGCCGCCCGCAGCGCGTCCACCACATCGGGGAACTTGCGGCAGAGGGTGCGGAACTCCTCGGGGAAGTCACTCTCCAGCAGCACCCGGCGGTTGCCCGGCGCGGCCAATGCCTTCAAAAAGTGCCCGTAGGTCGTGTAGAACTCATGCTGCCAACACTGCTCCCGCCGGGAGCAGCTGGGGCACACCTCGTTGGCCACCGACTCCAGCAGCGGGGCCACGTCCTCCCAGGGCTCGGCGGCGGCGTTGGTGCCATCGCCAAAGACCGCGGCCAATTCCTCCAGGCAACGGGAGAAATCGGTGATGCGGCCCACGACCATCTCCCGCAGGGGGGCCAGGCGTTGTTCGTCGTCGCCGCCCTCCAGTGCCTGGCGGGGTTTCAGGCGTTCCTCCAGCTGCCCCCAGACCGACTGGGGCACGGCCACGAAGGCCACCGCGGCCACCAGTGTCTCCTTCCACGGCAGGGAGAGGGACGTCATGGCGCTGGTCCAGGCGCTCATGAGCACCACACCCAGCCAGAACCCGCCAGCCATGCCAAAGCGGCCCAGTGGGCGGAACACGCCGCACAGCAGCCCACAGACACCAAGCACCCCGGCCAGCGTGGGCTCGCCGCCAGCCAAGTGCAGCAGCAACCCCACCGCCAGCCCACCGGCTGCCCCCACCGCCGCCCCGCCAGCCACCGCCGTGGCCAGTGTCACCAGCACCGCCAGCAGGAACCGCGGGGAGAAGGCCGCCCAGGCCGGCAACCCCGCCAGCAGCACCCCGGCGCAGACGGCCAGGGACACAAGGATCCCAGCGTCCTCCACCCGGCGGCCACGGGCCACCGCGCCGGCGGCAGTGTGCAGGGCATAGAGAGCACAGACGGCCAAACCCGTCTCGGCGGCAAAGCGCATCACATCGTAGAGCAGCAGCGACTGCAGCGGCAGGCAAACGAGCTTGGCCAGCGCCAACAGCCCCATGCCCCAGCCCAAGGTCAGCGTGCGCCCGGTGCGCGTGAGCACCAGCGTGACAAAGTACACCAGCAGCGGCGGCACCAGCGCCACGGCGTTGATGCCGTCGAACCCCACCGTCAGCAGCCCCGCGCACACACCGATGAGGGCGGCCAGCGCAGGCTGCCCCGCCATGGCACATGCCATGACGAACGGCGCGCCAAAGGGCCGCAGGCCATCGAGCAGCGTGGCGCGGCCTGCCAGCAACCCCAGCCCCCCGGCGATGAGCCAGGCGGCCTCGGGCCGCAGCGAAGCCAGCGACAGCTGGGCACGGTCGGCAATGTGACGAAGATGGAGGGTCATAGGGCACCCCCTGCATACGGTTGGATACGGTATTACGATAGCAGGCGGCAGGGGGCAATCCCGTCGAATGGCGGCGCGGGGAATGTGGTGTCCTTTGTCAGCCGGTGCCAAAAGCGGGGCAAACGGCGGCGGAACAGCGCGGACGAGAGGGAATGTGACCGCGCGATGGGTGACAAAAACGCCCCGGCCAAGGCTGGGGCGTGTGGGGCATGTGATACTCAGTGAGGCAAGACTTCCACCAACGGAGCCAGTGCATCGGGCAGGGCATCGGGGCCGACATCGGCGCAGTCCACCAGCACGGTCACCCGGTCGCAGGCGGTGAGGAGCGCCCGCGCGCCATCGGTTAGGCCATCGGCCACCTCTGCAGGCGTCGCCCGCAGCAGCAGCCGCAGGCGGCGGGGCAACGGCGCGGCCCACAGTTCCTCGTCCATCAGGGCCGCGCACAGGCCGGCGTGGCAGGCACGCAGGCCCTCACCCCAGCCCTTGGCCGGGTTTGCGGGGGCCACATAGCAGGGCAGGCCAGCCTGGCGCAGGGCCTCCAGCGTGGCGTGGTGGTGCTCCAACCAGGGGCCGGCGGGGCCCTCCGGGCAGTCGTCCAGCAGGCCAGCGGCACAGCCCAGGGCAGCGGCTTGCTCCCCCCGGCGGCGCAGGTGGCGTTCCAGCTTGCGCAGGCAGCTGGCTGTCGATTCATCCTCCGCCGTCCAGGGGGTATCCTGCCCGCCCAGCCAGCGGTCACTGAGCTCCAGCCCGGCGGTGCGGCCCAACAGGGCCAACGCCGCGCCCCCCTCTGCCGCGCCCGGCAGCCACTCCACATCCCGCAGGTGGCCGCGGAGCACGGCCATGTCCTTGGGGCGGCGCACAAAGGGCTGCAGCACGCCTCCGTCCTCCAGCCGTTCCTCCACGAGCTTGCCATCGGGGGCAAAGAGCGTGGTGCGCAGCCCCGGCTTGCCATCGAAGGCCATTGGCTTGCGCACAAAGGCCGAATGGGGGTGCTCAGCATGGGCGGGCGCGGCCAGCGCGAGGGCCGCCACGGCAGCGACGGGCCAGCGGGCAGCCACCGCCGCCACACCATCCTCCCCTGCGTGCGCCAAAGCCAGGGCCACGCCCTGCCCCCGCCCGCCGAGGATTGCCTTCACCCGTTCGCTGCTCTCCAACATGCTCTCCCCCCATTCCATTGACACCCCAGTATACCAAAAAACGCGCCATTCGGCCATGGGCCTTGACAAGCGGCACTCTGTCCGTTGCTATGATGTTAGTGTTTTCTAACCACGGATACGTACAGGAACCGGTTGGCCGCAGAACGCAGCGGTCGACCGGTTTCCCTTTGTGTGGCAGAGCCTAACCCGGCATGCTTGCGCTATTCCCCCAGCGGTATGGCGCAGTAGGCGATGCGACGGCGGTGGTGGGTGTAGGTGATGTGCAGGCAGCAGCCGGCCGCCACCATCGCGGGGTAGGAGAATTCCGCGTCGCAGCAGCCTTCGCTGTCGTAGGCTTCGCTCTCCAGCGTGCGGAAGGGCAGGAACGTCTGCCCATTGTCCCGCGAGCGCCAAACAACCAGCGGGTTGCGCGCGGCCCAATTGCCGGAGATGGGGTTCCACACCAGATAGACGTCCCCGCCATGGGTGGCCACATCAATGGCGCTGTTGTTGCTGGGCAATCCCGTGCGGTAGGCGCGGCACCAGGTGCGCCCACCGTCGGCGGAGTCGGAGCGGAAGAGGAACCCAGCGGTGGTACGCAGCAGCATGTGGATGCATTCCGGCCCACTGGCCCACAGCGCCGGTTGGATGGCCCCCAAGCCTTCCAGCCAATCTGGCGCGGCAGGGTCGCTGAGGTTGAGCGGCACCTGTGCCAGGGGGCGGAAGGTTGCACCCTCGTCCTCAGAGACATCCACCCGGGGCAGCCAGGCCTCCGCCGTCTCCACCGAGCAGGGGGCTAACAGCCGGCCATCGGGCAGGCGCAGGGGTTTGCCGCGCACCGGCCCGGCGGCCTCATTGGGGGCGGCGCAGGCACGCTCCTCCAGCCAGGTCACGCCCCCATCGCGGGAGAGCATGGTGCGCGTGTGCCAGTGCGGCACATCCGGCCCCACCTTGTACACCAGGCGCACGCCCTCGGCCACCGGGAAGAGCACCGGGTTCCAGTGGGCAACGGGTTCGGTCTTGGCAATGCAAGCGGGCTCCTGCCACACGCCGTTCACCCGGCGGGCCAGCCAGATGCCCACATCGGGGTGGCCCTCCCGCGTGCCGGCGAAGCAGGCCGCCAGCACGGTGCCGTCGGCAAGCGGCAGCACGGTGGAGCCGTGGCAGTTGTGGAAGTGCTCCCCGGCGGGGAGCAGCCATTCCTGCCGCACCCCCGGCCCATACGCCGCCAGCACCCGGGCGGCCTGGTTGCGAAGTGCCGCCAGCGCCAGCATCTGGGGGCCGGTCAGCGGCGGCTGACCCGTGCGGGTGTGGGCCGTGCGGAAGAGCCCCCGCTCCACCAGCACATGCTTGGCGTTGGCCGGGTAATTCTGCAGTTCATACACACCGGCGGTCGTCAGGAACTCCCCCAGTCCCTGCCCGGCCCGCAGGTCATAGCGCGTCGGTTTCCCCGCCGTGGCCGGCGGCGTCAGCAGATCCTTGAGCACCCCGAAGTGCTCGGGGAAGAAATTGAGCACGACGCCCGAATACCCCGCCGCGCCATCGGCTACACTGCGCACCAGCGTGGCGATATTGGCGTTGAAGAGCCGCACCGGCGAGCCCGCCAGCAACGCCAGCCGCTCCCGGATGAGTGCGCTGTCGCAGCAGGTATCCTTGATGAAATCAAAACGTCCGCTGGCGGCCAACACGCGCAGCACCCGTGCCGACAGCAAGCGCTTGTAGGGATAGGGGCACTCATAGATGCCCAAGCGCGTCTCGGGCCGCAACCCCTCCATCAGGCGGGAAAGGCGCTCCAACAGGCGCTCATCGTCCTCCTCCGGCCCAGCCAGCCGGTTGGAGACCAGCACCAGCCCATCGGCCCCCACTTCCTCCATCCGGCGCAGAAAGGCCAGCTGGGCCTCCGGGTCGTCCTCGGTGTGGCCGGAGACGACGCACCCCATCCCACGCTCCCGGCAGCGCCGCACACAGAATTGGGCCAGCTCCAGTTTTTCCTCCTGGGTGAGGAAGAACATCTCGCTCGACTGGCACACGGCAAACACGCCGTCGCAATGGCACTGGGCCAGCAGGTCGATGAGCCTGCCCAGCGCGTCGTAATCGATGGCACCGCGCTCGTCGTAGGGGGTCACGATGGTGGAATACAGGGCAACGGAAGCTGACATGGGCTCTCCTCCAAACTTGTGTATGGTACATTCTATTTTACACCGTGCCCTGATCTCCTGCCCACGCCCCCTGTCCCCGGCCTATCCCCCGGCCCGGCCGCATAGGCATAGGGAGGGGTGAACACAATGATGAATTGGTTGTGGGCGGGGATGATGCTGGCAAGCGTCGTGGTGGCGGCGGCCACCGGGCGTCTCAATGACCTGCTGGGGGCCTCCCTCAATGGCGCGGGCAACGCCGTAACGCTGTGCATCAAGCTCCTTGCCATCTACACACTGTGGTGCGGCATTCTGGAGATCATGGAGGAGTCGGGTCTGTCCGAGCGGTTCGCGCGGTTGCTGCGCCGCCCCCTGCGGTGGCTTTACCCGTCGGTGCCGGCTGGGTCAGCGGCGGCGCGCTACATCGGGCTCAACATGGCGGCCAACATGCTGGGCGTGGGCAATGCCGCCACCCCCGCCGGGCTGCAGGCCATGCAGGAGTTGAAGCGCATCGACCCCAGCGGCCAGGCCAGCGACGACATGTGCATGCTGCTCGTCATCAACTGCTCCTCGCTGCAGTTGCTGCCAACCACGGTCATTGCTCTGCGGCAGGCCGCCGGCGCGGCGGCCCCGTCGGACATCCTGCTGCCCACGCTCTTGAGCTCGGTGCTGGCGACGGTGCTGGGCGTGCTGACGGCCCGGCTCCTGTCGTCGCTGCCGGTCTTCCGCCGATGAACACCGACTGGCTCATCCCCGTGCTCATGGCCCTGGTGGTGGGCTGGGGTGCCCTCCAGCGCGCGCCGGTATACGATGCCTTTGTGCGTGGGGCGGAAAAGGGACTGCGCACCGCCTGGTCAGTGTTGCCGTGCCTCACGGCCGTCCTCGTGGCGGTGGAGATGCTCAAGGTCTCCGGCGCTCTTGACCTCCTCTGCCGGCTGCTGGCCGCGCCGCTGGGGTTCTTCGGCGTGCCGGTGGAGGTGGCACCACTGGTCGTGGTGCGGCCCTTCTCCGGCATGGCGGCACTGGGAATGCTGGAGGACGTGCTGGGCACCAACGGCCCCGACTCCTTGGCCGGGCGGGTGGCGTCAGCCATCATGGGCTCCACCGAGACGCTCTTTTACACCGTGGCCATCTACTTTGGGTCGGTGGGCATCCGCAACAGCAGGCACACCGTGCCCGCGGCGACCGTGAGCCTCATTGTAAGCGTGGTGGCGTCGGGCATACTGGTGCGGCTACTGCTGCCGGCATAAGCCCCCCTTCGTGTCGAGAAGTTCGTTGGTTTCCGGCAAAATATGACGCTGGTGCAGGTCTGTAAAACATGTTGGACAGTCAGCGTACGCAAGAACTCAAGAGGTGAGAGCCAGCCGACTGGCCTCATCGCAATATTGTTGGAACGGGATTGGTGGACAGCCAGTTGGCCGCAAAGTCGTTGAGAGAGAAAAGGAACAACGGTCAAAAAGCGCTCCTGGTCTCTGTGTGGCTGCGTTGGACCTTACCGTTGTGGCGGGGATTGTAGGGACGATCCGTTTGTGTGTGATACCCAGAGAGGAGGCAGTGGTCAAGCAGGGTTGGCACTTCACGCTTTGAGTAAGCACCGAGAAAGCGAAAGCATGTACACTCGTCGATGGCGGTGTACTGGTATGGCTTGGGAGCCTGACCGACCCGGTATCGGGCGGTACGACCTTGACGTCGATTTGTATCCGTTGGCTGGGACGTTACATCTGCTCGTAGGGCTTGGCCTTGCACTATGGTTTCTCTTTCCTGTGGTGGAGTAGCCCTTGCCGTTGCAAAGCGCGGTACACGGAGTGCAGGGAGCGTCGGCATCCTCCTTGTCGCAGTCGCCACCAGATTCCCACAACCCTATCCAAGATGTATCGTAGTCCTACATGACGCCCGTTCCTGACAGCGTTTGCCCAATTGCATTGCGCGGCCGTTCGTGCTATACTATCTCAGCGTTCGCATTGGACGCTTTTGGAGAGAAGTATCCAAGTGGTCATAGCGGGCTTGGCTGGAAATGTTAATTTCCGGGCGGCTCGTTAGATAAACAAACGTGGAAGAGTATCGAAGTGGTCATAACGGCCCTGACTCGAAATCAGGTATGCGGCAACGCATCGTGGGTTCGAATCCCACCTCTTCCGCCAAGGATAGGGCACTGAACATTTGTTCAGTGCCCTATCCGATATAATCCGATCTTGCGGCAACAGCCGCTTTTTGTAAATGCTTGAAAAACCCACCTGTGGTGGGCTTTTCGTTTGGCGCAATGGAGGTGCTGAGGGCGAGCCCACCCGCACCAGCCAACGATGCCGTCGCTGCTATACCGCCTCCAAGCCTCATAGCATCTCTCCGGCATCTCCCACGGCGGTGAGGTAGCTGATCGAAAGGGGCAGCAGACGCACACTTCCATCGGCTCCCGGCGCCGCATCCCCAGATTGCACGGATTCCTTATGGCGGTCGTTGTGAGCCAGCAACTCATCGCCATATTGCACGTAACCGCTGGTGATTCTTGCCCCGCCAACGCGCAACTGAATCGGTTCGCCGCTGAGGTTTACCACAAACAGCCGGAAAACATCGCCCTCCACCACGCCTGCCGCGCAGATCGCGGGCATATCCTTGCAGAGCTCCTCTGCCAGTGTTGGCCCATTGACCTCGAGCTCCAGCTGCTTGCCGCAAGCCAGTGTGGTGTAGTGCCGCAGGGGGTGATAGGTCGTTTGGCACCAGCTCCCTTGCGCATCGGCCATGATCGGCGCAATGACGTTGACCATCTGCGCCAGATTGGCGCAGCCAATGTAGCTGGCCCGGTTGATCATCCCATTGAGGAAGACTGCCGTCCACAGGGCATCCCGCCACAGGTAGGTTGCCTGCAGGCCATAGGGGTTGTCCTCAGGGGCTTCTCCATCCGGTGCCACCCAGATGTTCCACTCATCCATCGCCACGGCGATCGGCCCCTGCCGGCAGGGGAAGCGATACCAGCGGTTCCAGTCCGTTGGCTGCGGGGGATAGGTGTCCAGCAGCGCTTTGATTCGCTCCACCTTTTGGAAACACTCCCGCGCACCGGCAAAAGGGCCGTAGACCCCCTGTCCGTTCCCCCCAGCATAATAATGAAGCGACAGAAAGTCACACACGGCATGCATGCTGTCCAGCACGGCCTTGTTCCAGTCCATGTCCTCAAGATTGCCGACCAGAACGATGCGGATCGATGGGTCGACCAGCTTCATGTATTTCACAAACTCCCAGGCATCGGTGATGTAGCGTTGCACATCGTGGTGCCTTCCCAGGTCGGGCAAGGCATAGCTTTCGTTGCCAATGCACCAGTATTTCACCGCAAAGGGCTCGGGGTAGCCATGGCTGCGGCGCAGATTTGCCCAGTAGGAATCACCCGTTCCGTTGCAGTACTCAACCCAGTCGGCCGCCTCCTGCTCCGTACCTGTGGGCATATTGACGCAGATCATGGGCTCAGCACCAATTTCCCGGCAGTACTGCACGAACTCCGCCGTGCCAAAGCCGCTGTCGATGTAACCACCCCACACTACATTGCGGTGGGTGCGCCTCTCGCGCTTCGGGCCGATGCTGTCTTGCCAGTGATAAGTCCCTATGACCGTACCGCCAGGAAAGCGCAGTAGCTTTGGTCCCCAGGCTTTGGCCTTTTCCAGCACATCCGTGCGAAAGCCCCGGCTGTCCGACAGGGGGCTATGGGGGTCGTATACCCCGCCGACGATGCAGTTCTCAATAAACTCGACGAATGTGCCAAAAAGCAGGGGAGAAACGGCTTCTCCTACACCCTGGATGCGGATATCGGCATTTCCCATGTTCTAATTCACCCTCTCCAATGTCTCAAGGGGTATTATAACAAATATGGATGCAGAGGACGCGTATTTTGCTGGTTTTAGTGGCCGAGAATTGACGCGGCATCAACCAATGCTCTTATAGCGGCAGTGCGGCTGCACCATTTTGCCAGACACAGACCTTTATCGTATAACAGTAAACGCCTACCCCGAAGAGGTCAGGCAAGGGTACTCATGAAAGTAGCATGGCTGAGGGAAAGCGTGTAGGATTGTGGTACAATGCCAATCAAACGCAATGCAGGGAGGAACCACCATGCGCATCTCTCCACAGGTATATGCCCGAGGCAGCCTGGAGGCCGTTGAGCTCTATTGCCGGGCCTTTGGGGCCGAGATCAGCTTCCAGGTCAAGGACGAGCGGGGTCTTTATGCCCACTGCGAGCTTTCGGTGGCGGGCGAGCGGATTCTGGCGGTGAAGCCCCGGCGGACTGTGACACCAGCCCCAAGACCGTGTGGCAGACCATGGCGTTCAACGCCTTTGAGTTTGGCACCGAGGCGGCGGTGCGCCGGGCCTATGACGCCCTCAGCGACGGCGGCACGGTCATCCACCCGCTGGGCCCCTGCCCCTGGAACGCCTGCTGCGCCGACGTCATCGACCGATTTGGCGTGTTCTGGTGGCTGGGGGTTTGAGTGTGTGAAGGGGGCAAAGGGCATGAGACGAGAGATTGCTCTGGTTGTTGCGGCCTTGGTGATATGTGCCTTGGCGGGGTGTGCGGCCCCCGCTGCCGTGGCAACACAGGCCACGGCCTCGAAGAGCGCGTCTCCGGCTGCATTGGTTTCTGCTGCCGAACCGTCGGCTTCCTCGGCACTGTCGCAGGAAGAACAGCTGCTGTTTTGGTTTTTCAGCGGCGATAGCACCCGTGCGTGTACCCCGACGGCCTGGGTGCTGGCGGATGACGCCGCTTACGGCTTGGTGGGTAAGGTACAGTACACCGACGAGGAGGACAACCCCTGCAACCTGGCGTTTGTCAGCCAAAGCGGCGGCATCGCGCCGGTGGGTCTGGATGCCGATGGCATCTTGGTGGTGGCGAATGACAGCGCGTTGACCTACACGGGCGACGGGCGGGTGACGCTGTCCCTTGCCAAGACCGTAGGGGAGCGGACGGTGGTGTACGACTACACGGTGACGTACACGCGGTCGGAGGAGCGCAATTCCACCGACTTCACGGTGTCTTCGGTGGAACGAAAGTAAGGCCGGCTTGGCATGGGAGCTACAGCAAGCAACGCTGCAGGCAACAGGCGTTGACCTGCGGCGTTCAGAGTATCTGCAATCCCTAGAACGGGCAAGGGGAGATGAACCTCCCGCCCCAGCGCAACACGCTGTGTTGCTCACCCTGCTCTCAACGATTTTGACAAATCGTCTGCCGCAGGGTGGGGGTAACACCGCTTCATTCGGCGGGAGGAAGGTCAGGGCCAGCGCGAGCAGAAGATAAAACCGCCCGAAGGCGCAACGCATCTTCAGAAACCCGCATGAGAGCTATAATTTGTAATCGGTCGGCGACATGTGCGGCGACCGATCTAGCCATAACAAGAACAAGCTGTTTGAATCGCGGCTGTCGCCACAGCGGCCAGGCTGCATGGGCGAGCAGCGTGCGTAGCACGCGACCAGCCAGACGCGAAAGCCGCAGGCAACAGCCGTTGCCTGCGGCGTTTTTCACCCCCGGTACAGCACCCAATCCTGCATCTCACACCCGAACCCAGCCGCCCGCAGGGCGTCGGCGGCCTCGGGCGGGTATTGCTTCACCGTGACACGGCGCAAGGCAGGGTAGATGCGCCGGCTGCGGAAGGCCTGTGCAAAGGCCTGCAGGATTTCGTCAGCCGCGGCGGGGTCGAAGAGGCGCAGTGTCTTTCCCTGCTGCTCCAGCACCGCCACCGGCAGCCCCGCCCGCAACGCCACCACCGTGCCGGGCACGTTGAGGAACGAGCGTCCCTCCCGGTGGGGGAAGAGCTTGCCCCAGGGCTGGGCCGGGTCTACCGCCGGCAGCCACAGCAGCCGGTCGTCGGGTTCCTCCAGCGCCAGGCGCACGCCGGCGTAGTCGCTCTCGCGGATGTATTGCACCCCCGAAAACCCATCGATGAAGTACCCGCGCCGTGCCCGGCCCGTGTACTCCCACGCCCGTAAGTTGGTCTGGGCTGCCTCCCAGGGCAGGCCCGAAGCCGTCTCCCGGCACAGGAGGGCGGAACGGTCGAAGGCGCGGTTGACCTGCTGCTCCAGCGTCAGGGGCTGCAGGGGTCGTGTGAGATCCCACCGCCCGGCGGAGAGCGTGCGGACGCGGGCCTGCACCCGCTGGCGCAGGGGGCGGCTCTCGGTTCGCTCCCGCTCCACCCATTGGCGCACCGGCACAAAGCTATCGGCGGTGGCCAGCCCCCGGGCGGCCAGGGTCAGCAGTGCGTCGTGGGGCGACACGCCACCCAGCCCCCCGGCGAGCAGGTGGGCGAAGCTTGCGCCACGTCGCGCCAGCGTATCGTGGACGGTACGCTCGTCACCGGTCAAGTCGTCACCCGGCTGCATTGGGCCGCTCTCCCAATCGATGGCGTCGCCGGGGTGGAAGGCCAGCGTGCCGTCGGCGGCCAGCCGCCACACAAAGCGCCCCTGGGCCAGTTGGGCATCCAGCAGCTCGGGCCGGTACGCGGCCACCCGTGCCGGCAGCAGCAGCCCCTCCCACCAGGCGGCGGGGAAGGCTTGGCCTTGCAGGGACAGGAGCGCGTCGGCGAGCTGCTCCACCGGGGAGCCCGCAGCGGACACCCGAGTGGTGAGGAACGCAGCGTAGCGCTCGGCGGGCAGGGTGTGCACCTGCTGGCGGCGCAGGCGTACGGTCTCCCGCTGGGCGCGGTCAAAGAGTTCACCGTGGTACCACAGGCCTTCGTGCTCCACCACCGCCCCGCTGGCGGCAAGGGCACCGAGCACCGCACGAGCGTCCTCTGCTGCCCACAGGTAGCGCTCGGCCACACTCTCCGGCGTCTGGGGCCCGCGGTAGCGCAGCAGGCGACGCACGATGTGCTGGCGTGCCGTCTCATCACCTCCGGTGAGGGCGGCGTCATACTCCGCACTCTGCTCGGCGGCGATCCACAGCCCCGGCTCCAGCCAGCAGGCGCGGCCCTCCCGCTCCAGATCCTCCAGCCATTCGTAGGGCGCGTCCGCCTCCCCGGCAGCCAGGTCTCCCTCCATCATCAGCAGGGAGTGTAGGCGGCTGGCGTTCTCCGGCGCGCGAGGCGAGGCCTGGGTGCGGGCCAGCAGGTCCGCCGTGGGCGGCAGGGTGGCGGCGCGCTTCAACTCCTCCGCCACGGCCACGTGGATGCCGGGGGGCGTGGGCGTGTAGTCGTACATCATGGCCGCCTCGGTCTGGCGGCGCAGGGGCAGGGACAGGGGGGACGGGTTCTCGGTGTATTGCTCCCGCGTTTGGATGGTGCCGGCACGCAGGCTGTTCAGCATCCATTCCACCCCCGGCAGGTCCCACACGTCCTCCAGGCACTCGCGGCGGGTCTCCCGCACCAGGGGGTGGTCGGGTTGGCGCACCAGTGCGTCCATGAGCTCGGCCCCACGCAAGCGCTGCAACCACAGCGGCTGCCGCCCGGCGTGGCGCACGCCCATCATCAGCGCCCGCCCGGCGTTGTAGCGGAACGTCAGGTTGAAGGCCGGCGTGGCGGGCAGCACCGCCGAAAGTATGGCCCTTGCCCCCTCGGCAGAGAGCCGGTACAGCAGCCGGTCGGGCAGCGCCCGGTCCTCATAGGGGAAGAGCAGGAACCCGTCGTCGTCGGCCACGTAGCTCACGTTGACGCCGGTCAGGCGCTTTGCTTCCTCCGCCGCCAGGATGGCCAGCGGCTCGTTGACTGGCCTGCCAAACACCGAGTGTACCATGGTCTGGCGGATGCCGTTCTCATCGTGGAAGTGCTCGATGAGCAGCGTCCGGTCGTCGGGCAGCGTGCCGGTGGCGGCAATCTGCCGCTCCACCAGACTTGCGGCGTCGCGGGTAGCGGCGGCGTCCAGGCCCAGCGCGACCAGTGCACCCCGCAGGCGGCCTGCGGCGGCGTCCTCGGTCAGCCGCGCGAAAATTCTGCCGTAGGCCTGGCCGGTCTGCAACGCGCGGCCCCGGCTGTCGCCCTTCCAGAACGGCGGGCGTGCCCCGGCGGGGGTCGTCGGTTGCACCACCACCGCGTCTCGGCGGATCTCGGCAATTTGCCAGGCGAAGCTGCCCAGCAGGAACTTGTCACCCACCCGCGCCTCAAACACGAATTCCTCATCGAGCTCGCCCAAGCGCACACCCTCGGCGTTGCGCACGGCATAGAGGCCCCGGTCAGGGATGGTGCCACCGGCCGACACCGCCAGCAGCCGGCTGTAGCTGTCGCCCATCACCCGGTCATGGATGCGGTCGTAGAGCACACGGGGCCGCGCGGGCACGTCGCGGGCGTGCTCCTCGTCGCCAGCCAGCATGCGCAGCACTGCCCGTACGTCGTCAGCGGTCACATCCTGGAAGGGGTAAGCACGGGGCAGGGTGGCCAGCACCTCGGCCATGTCGTAGCCGCCCACCGCCGCCATGGAGACGAGGTGTTGGGCCAGGATATCGAGGCACAGCCGCGGCGGGTGGGCCGGCTCCACGCCGCCCTGGCGCACCACCTGGGCCGCCAAGCCGCTGTAGAGCGCCTCCGCCGCCGCCCGGGGGAAGATGCGCAGCACGCTCGTGCGATTGGGGCTGTGGCCGGCGCGGCCCAGCCGCTGCAGGGTGCTGGAGATGGTGAGTGGGCAGCCGATCTGAAAGACCTGGTCGATTTCGCCCACGTCGATGCCCAACTCCATCGAGGACGTGGCGCACAAGAGCCGCAGCTCCCCCGCCCGCAGGGCACGCTCCACCTCTTGGCGCTGCTCGCGGGAGACGCTGCCGTGGTGGGTGCGGGCAAAGCCCTCGCCGCCCAGTTCGTTGACGTAGTAGGCGAGCTTCTCGGCGCTGGCGCGGCCCTCCACAAAGGCGATGACGCTGCGTGACCCGGCGCAGCCCTCGTAGACGTCGCGGGCCAGCTCCTGCCACACGGCGTCCTTCTTCACCTCGCGCTCGCCGGTCAGCGGGCTCGTCACCGTGAGCTCCACGGCCTTGCGCATGGGCGGGGCGGCCACCGCCACTTCGTCGGGCGCGAGGTACCGGGCCGCCAGCTCCAGCGGCTCCAGCGTGGCGGAAAGGCCGATGCGCTGCAACGGCGCGGGGCACAGGCGGTCAAGCCGCGCCAGCGAGAGCATCAGGTGCGCACCGCGCTTGGTGTCGATGAGGGCGTGGAGTTCGTCCACAATGACGGCCCGGGCCGTGCAGAGCATGCTCCGGCCGCCGGTGGAGGTCAGCAGCAGGAAGAGCGACTCGGGGGTGGTGATGAGGATGTGGGGCGGGTGACGGACCATGCGCTGGCGGTCGCCCGCCGGGGTGTCACCGGTGCGGATGGCCACGCGCACCCCGCCGGGCTCATCGCCAAAGGCAGAGTCCTCGCCTCGTTCCTCCCGCACGATGCCCTCGAGCGGTCGGCGCAGGTTCTCACGGATGTCGCCGGCCAGGGATTTGAGCGGCGACACGTAAATCAAGCGTAGCTCGGGCTCCAGCGTGCCCTGCCGCGCTTCCTCCAGCAGACGATCGAGGAACACGAGGAAGGCCGAGAGCGTCTTGCCCGTGCCGGTGGGGGCCGACACCAGCGTGTGCCGCCCGGCGGCGATGGGCGGCCAGGCGGCCTGCTGCACCGCGGTGGGCTCGCCCACCGCCCGCCCAAACCAGCGCGCGGTGATGGGGTGGAAGTGCTCCAGTCCGTTCATCGGCTTGTCCCTCCTGTCCGGCGGTGCGTTTGTGATGAATTAGTTATAGCATCGAGTTGGGCGTCTGTCCAGAACGAGTGTTTGGGTGGTTCTGTTTCAAGCGGGCTCTATGGGAACGCCCCCTTCGGTGAAGGGGGCGTCCAGAGTGTCTGCAAACCCTTAGAATGGGCAAATGGAATTGAACCTCCCGCCGATTCATTCGGCGGGAGGGAAGTCAAAGTTAGCGCGAGCAGAAGAGAAAATCCCGCCCGCAGGCGTAATGTATCCTTAGAAACCCGCATAAGAGCTACAGCCTGAAATCGGTCGGCGACATGTGCGGCGACCGATTTGGCCACAACGAGAACAAGCTGTCTGAATCGCGGCTGTCGCAACAGCGGCAGACGCGAAGGGCCGTCTTACCGCACCCGCATGTGCTTGCCCGCGGGCACGACCTTGGCGATGACGCGGCCCACGTCCCGCCGGTCGGGGTCGTAGGGGTGCTCCTGGCGGATACCGGCCAGCAGTGCGTCCACGCCCTCGGCGGTCAACGCCGTCCAGTGGGTGCAGAGCAGCCCCCGCACATGGCCCGGCCAGCCGAATTTGTTGCCCAGATACAGGTATTCCAGCGCGTAGTGCCAGAAGTGAGCCGCCTGCTTTTCATCAGCCCCAAAGCTGGGGATGACATCAAACCCGGCCTGCATGAACTGCCCCACCGAGGGGTAGCCGTGGTCGTGCAGGTCGTAGTGCCAGTCGCAGATGACGATGTCGCGGGTCACCTCATCGGCGCGGTCAAAGGCCGTCCACATGCCGAACTTGTCAGCCTCCCACATCTGGTAGCCCAGGGCCTCGGCGTTGAGCAACCGATCGCCCCACATCATTGTCTGGATGCCGCGTTCGGCCAGGTGGTCGTGCAGGATCTTCACCGTGCGGGCAAAGAGGGCGGCCTTATCCTTGCCGTGGCAGCGGGGGCAGCCGGGCTCGCCGATGTCAAAGACCTCATCGAGCCCGATGTGCACGGTGGTGGCCCCGCAGGCCTCGGCAATCTCGTCCATCATCGGGAACACATACTGGTAGATGTCGTCGTTGGAGGCGCACCAGCTGTGGGTGTAGAACTGGGGCCAGCTGGCGTTGGCGGGCACGTCGGGGGTCTCCATAAACTCGGGGTGGCTGTCCAAGAGCGGCCACGCGCCGGATGGCGTCGCGCTCATGTGGTCTGCCTGGTGGCTGAGGCACTGGAAGAGAGGGATGATCGTAATCCCCTTCTCCTTGCAGTGCTCGCGGATGCGCACGCAGTCCTCGTAGGTCACCGTGCCGGTGGAAAACTCTGGGAAGCAACGGTAGGCATAGCCGGGGTTGAACTCCAGCATCAGGTGGTTGAAGCCCATGGGGGCCAGCCCCTCGTCCACCAGGCGCAGCAGGCTGTCCACTGCCTCATGGTCGGCGAAGCGGGTGTGGAACCCCACGAAGGGGCGGGTGGTGTCAATGGCCATGGCGATGCTCCTTCCCCCGCCCGGTGGGCGGGAATCGGCACCATTGTACGATCGTGGTGGGGCGGTGTCAACGCGCGTATCGACTGGTTGCGAGGCATGTTTTATCAGATTTTCACATTGCAATCACAATCTCCGCGCAATCCATTGCTACAATGCCAAAACAGACAGAAGGAGGGTTCTTCCGTGAAGAAATTAGTACCCTATCTTAAATTTGTTTTGGATTTGCTGTTGGGCGTGGTGTTTGCCCTGTTGTTCAATACCCGCGTGCTGGGTGGCATGACGTTCCACGAGATCGCGGGGCTGGCTCTCGGCGGCGCGGTGCTCGCCCATGTGCTGCTCAATGCCCGGTGGGTAAAGAAGGTGACGCTTGCCATCTTCGACCGGGGGGTCTCGGCCAAGACCCGCATCGGCTACATCGTAGACGTGTTGCTGCTGCTGGATCTCGTTGTCATTCTGGTCAGTGGCCTGTTCATCTCTCGCGTGGTGTTCCCGGGCCTCAATGTGCAGGGAGGCTGGTTCAACCAGTCCACCCATGTGGCCGCCTCCTACCTCGGCCTGGGGCTCATTGGCATCCACGTGGGGTTGCACTGGCGGTGGGTGATGGGCGTGGTCAAGCGCTTGTTCCACGTGGGCAAAACGCCGTTGGCCGTGCGCTTTGTGGCGGCTGGCGCGGCGGTGCTACTGCTGGGCTGGGGCGTGGCTAACCTGGTGACAACCCGGTATTTCCAGAGTGTTTCCCAGCTCTTTTCCAGCGGTTCGGCCCGTGGCGGGTATGAGGTGCGCGTGCGGGACGGCAGCGGCGTGACCGGAGACCAGCAGCTGCCGCGCGATGCCGGCAGCCTGCCCGAGGCCACTGCTTCGGCTGGCAGCGGTACCAATGACAACAGCGCAACCGGCGACCAGGAACTGCCCAGTGGCGAGGGCAATAGCCTGCCAGGTGCTGACGACTCGACCGGCAGTGGCACGAGTGGCGACCAAAGCCTGCCCGGCGGTGACGGGTTCCACGGCAAGGGCGGGCAGTTCGGCGGCCAGAAGCCGGGCAACGGCACAGAGGGCGGCGACTTTGCGGGTGGGGAGCGCGGCGGCAGCGCCAACATCCTTGGGGTGCTGGCCACCTACCTGCCGATTCTAGCAGCGTTCGCCATCGCCACCTACTATGCGGAGCGGTTGCTGCGGCGGCGGCGCAGGCCAGCCAGCAGCCCAGACACGGTGGCGGAACCCATCGTTACAGGGGACCCGGCCCCGATGGGCGGGCCGACAGCGACCGATGAGGTCGTGGTGACCGTGGCGGTGGAGGAGAAAACCGGGGGAAGGGATGCAGGTGGTGAATCCATGCAGACTGGGGCAGAGGCGCAAGTTGCGCCAGGTGACCAAGAACACCCGCAGGGACAAGACACCCCGCAGTAGTCTTGTGGCGAGGCGATGTACAAAGGCCGGGCATGCCGCCCGGCCTTTTAGCATGCCCGGCAGGTTTCGGCCGCCCGCGGATACGTTGTGTCTTGACGGGCGGCCACCTTGCCGCAATAATGATGGGGAACCAAACAAAAGGGAGTGCGGTAAGTGTTGCGGTAAGGGGGTGACGTCATGCGGAGGGATTTGAGTCTGCTGGCTTTGCTGTGGGCCTTTCTGGGGGTAGCCACGCCGGTGGCGGCCATCGGCTTTGATGCCGAGAGCGTCTTTGCCAGCGTGGTTGTGGTGTTCTCAGGCGACGCCGTGGGCAGCGGCTTTGCCATTGGCGGCAATTGCATCGTCACCAATGCCCACGTGATCGACGACGCCAGCGACACCCGGGTGGTGACGTGGGGCGGCCAGACCTGGGACACAGTGGTCGTGGTGCTGGATGACGAGCACGATGTAGTTGCCCTGCAGGTGGCCGATGCCGCCTTCCCGGTGCTGCCGGTGGCTGACCCTGAGGCCAGCGAAATCGGCGACGACGTCTACGCCGTGGGCGCGCCGGAGAATCTGGCTTACACCCTGACGCGGGGCATCGTCTCAGCCCGGCAGCGCAAGCTCGGGCAGCGTGTCTACATCCAGACCGACGCGGCCATCAACCCCGGCAGCAGTGGCGGGCCGTTGCTGACCGACGGCGGCGCGGCGCTGGGCATGAACAGCGGAAAGCTCACCGACAGCGAAGGCTTGGGGCTGGCCATCCCCATGACGGTGGTCTGCGATGTGCTGGCCGACCATGGCGTGACGCTCAATAGCCATGGCAATGTCAATGGTACGCTTGCCCTGCCGGCGGTGGAGCGGTCGGCGCAGGGCGGGGCCGAGCGGGCTGTGTCGGCGGCCGGGCGGGCCGTGGGCAGTGCCTTCGGCGGCGACGGTGTGGTGGTGCTGGCCGTGCTCTTCAGCCTGTCGCTCATCGGCAACCTCATGCTGCTGCTGCGCCTGCGTCGCCACCACCGAAGCATGGCGGCAGCCGCAGCTACCTTGACACCCCTGGCGCAGGTGGACATGGGCTCGCCCCGTGAGGACATGGACACGGCGGATGACGCCGACGGGGCAGAGGACGAGAGCGACGCTGACGAGGAGGACTGCCCCTGACAGAGGTTGGAGATGGGTGGAGGATGGAAATGGAAGAGAGAGTGATGGCCTGCACTGCCTGCGGGCGGCCCCTGGTGGCGGGCGATGAGGTGGCGCTGTGCCCCGGTTGCGGGCGGCCCTGTCACAGTGCCTGCCAGGCGTGGGACAACACGGCACCGTATGTTGCCGCTCAGTCTGCAGCAACGCACGAGGCCGCTGGGGCGCTCTGCCCGGTCTGCGGCGGGGCGCTTGGCGCAACCGTGAGTGGTGTTCCGGTGCCCGAGCCAGCGCTGGGGAAAGCCGACGAGCCCGTGCCCGTCACTCTGCCCTTCGATTTGGAACGGCTTGTTGTCAAACGCTTGTATTATTACCGCCCCCGCTTTTCCCAAATGAGCAGAAGCGACAAGATGGTGAGTTGGAATTGGGCGGCGTTTTGGTTTGCTCCATATTGGCTGCTCTACCGCAAGCTATATGCCCCGGCCATTGCGTGTTGGGTGCTCGTCCTGTTTTCATCCCTGCTAGACACAACGGGATGGGGGAGCATCGGTATGGGGTTTGCGAGCTCCATCGTCTTTGGCCTTTTGGGCAACCGGCTGTTTTTATGGAACCTGGAGCGTGTTTCCCGCACGGAACAGACGATCGAAGAGCCGGCCCGTTCCCGCTTTGCCCGTCGCAACACCGGCACCAGCATGCTCCTTGTGCTGGCTTTCTTGGTCGTTGAGATTTTGTTCCTCGTGTTGCTTTCCTGGTTGCTTAGCTGGTAGTGAGGAAGTTGCAATTGATGTGAGTTTGAAAAGATGGCGCAACAGAGTGATGGCTCGGCGTCATCGGCGGACACACAAAGACCCCCGGCACAGGGCCGAGGGACTCAGAGTATCTGCCCCTAGAACGGGCAAAGGAAAATGAACCTCCCGCCTATCGCAACACGTTGTGTTGCTCGCACCACTCTCAACGATTCTGACGAATCGTCTGCCGCAACGCGGGACTGAGAGTCGGCGACATGTGCGGCGACCGAT
>JAEWRW010000006.1 GCA_023398815.1 Bacillota bacterium
GAACACCGCCGTGATGAGGGAAGCCAGTACATCAGCCACCGGGCCGGCCAGGTATACGCCCCGAATGCCCAGCCACAGCGGCAAAAGGAGCACCGCAGGGATGAGCAGCAGCACCTGGCGAGAAAGGCTCAGCACCAGTGAGTGGGCGGGCTTGCCCACCGACTGGAAGTAGTTGGAGCTGACGACCTGGAAGCCCACCACCGGCAGCGCCAGCAGGTAGAGGCGCATGGCCACCGGCCCCTCGCGCATGAGGTCGGCGTTCTGGGAACCGAAGAGCAGGATGGCCTTCTCGGCACCAATCATCAGCACCGCCCAGAACACAACGATGACCGCCGTGGCCAGGAGAATGGACTGCACCAAGAGCCGCCGCACGCGGTCATAGAGCTGGGCGCCATAGTTGAAGCCAATGATGGGCTGGGCGCCCTGGTTGATGCCAAAGATTGGCATCATCAGCACCGCCGACACCGCCATGACCGTGCCGATGGCTGCCACAGCCACGTCGCCGCCATAGCGGAGCAGGGAGTTGTTCATGATGGCCTGCACCAGCGACATGGCCAGCTGCAGCGCGCAGGGGGAAATGCCGATGGACACGATGGCCACCAGCGTCTTCCACTGGGGGCGCAGGTTTTTGACCCGCAGCCGCAGGGGCAGGCGATGGCGCAGGAAGTAGGAGAGCGAAAAGAGCATGGAGCAAAGCTGGGCGATGACCGTAGCCAGTGCCGAGCCGCCCACGCCCCAGTGGAACACGAAGAGGAAGAGCGGGGCCAGCACAATGTTGACGCCCACCCCCACGAACATCATGGTCATGGCGATGGTGGTGAAGCCCTGTGCCAATATGGTGCGACTGAGCGTGAACCCAAGGGTGTTGATGACGCCGCCCAGCAGCATCACCAGCAGATAGGAGCGAGCGTAGGGCAGCACGTCGGCACTGGCACCGAAGCGAATGAGAATGGGGTCGGCAAAGATAGCAAAGCCGACGCAGAGAAGTGCCGACATCACCACGCTCAGGGTAACGCTGTTGCCGATGTACTCCTCGGCCTTGTCCCGCTCCCCACGGCCCAGGCTCAGGGAGATGTTGGCCGCGCCGCCCGCGCCCGCGAGCATTGCCACCGCAAAGAGGATGGTGGTGACCGGCTGGGCCACCGTGATGCCGGCGATGCCCAACTCCCCCGTTCCACCGGGCAGATGCCCCACGAAAACGCGGTCAATGAGTACATACAGTGCGTTGGCCAGCATGCCCACGATGGTGGGCAGTGAATACTTGACAATGAGACCAAAAGTTTGAGCGTGGGCGAACTCCTCAGACTTGTCCCGCATGGATGAATTTGGCATGCAATTTCCTCAATTTCTCTTAAAACGTATGGGGTAGAGTATACGCCGGTCGTGTGCGCCCGTCAATGCTATGGTACCTGTTGAAAGCCACACGTATGAGTCAAACCAGTGTGTGGAACAAAGCGTCTTCTTAGCACCTTTTTTGCATGGAATTCACGATCAGCCGCCATTTGTCAACATCACATATACAAAGCGAACCTTCCAAAGGATGTGCGTCCGCGGAATCCTCATCGTGTCTACACAGGAACATCCCCCGCAGCCGCAGGCCGGTTCATCCGCCCATCGCAACGCCTAGACACCTTCCCGGCACCTCGCCCGCATCGTGCGGGCTTGCACAACCCTGTGGGTTGTGCCCCGGTGCCGTCGGCCTTAGGCGCATCCTGCGCCTTGGGTTGCTCACACCGCTCTCAAGCGATTCGGACGAATCGCTCTGCCGCGGCGTGGGGCCAGTGGGCCAAGGCACAACACAGCCCGTTCGTAGCACTCAGCCCACCCGCCCGCAGGCGCGTCTCCCCCGCAAAGGACGAGCATGAGCTGAGCAAAGAGAAGCCGCGCGTCACTCGTGTGCGAGAGCAACACGCCGCAGCCGCAGGCCGGTTCATCCGGCCAAGGCACGAAGCACTCCGCCCGTGGCACTTAGCCCACCCGCCCACAGGCGCGTCTCCCCCGTAAAAGGCATGCACGAGCTGAGCAAAAAGAAGCCCCGCGGCGGCGTGTACGTCGCGGGGCAAAACTAAACTCGTGCCGAGTTCTCCTACTCGCGACGGTCGCGTCAGCGGCCGGCGCGAAAGCGAAGCGCCGTCAGTCGATAATGTCCGCGGCGTGCACAAACCGGTCGATGCTGTCGCCGGGGGCCACCATGGGCAGCACGATCTCGTCGTGATCCACCACACACTCCAGGAAGGCGGGACCGGGGCTCTCCAGCAGCCAGGTCAGGGCGTCCTCCACGTCAGCGCGGTCGGTCAGCCGCCGGGTGGGCAGGCCAAACCCCTCGGCGACCTTGCAGAGATTGACGTCCTCGATGAGGTCGGTCTGGCTGTAGCGCCGCTCGTAAAAGAGCGTCTGCCACTGGCGCACCATGCCCAGGGTGTGGTTGTTGATGAGCAGAATCTTCAGCGGCACGCCGTAGCGAGCCACGGTGGTCAGCTCGTTCAAATTCATGCGGAAACTGCCATCGCCGGTGATGAGGACCACCGGGCGGTCGGGGTTGCCCACCTTGGCACCGATGGCTGCGCCCATGCCAAAGCCCATCGTGCCCAACCCGCCGGAGGTGACAAGGCTGCCCGCCCGGCGGAAGTGGTAGTACTGGGCCGTCCACATCTGGTGCTGGCCAACGTCGGTCACCACGATGGTGTCGTCGCCTGTCAGGGCCGAAAGCTGCTCGATGACGTACTGGGGCTTGAGCCCGCCGCTGCCATAGGCGAGGGGCGCTTCGGCCTTCCAGCGGTCAATCTGCGCCAGCCAATCGGGCCGGCGCAGCTCCGGCAGACGGGCAAGCAGCGCCTCTAGCACCGTCGTGAGGTCGCCCACGATGCCGTGGTGGGCCTGCACGTTTTTGTTGACCTCCGCCGGGTCGATGTCGATGTGCAGCACCTGGGCGTCGGGGGCAAACCCATCGGAGCGGCCAATGACGCGGTCGGAGAAACGCGCCCCCACAACGATCAGCAGGTCGCAGTTCGTCACGCCCATGTTGGAGGCCTTGGAGCCGTGCATGCCGATCATGCCAGTGAAGAGCCGGTGCTCGCTGCTGATGGCCCCCTGCCCCATGAGGCTGCAGGCTACCGGCGCGCAGATGCGCTCGGCAAAGCGGGTCAGCAACCCATCGGCCCGGCAGCTCACCACGCCGCCCCCGGCGAAGAGGAACGGCTTGTGTGCGTTGCGGATGAGCTCCACCGCCTCGCGAATTTCACGCTCCTGCGGCACCGACGGCGGGCTCGGCGGCAGGGGTTGGGCGGGCTCATATTCACAGAGTTTGGCGGTGATGTCCTTGGGCAGGTCCACCAGCACGGGGCCGGGCCGGCCGCTGGCAGCCACGGCAAAGGCCTCCCGCAGGGTGGGGGCCAGCTTCTCCACACTGCGCACCTGGTAGTTGTGCTTGGTGATGGGCATCGTGATGCCCACGATGTCGACCTCCTGGAAGCTATCCCGCCCCAGGAGCGATGTGGTGACGTTGCCCGTCAGCGCCACCATGGGTGTGGAGTCCATGTAGGCCGTCGCCAAGCCCGTCACCAGGTTGGTGGCCCCGGGGCCGGAGGTCGCCAGCACCACGCCGGGGCGACCGGTGGAGCGGGCGTAACCGTCGGCGGCGTGGCAGGCCCCCTGTTCGTGGGCCGTCAGCACGTGGCGGATGGTGCCATCCTGCGCCAGAGCGTCGTAGATGTAGAGAACCGACCCACCGGGAAACCCGAAGATCGTGTCCACGCCCTGCTCCTTCAGGCACTCCAGCAGGATCTGGGATCCTGTCAGCTTCATCGCATGTTCCTCCTTCGTCAGCGCACCACGGCGCCCTCGCTGGCCGGGGACACCAAACGGGCGTACCGGGCCAGGTAGCCGGTGGTGATGCGGGGCGGCCGGGGTGACCACTTGGCCCGCCGAGCCTCTAGCTCTTCCCCGCTCACACGCACATTCAAGGTTCCCTTCTCAATGTCGATGTCCACGATGTCCCCCTCCCGCACCAGGGCGATGGGGCCACCGGAGGCAGCCTCCGGTGACACATGGCCGATGGCCGCGCCGCGGGTGGCCCCGCTGAAGCGCCCGTCGGTGAGCAGAGCCACCGACTTATCGAGCCCCGCACCCATCAGCGCCGAGGTGGGCATGAGCATCTCCCGCATACCGGGGCCGCCAGCCGGGCCTTCGTAGCGGATGACGACGACGTCACCGGCCACGATCTTGCCGCCGAAGATGGCCGCGATGGCCTCCTCCTCGCCGTCAAAGACCCGGGCCGGGCCGCTGTGGCGCATCATCTCCGGCGCGACGGCGGCCTTCTTGACGACCGCGCCGTCGGGGGTGATGTTGCCGGTGAGCACGGCGATGCCGCCGGTTGCGGCGTAGGGCTCGCTGACCGGGCGGATGACCGTGGCGTCCAGCACCGGGGCATCGGCCACGTTCTCAGCCACGGTGCGGCCGGTGGCCGTCGGCAGGCTGCCGTTTAATAGCCCCGCCGCCAGCAGCGCGCCCATGACGGCCCGCACCCCACCAGCGCGCTCCAGATCCTCCACATGGTGGTGGCCCGCCGGGTTCAACCGGCAGAGGTTGGGCGTGCGGGCGCTGACCCGGCTGATGACCGACAGATCGAGCGGCACGCCGGCTTCCTGCGCCACGGCCAACAGGTGGAGCACCGAATTGGTGCTGCACCCCAGCGCCATGTCCACAGTGAGAGCGTTCTCAAAGGCCTGAGGCGTCAGGATGTCCCGCGGTTTCCGATCCATCTCGATGAGTTTCATGATCTGCATGCCGGCGTGCTTGGCGAGCCGCAGCCGTGCCGCGTACACCGCCGGGATGGTGCCGTTGCCGGGGAGCGCCATGCCCAGCGCCTCACACAAGCAGTTCATGCTGTTGGCGGTGAACATGCCCGAGCAGGAACCGCAGCCCGGGCAGGCTGTGTCCTCAATGTGCCGCAGGGCGGCATCGTCAATCTTGCCGGCGGCGCGGGCACCCACGCCTTCAAAGACCGAGTTCAAGTCACTGGCCCCGGCACCCGCCAGCATGGGCCCGCCGCTGATGACGATGGCCGGAATGTTGACACGGGCCGCCGCCATCAGCATGGCCGGCACGATCTTGTCACAGTTGGGCACCAGCACCATGGCGTCAAAGGCATGGGCGGTCACCATGGCCTCGATGGAGTCGGCAATGAGTTCCCGCGAGGCCAGGGAGTAATGCATGCCCTTGTGCCCCATGGCAATGCCATCGCACACGCCGATGACGGGGAACTTGACCGGCGTACCGCCGGACATGCGCACACCCGCCGCCGCCGCCTCAGCCACCTTGTCAAGGTGCATGTGGCCGGGCACGATCTCGCTGTGGGCATGGACGACGGCGACGAGCGGACGGGCAATCTCCTCGTCGGTGTAGCCCATGGCCTTGAAGAGCGAGCGATGGGGGGCCCGCTCCATCCCCTTTTTTACTGCGTCGGAGCGCATGGCATTCACAACCTTTCTATGTTCAGAGGGCCTCGGCGATGCGCCGGCCCATTTCCTCGGTACCCACCCGGGTGCAGCCGGGGGTGGCGATGTCGCCGGTGCGGTACCCCGCGGCCAGCACGGCCTTGACGGCGTCCTCGACGGCACGGGCCTCAGCCTCCAGCGCCAGGGAGTGCCGCAGGAGCATGGCCGCTGAGAGGATGGTGGCCAGGGGGTTAGCCTTGTCCTGCCCGGCGATGTCGGGGGCCGAGCCGTGCACCGGCTCGTAGAGGCCGAAGCTGCCGTGACCAAGGCTCGCCGAGGGCAGCATGCCGATGCTGCCGGTGATAACGGAAGCCAGATCCGACAGGATATCGCCAAAGGTGTTCTCAGAGAGGATGACGTCGAACTGCTTGGGCCGGGCCACCAGTTGCATGGCGGCGTTGTCCACATACAGGTGGTCCACCGTCACGTCGGGGTAATCAGCCGCCACCCGCTCCACCGTGCGCCGCCACAGGCGGGAGCTTTCAAGGATGTTAGCCTTGTCCACCGAGGTCAGATGTTTGCGGCGCACCCGCGCGGCCTCAAAGCCCTGCCGAGCCACGCGCTCCACCTCATAGTCGGAGTAGACCATCGTGTCGTAAGCGCTCTCGCCGGTACTCGTCTGGGTGTGGCCTTTAGCGCCAAAATAGAGCCCGCCGGTCAGCTCGCGTACCACGAGGACGTCGAGACCACCCTCCACGAGCTCAGGCCGCAGGGGGCAGGCCGCCGCCAACTCGGGGTACAGCAGCGCCGGGCGGAGGTTCGCAAACAGCGACAGCCCGCCACGCAGGCCCAGAAGGGCCTTCTCAGGCCGCTGGTCACCGGGCAGGGTGTCCCACTTGGGGCCACCCACCGCGCCCAGCAGCACCGCGTCAGACTCCCGGCAGATGGCCATGGTCTCGTCGGGCAGGGGCGTGCCGGTGGCATCGATGGCCGCGCCGCCGGCCAGCACCGTGCGGAAGGCAAAGGCATGGCCGAAGCGTTGACCAACCTTTTCGAGAACGCGGACGGCCTGGGCCACCACGTCGGGGCCGATGCCGTCACCGGGGATCAGCGTGATTTTGGCGTTCATGCGCCCACCTCCCCATCCTTGATGCTGTTCAGGAGCCCACCGGCAGCGATGATGCGCTGCAGAAACGGCGGGAACGGCTGGGCCTGAAAGGTTTTGCCGCTGGTCACATCGCGGATGACGCCGGTATCGAAGTCGACCTCCACCTCGTCCCCGGCGGCGATGCCGGCCACGGCCTCGGCGCACTCCAGAATGGGGAGGCCGATGTTGATGGCGTTGCGGAAGAAGATGCGCGCGAAGCTCACGGCAATGACGCAGGACACGCCGCTGGCCTTGATGGCGATGGGCGCGTGCTCGCGGGAGGAGCCGCAGCCAAAGTTGTCGCCAGCCACGATGATGTCGCCGGGCTTTACCTTTTTGATGAAGTCGGCGTCGATGTCCTCCATGCAGTGGGCCGCCAGGTGGGCGGGCTCGGAGCTATTGAGATACCGCGCCGGAATGATGACGTCGGTGTCGACGTTGTTGCCGTAGTGGAATGCCGTACCCTTTGCGTTCATGTGACTCCCCCTTTTTATTTCGCCAAGGTGCTGGCGCGCCTTGGTGAGCTGATTGCTCTTGACTAAAAGCATCGGTTTTATCGCCAGCCAACCCTCCGAGCGTTAAAGTTCCTCCGGCGAAGCAATTCTACCCAGCACGGCGCTGGCGGCGGCCACGGCGGGGCTGGCCAGGTAGACCTCGGACTTCGGGTGCCCCATGCGGCCCACAAAGTTGCGGTTCGTCGTGGCGATGGCCCGCTCGCCCTCGGCGAGAATGCCCATGTGCCCGCCCAGGCAGGGCCCGCAGGTGGGTGTGCTGACCGCGCAACCGGCGTTGATAAAGACCTCCAGCAGGCCCAGCTTCATCGCGTCGAGGTAGATCTGCTGGGTGGCGGGCAGCACGATGACGCGCACACCCTTGGCCACCTTGCGGCCACGCAGCACGTCGGCAGCCGCCACGAGGTCGGAGAGCCGACCGTTGGTGCAGGAGCCGATGACCGCCTGATCAATGGTGACCGTGGCCGAGTCGGCGACCTTGCGGGCGTTCTCCGGCAGGTGGGGGAAGGCCACTGTCAGCGGCACCTCACCGAGGTTGATCTCGTAGGTCTTTTCGTACACCGCGTCGGCGTCGGGCTTATAGACCTTGGGCTCGCGGCGGAAGCGATCGCGGCAGTAAGCCAGCGTCTGCTCATCCACCGGGAAGATGCCGTTCTTCGCCCCGGCCTCAATGGCCATGTTGGCGATGGTGAAGCGGTCATCCATCGTGAGGGCCGCAACGCCCGGGCCGGTGAACTCCATGGAGCGGTAGAGGGCCCCATCCACGCCGATCATGCCAATGATGTGGAGGATCAAATCCTTGCCGCTGACATAGGGGCCAAAGGAACCGGTGAGATGGAACCGCAGGGCGGCGGGTACCTTGAACCACGCCTTGCCGGTGGCCATGCCGGCGGCCATGTCGGTGCTGCCCACCCCGGTGGAGAAAGCCCCCAGCGCCCCGTAGGTGCAGGTGTGAGAGTCGGCACCGATGATGCAATCGCCGGGGCCGACGAGCCCCTGCTCGGGCAGCAGCGCGTGCTCCACGCCCATCTGGCCGATCTCGAAGTAGTTCTCCAGGTCGTGCTCGCCGGCAAACTGCCGCAGGCACAGGCACTGCTGGGCGGCCTGGATGTCCTTGTTGGGGGTGAAGTGATCGGGCACCAGGGCCACACGGCTGCGGTCAAAGACCTTGGTCGCGCCCATGCGGCGGAACTCGCCGATGGCGATGGGCGCGGTGATGTCGTTGCCCAGCACCATGTCGAGGTCGCACTGCACGAACTGCCCGGCCTCCACCTTGTCCAAACCGGCGTGGGCCGCCAGTATTTTCTGCGTCATCGTCATTGCCATGTCAGGGGTTGCTCCTTTCGGTGTGTCGCAAGAGTTTGTGCTCAATGGAGTCCACCAGCGCCAGCATACTGGCGTGGATGACGTCGGTGGAGACGCCTACCGTCGTCCAGCTCTGCTCGCCGTCGGTGCTCTCAATGACGACGCGCACGCGGGAGGCGGTGGCCGAGCGGCTGTCCAGCACGCGGACGCGGTAGTCGGTCAGGTGCACACGGCTGAGTATGGGGTAGAACACCTCCAGCGCCCGGCGCAAGGCTTGGTCCAGCGCGTGGACCGGGCCGTCACCCTCGCCAGCGGTCACCTGCTTGCGGCCATCCACATCCACCCGTACGGTGCCAAAGGCACTGATGCCGGTCTCGTCGGGCAGCTCGTCGATGCACTTGTAATAGTCCACGTGGAAGAACGGCTGGTAGGGTGCCAGCTCCTTGCGCACGAAGAGCTCAAAGGACCCCTCGGCGCCGTCAAACTGGTAACCTTCGTGCTCCAGTTCTTTTAGCCGCGCCGTCAATGAACGAATGGCGTCGCCGTTGCGGTCGATATCCGGGAAGAGCAGGCCGATCTTCTGCGCCAGGGCGCTGCGGCCGGCGACCTCCGAGAGCAGGAACTGCCGCTCGTTGCCCACGGCCTCCGGTTCGATGTGCTCAAAGGTGCGGGAGAGCTTGGTTACCCCGTCGATGTGCATGCCGCCCTTGTGGGCGAAGGCATTCATGCCCACATAGGGCGCGCGGTCATCGAGTGCAACGTTGGAGATCTCCGCCACCGTGCGGGCCACGGCCGTGAGGTTGGCCACATTCTCCGCCGGCAGACAGGCGTAGCCCAGCTTCAGCTGCAGCGTGGGCACGATGGCCGAAAGGTTGGCGTTGCCGCAGCGCTCGCCATACCCCAGGAATGTGCCCTGCACGTGGGTGGCGCCGTGCTGCACCGCCACCACCGAGTTGGCTACGGCCATGCCGCAGTCGTCGTGGCAGTGAATGCCGACCTGACCGGGGAAGGCCGCGCTCACCGTGCTCACGATAGCGGCCATGCCGTCGGGCAGGGTGCCGCCGTTGGTGTCACACAGCACCAGACCCGCCGCGCCGGCCCCGTGGGCGGTGCGCAGCACCTCCATGGCGTAGGCGGTGTTGTTGCGGTAGCCATCAAAGAAGTGCTCGGCGTCAAAGAACACCGTGCGTCCCTGCCGACGGAAGTAAGCGAGCGTTTCACCGATGAGGTCGAGGTTCTGCTGGAGCGTGACCCCCAGCACCCGCTCGGCGTGCAAGTCCCACGCCTTGCCGAAGATCACCACGACCTCGGTTTCCGCCGCCAGCAGCGCCTGCACCGATGGGTCGGCGTCCACGGTCAGGCTCTTGTGCCGGGTACTGCCGAAAGCCGCCAGCTTGCTGTGGCGAAATTGGAGCTTCTTCACCCGCTGGAAGAATTCAGCTTCCTTGGGGTTGGAGGCAGGGTTGCCCGCCTCGATGTAGGCCAGGCCCAGGTCATCGAGGGTCTGGCACAGGTGGAGCTTGTCCCCCACCGAAAAGGCAATGCCTCGTGCTTGGGCCCCGTCCCGCAGCGTGGTGTCGAGAATCTCCACCGCGCCCCTGGGCGGGCTGGCCGCCGGGTTGTGTTCCTTCTCCATGGCGTTCCTCCCGCCCCGTCAAAGCGAGGCTTCGGGTTCGTCGTGCAGGTAGCGGTTGACGGCGTGCAGGTAGGCCTTAATGGAGGCCTCAATGATGTCGGTGGAGGTGCCGCGGCCCCTCTGCCAACGGTCATTGGCCAGGATGCGCACATCGGCTACGCCCAGGGCGTCCTGCCCCTCGGTGGCGGAGTGGATGCGGTAGCTCTCCAGCTTGAAGTCGATGCCCACCAGCTTATTGATGGCCTGGAACGCCGCGTCCACCGGGCCGTCGCCGGTGGCCACCTGCTCCACCGACTCACCATCCTGTATGACGCGGACGATGGCCGTGGCCGAGATGGTGTTGCCGGAGTTGACGACGAACCGGTCGTAGACGTACTTTTCGCAGCCCGCCAGCAGGTAGGGCTCCACCAATGCCTCCAGGTCGCGCTCGTCGATGGTCTTCTTGAGGTCGGCCAGACGCTTGAACTCCACCGCGACGCGGTCGATGGTGCCCTCGGGCAGGCTGTAGCCCATCTCCTTGAGTTTCTCTTCCAGCGCGTGGCGGCCACTGTGCTTGCCCAGCACCATCTGGTTCTTGGTGATGCCCACGGCCTCGGGGCTCATGATCTCGTAGGTGGCGCGGTTGGCCATCACCCCGTGCTGGTGGATGCCAGCCTCGTGGGCAAAGGCATTGGCCCCCACCACGGCCTTGTTGGCCTGCACCGGCTGGCCGGTGATGCTCGTCAAGAGCCGGCTCGTCGGGTAAATTTGCCGGGTGTCCACCCCGCAATCGAGGCCGTAGAAGGCCTTACGGGTGTGGAGACCCATGACGATCTCCTCCAGGCTGGCGTTGCCAGCCCGCTCGCCGATGCCGTTGACGGTGCACTCCACCTGCCGCACGCCGGCCTGCACCGCGGCCAGGGAGTTGGCAACCCCCAGCCCCAGGTCGTTGTGGCAGTGGGTGGCGAAGACAACCTTGCCGGCCCCCTCCACGTTGGCAACGAGGTAGCTCATGAGGTCGTACATCTCCTGTGGTGTGGCGTAACCCACGGTGTCGGGGATGTTGACGGTGGAAGCCCCGGCGCGGATGGCGGCCTCGCACACCTGGCGCAGATAGTCCCGGTCGCTGCGGGTGGCGTCCTCGGCGGAGAACTCCACGTCCTCGCAGAGGTTGCGGGCGTAGGCCACCATGGCGGCGGCCTGCTCCAGCGCCTGCTCCCGGGTCATCTTGAGCTTGTATTCCAGATGGATGTCGCTGGTGGCGAGGAACGTGTGGATGCGGGGACGGCGCGCGCCTTTCAGGGCCTCAGCCGCCCGGTCGATGTCGCGCGGCAGAGCGCGGGAGAGCGACGCCACCACGGGCTCCCGCAGGTGGAGGGCGATCTGCCGCACGGCCTCAAAGTCGCCGGGGGAGGCGATGGCGAACCCCGCCTCGATCACATCGACCTTCAAAAGTTCCAGCTGCCGTGCAAGGTCAATCTTTTCCTTCAAGTTCATGCTGCAGCCGGGGGATTGTTCTCCATCCCGTAACGTGGTGTCGAAAATCAAAACGCGTTCGTCCATCGTCGTCGCCTCCTTTGGCCGTTATTGTTGCGCAAAGCGCGTGTTCGTCGGGTGTGTTCGGGTTATTTCTTGCTCCAGCTCATCATGGAGCGCAGGCGCTTGCCCACCTGCTCGATCTGCAGCTCCTGCTCCACCCGCCGGCGCGCGCGGAAGTTCGGGCGGTTGGCGCGGTTCTCCAGGATCCAATCGCGGGCAAACACGCCCTCCTGGATCTCCTGGAGCACCTTCTTCATTTCCTTGCGGGTGTCCTCGGTGATGAGGCGGCGGCCCACGCGGTAGTCACCATATTCAGCGGTGTCGCTGATGGAATAGCGCATGTAGGAAAGGCCGCCCTGGTTCATGAGGTCCACGATGAGCTTCATCTCGTGCATGCACTCAAAGTAGGCGATCTCCGGCTCGTACCCGGCCTGCACCAGGGTGTCAAACCCGGCCTTGATGAGCTCGCTCACGCCGCCGCACAGCACGCACTGCTCGCCGAAGAGGTCACTCTCGGTTTCCTCGCGGAAGGTCGTCTGCAGCACACCGGCCCGCGCCCCGCCGATGCCCGCCGCGTAGGCCAGGGCGATCTCCTTGGCCTTGCCAGTGGCGTCCTGGTGCACGGCGATGAGACAGGGCACGCCGCGGCCTTCCTGATACTGGCTACGCACGGTGTGGCCCGGGCCCTTGGGGGCGATCATGATGACGTCCACGTCAGCCGGGGGGATGATCTGCTCAAAATGCACGTTGAAACCATGGGCGAAGGCCAGCGCCTTGCCGCTGGTCATGGCCGCGGCGATGTCCTTCTCATACAGGGCAGCCTGCTTCTCGTCGTTGATGAGGATCATGACGAGGTCGGCTGCCTTGGCAGCGTCCGCCGCCGTCATCACCTTGAGCCCGGCGGCTTCGGCCTTGGCCCAGGAGGGGCTGCCGTCATAGAGGCCGACGACGACCTTGACGCCCGAATCCTGCAGGTTCAGTGCGTGGGCATGGCCCTGGCTGCCGTAGCCAATGATGGCTACCGTCTTGCCATTGAGCAGGGAAAGGTCGCAGTCGCTCGCGTAGTACATCTTTGCCATGGGAATTGCCTCCTTGTATGTCCGTTCTATTATAAGAATTTTATATGGTGCTGAGTAAGGCGTCATCGCCCCGGGAGAGGGCCACCAGCCCTGTGCGGGCCAGCTCCACGATTCCAAAGGGCGTCAGCGCGGCAATGAGCCGGTCAATTTCATCGAGGTCGCCAATGGCCTCCACCGTGACAGTGCTCTCGCCCATGTCCACCACCGTGGCGTGGGCCGCACTCACCGTGTCCATCAATTCCCGCCCGCGCCCGGCGCGCACCTTGAGGAGTGCCACCTCCCGCGCGGTGACGGGGCCTTCATCGAGGACCGAGACACCCTTGACGTCGATGAGTTTGCCCACCTGTTTGACGATCTGCTCCAGCATCGCCTCGTCGGCGGTCACCACCACGGTGATGCGCGAATAGGCATCGTCCTCGGTCGTGCTGACCGTCAGGCTGTCGATGTTGTAATACCGGCGGGTAAAGAGCCCCGCCACCCGGCTGAGGACGCCCGGTTGGTTGCTGACCACCATGGAAAGCAATCGTCTGCGCATGGCGCATTCCCCCCTCCTCGCTTGAAATGGGTACAAAAAAGCCCGCCTGTATGTCACCATAGAGACGGGGTTGCCCTCGCGTTACCACTCTATTTGCCCGGCTGGTGCACGGGCCTCTTGTTCCGGTTCGGGTGCGCGGCCACGCTGTCGCCCACTGAAACCGGCTGGCTGTAACGGGCCACCCCGTATGCCCTACCTGCCCCATGGCCATTCAGGCAATCGGCTCGGGAGTGAGTTGCCCACCGCTGCCCGCCCCGGCTCGCACCAACCGCCGGTTCTCTTCCTCGGGTCTGCCACGGACGCTCTCCGTCATCGCTTTAATATTTGCCTGAGTATAGCACCCTTTTCCCCACGGCACAAGCGGGTTTCTGTTCCTAACATTCCGTTTTATTGATGTCAATCCGGTATTATTCTGCCATTCGGAAAAATGTGTCTGCCGTTGCCGCTCTTGGCTCGTTAACACTGCCCACGCGCCCCTTGACAGCACCGGCCCAATTCCCTACAATGAACCTGCCAAATCAAAGGCGATGAACGGAAGAGTACCTTCGCAGATGCCCACAGAGAGCCGGGACGGGTGGGAACCGGCGGCGGATGGCGATGGGAACATGGCCCGGGAGCCTTGGGGCCCAGCGCAAGCAAGCCCCGACGGATGCGCCCGTTACCGCGCGACGCGTTCCTGTGACGCGAGCAAGGCTGCCCGGTGGGCGGCGAATCAGGGTGGTACCGCGAGCGACCTCGCCCCTGCCAAGGGGCGAGGTCTATTTGTACTCCTCGGAGGGGGATTGCATCCCCCTTCCGAACCTCCCCCGCTGCTTGCGGATGCTTGGTGTTGTGGGGCTTGGCGGCGAGTGAATCGCCGCCGCGCGTCGGGGAGGGCAGTAGGCTGGGCTGGCGGTTTGGAGGCGGGGTACGGCGCAGGAACGGTTTCGCTACCGCAAAGCCGTCCACTGTGTGCGGATGTCCGGCGTCCCCGGTTCGGCAGCGGAACTCGTCGTCCTGTGTGGGAGTCAAATGGGTATCTGGAAAGAAGTGGTGTGCCCGGCGGAAGGGCTGGCGGCACCCCTTGTCCAATGCATACGATGATCGGCAGGAAGGAGCGGTAACCATGAACAGGCGCATGGCTTCCGTCACAGGTTCCGTCACGGTGGCAATCGTTGGCGTTGCGCTGGTCTTCTCCGCCTGCGCAGCAGGAGCACACACGACGCTGGACGGCACGCCAATGGGGAGCGTTCCTGTCCGAACCCCGCAAAGCCCAGAAGCCACGGCCAAAGGAACCCCTTGGCCAAGTCCAACGGTTGCTGTTGCAACAGAAGAAACGCAGTACCCGCAGGAGTTGACAATTTTGAGTTCTCAGGAGGGACTGGCTCTCCTACGGCAAAAGCTGCCTGCGGACTTTGGCGAACCGACATTCGTCGGCGTCAACAACAGCGCGGACGGCGAGCAGCAGTGGCTGGAATTTGTTACCTCTAGGGTAACTGTCAAACTCAATGCGGTCACCGAGGAGATTGACAGCCTGACCGTGCTGAACGCAAGGCACGCCACCGGGGAGGAGCTGCACTTGGACGCAGCACGCCAGAGAGCAGAGTCCTTCGCGGCCACTTATCGGCCGGACCTGGATCTTGCTGCGCTGAAGTTGGTTACCAGTGAACGATACGACGAAGGCGATGCATACCGATACCAGTTCGAATGGAAAGAATACCGCAATGAGGTATACACGGGGAGCGGCATCCTGATGGAGTTGGCCAGTAGCGGCGCGTTGCTGGGCTTTCACGCCAGCAAGCGCAACGTTGACACCAGCGGTCTCACCATACCAAAGGCGCAGGCCGTAGACTTGACGCTGGCGTTCCTGGGCTCGGGCGTGAAGGGCATCGGCATGACCGACGAGCTCCACCGGGCGCTATTGCTGGAGGACGCGGAGCTGGTCGCCAAAGGGGAGTCCGTTGCCTGGAAGATCACTCTGCACACCCCGGAGGGATACGACGACATCGACCACTGTTTTTGGGTTTGGGTGGACGCCCGAACCGGAGAAGTGCTTGACTACGCGGCGTGCGCCTGAGCGCAAAGCCTTATTGAAACAAATCACGGCCCACGAGGCCATCGACGAACGACCAACACCCGCCCCATGGGCGCAGAAACGAAGGAGACGGGACATGAGCAAGCAGACATTCTACATCACCACGCCCATCTACTACCCCAGCGGCAAGCTGCACATCGGCCACAGCTACTGCACCGTGGCTGCCGACACCATGGCCCGCTACAAGCGCCTGCGGGGCTACGACGTGTACTTCCTGACCGGCACCGACGAGCATGGGCAGAAGATTGAGGAGCGCGCCAAGGCCGCCGGCGTCACGCCACAGGCCTTCGTTGACGACATCGTCGCCGGCATCAAGGACTTGTGGAAGACCATGGACATCACCTACAACGACTTCATCCGCACCACCGAGGAGCGCCACAAGGTGAAGGTGCAGAAGATCTTCCGCCAGCTCTATGAGCAGGGCGACATCTACAAGGGTACCTATAAGGGTTGGTACTGTACCCCCTGCGAGGCGTTCTGGACCGAGACGCAGCTGAAGGACGGCAAGTGCCCCGACTGCGGCCGCGAGGTGCGCCTGGCCGAGGAGGAAGCCTATTTCTTCCGCACCAGCCGCTACCAGCAGTGGCTCATTGACTACATCGAGAGCCACCCGGATTTCATCCAGCCCGTCAGCCGCAAGAACGAGATGCTCAACAACTTCCTGAAACCGGGCCTCGAAGACCTGTGCGTGTCGCGCACGTCGTTCACCTGGGGCATCCCGGTGGACTTTGACCCAAAGCACGTCGTCTACGTGTGGGTGGACGCCCTTAGCAACTACATCACGGCCCTCGGCTGGGGCAGCGAGGACGACAGCCTCTACCGCAAGTATTGGCCGGCGGACATTCATCTTGTGGGTAAGGAGATCGTGCGCTTCCACACCATCATCTGGCCCATCATTCTACACGCGATGGGCCTGCCGCTGCCCAAGCAGGTCTTCGGCCACGGGTGGCTGGTGATGGGTGGGGACAAGATGAGCAAATCCAAGGGCAACGTGGTGGACCCCGGCGTGCTGGTCGAGCGCTACGGCCTCGATGCCATCCGCTACTTCCTGCTGCGGGAGATGCCCTTCGGCGCCGACGGCGAGTTCAGCAACCGTGCGCTCCTCAATCGCATCAACGCCGACCTTGCCAACGACCTGGGGAACCTCGCCAGCCGCACGGCTGCCATGGTGCAGAAGTATTTCAACGGCGTGCTGCCCGGCCCCGGCGCGCTGGGCGAAGAGGAGAAGGCTCTGCGGACACTGGCCGAGGCCACAGTGCAGCGCTTTGGCGAGCTCATGGACGGCATGCAGTTCTCCCTGGCGCTGACCGAGCTGTGGAAGCTCATCGGCGAGTGCAACCGCTACATCGACGTGACCGCCCCCTGGGTGCTGGCGCGAGACGAGGCCAACCGCGAAAAGCTGGGCACCGTCATGTACCACCTGGCCGAGTGCCTGCGCATCGCGGCGGTGCTGCTGCAGCCCTGCTTCACCCGCACGCCGGCCCGGCTCTTTGAGCTGCTGGGCGTGACCGAAGAGGCCCTGAAAAGCTGGGACTCGGCCGCCACATTCGGCGCGCTGCCAGCGGGTAGTGCCATCGCCGTGCTGCCGGTGCTCTTCCCCCGGCTGGATGTGGAGGCCGAGCTTGAGACCCTGGCCGAACTGGGCAAGCCCGCCACCCCGCCGGTGAAGAAGGTGGGTGGGCCCCAGAAGGACGAAATCGGCATTGAGGAGTTTGAGAAGAGCGACCTGCGGCTGGCCAAGGTGACCGCCTGCGAGGCCGTACCCAAGAGCGACAAGCTGCTGAAACTGACGCTGGAGGTGGGGGCCCTGGGTACCCGCACGGTGGCCAGCGGCATCGCCAAATACTACAAGCCCGAGGAGATGGTGGGCAAGACCGTGGTGCTGGTGTGCAACCTCAAGCCCGTGAAGCTGCGCGGGGTGCTGAGCGAGGGCATGATCCTCTGCGCCAGCGACGACGAGGGCAACCTGAAACTGGTGGGCCCCGAGGGTCTGCTGCCCGATGGGTCGGAAGTGCGATGAACGTCTTTGACACCCACGCCCACCTGGACGACCCGCGCTTTGACGAGGATCGCGAGGCACTCATCGCCGCGCTGCCGGGTGAAGGCGTGGTGCGGTGCCTCACGGTGGGGGCGAGCATGGAGAGCAGCGCCAACGCAGTGGCCCTGGCCCACCGTTGGCCCCACCTGTGGGCTGCCGTGGGCGTGCACCCCCACGAGGCCGCACACCTTACCGGGGAACAGCTGAATACCCTGCGCCGCTGGGCCGGGGAGGAGCGCGTTGTCGCCATTGGGGAGATCGGCCTGGATTACCACTACGACCTGCAACCCCGCGATGTGCAGCGCGCCTGCCTCGATCAGCAGTTTGCCCTGGCGCGGGAGGTTGGCCTGCCCATCATCTACCACATGCGGGAGGCTTGGGGCGACTTCCTGCCCTGGCTCCAAGCCGCCCCCCACCACCCCGGCGTCATGCACTGCTACAGCGGCAGTGTGGAGACAGCTAAAACCTGCCTGGACGCGGGGCTCTATGTGTCACTGGCTGGCACAGCCACCTTCAAGAACGCCCGGAACCTGCAGGAAGTGGCCCGCTACGTGCCCGCCGACCGCCTGCTCATTGAGACCGACTGCCCCTACCTTTCGCCCGAGCCGGTGCGGGGCCGGCGCAACGAGCCCAAGCACGTGCTGCACACGGCCCGCGCCGTGGCCGCCCTGCGGGGCGAGGACCCCGACGAGCTGGCCTGCCAAACGCTGGAAAACGGCTGCCGGCTCTTCGGCATCCCCCTGCCAGAGTGACGGCGCAAGCGCCTTTCGCGTCTGGCTGGTCGCGTGCTACGCACGCTGCTCGCCCATGCAGCCTGGCCGCTGTGGCGACAGCCGCGATCTTGACGACTTGATCCAGTAACAGAGACTCGTTCGCCGCACATGTCGCCGAACGAGAATGACCCGTAGCCCTCATGCCGGGTTTACAGGATACGCTTACTAAAACCAGCGGCGGAACCGATCGGTTCCGCCGCTTTATTATTGTACTGGGTCGTCCCGCCGTCATTCGCCCGCAGCGGACAGCCACTCGTCAGTCGTCATCACCCGGGCAAAGGTGCCATCCAGCGCTGCCATGATGACCCCGTGCACCGTTTTGGCGGTGATGCGTTCCCCCGCCCACGTGAGGTCGCTGGTGGTGCAGGCGTCCTCCAGTACCGTCACGGCAAACCCCAGGTCGCTGGCCGCGCGTACCGTTGTGTCGATGCACATGTGGCTCATGCTGCCACAGAGGACGAGAGCCTCCACACCCTGGGCCCGCAGCAGAGCCTCCAGCCCAGTGCCGAGGAAGGAGTTGGGGGCGTGCTTCACCACCACCGGCTCCTGCCCATGGGGCCGCACCAGGGCGTGAATCTCCGCCCCCACCGTGCCCGGCAGGAAGAAGCTCGCGCCGTCCTTTTCGCTCACATGGCGGATGTGGAACACCGGCCACCCCGCCGCCCGGAAGCGTTCCAACGCCCGCCGCGCCTGCCCTGCCGCCCGTTCGGGCTCGGCCAGCTCATGCCGTCCGCCGGGGAAATAGTCGTTCTGAATGTCTACCAGCACCAACACCGTCTTCATGGCCCACCCTCTCTTTCCGCCCCAGCATACCACGGCGGGCGCAAGGCTGCCATTCCCCACTTTTTTGTGGGTATCAGTCGTCGGCGTCGTCGGGCAGCGACTGGGCCGCCGCCTGCTCCTGCAGGTATTCCTGGCCAATCTGCTGCATGATGAGGATGGCCTCCAGCATCTTCCGCCCCCTGCCGTCGGTCAGCGAATACTCCACCCGCAGGGGGTAGCCCGGGAAGGACTTCTTCTCCACCAGTCCGAAGGCCTGCAGCTCTCGCAGCTGCTGCAGCAGCATCTTCTGGCTGATGCCCTCCACCCCGCGCTGCAGCTGGGCCAGGCCTGCCGAACTCTCCCGCAGTTGAAAGAGCAGGATCGTCTTCCACTTGCCGCGAACGATGTCATGGACGATCTCCAGCGGGCAGGTGTACACCGGGCGGATCTTCATGGCGGACTCTCTCCTTTTGGCTTGCGCTGGTGTCAACCTTCGCCCCAGGCCAGCGGAAATCCTGCCGCCCGTGCGGCTGCCAAGTCCTCCTCGGTTGGGATCCACTCCCGGTGGGAGTTCTCCTCCCCGCCCAGCTGCCGGGCTTTGCCCCCGCCGTAGGCGTGGTAGGGCAGCAGCTCCACCCCCTGGCACCCCGGCAGGCTGGCCGCCAGGGCGGCAATGGCGCGGTAGTGGGTCTCATCGGTGTTGACGCCCCGCACCAGGATGCACCGCAGCACGGTGCGCGCGCCCAGCGCGTCGGCCCGGCGCAGGTTCTCCACCAGTGGGCGGTGGGAAGCACCGGTGTAGTGCCGGTGGCGGTCGTCGTCGCTGTCCTTATAGTCCCACAGGAACCAGTCAACCAGTGGCACCAATTCCGCCAGCACCGCGCCGTCGAAGGCACCCGATGTCTCGATGGCCGTGGTCAGGCCCTGAGCCCGGCAGGCCGCCAAGAGCTGGAGGCAGGCCTCCGGGTGCTGCAGCGGCTCCCCGCCCGAGAGCGTCACCCCGCCCTGCCGGCCATAGAACACCCGGTCGCGCAACACAACCTCCACGATCTCCTCCACCGTCATGGTGCGGCTGACGGCCTCCACCGCCCCAGTGGGGCAGACAGCCACACACGCCAGGCAGCCTGCACAGCGGGCGGCGTCGTACCGGTGGCGGCCTTGGGCATCCCAGCCGTGAGCCCCCCGGGGGCAGGCCGCCACACAGCTGCCACAGCCGATGCAGTTGCCAGCAGTGTAGAAGATCTGCTGGCGGGTCGACTGGCTCTCCGGGTTGTGGCACCAGGCGCACCGCAGCGGGCAGCCCTTCAGGAAGACCGTGGTGCGGATGCCCGGCCCGTCCTGGGTGCTGAAGCGCTGGATGTTGAGGACGGGAATCTCCATGCTCACCGCCCCTGGGCCGTGCGTTCCACGATCATGTCCTGCCACTCCCGGTCCAGCGTCACAAACCGGGCATTCCAGCCCGAGACACGCACCGAGAGAGTCTTGTAGTTCTCCGGGTGGCGCTGGGCCTCCCGCAGCACCTCGCCATCCACCACATCAAGCTGCAGGAAGAACCCGCCCAGCGCCACAAAGCCCCGGAGCAGCGCCATGAGTGTCTCCACGCCGTTGGGCCCCTGCACCGTGGCCGGGAAGAGCTTCACATCCAGCGCCGACCCGCAGGACAGCCGCCGGTGGTCGGCCTTGCAGTAGGAGCGGATCATCGCGGTGGCACCGGCGCTGTCGGTGCCCGGCGTGGGCGAGAAGTTGCCCGAGAGAATCTCCCCCGCGCGGAAACCAAAGGGCGTGGCTGCGCGGAACGGCGCCCACTCAATCTGCCGGCCGAAGGTGCTGACCCCCGCCGGGAAGCGGATGGGCGACCGGCCGTCGATCGCTTCCACCAGGGTGGCGAAGTCACCGAGCACCCGGCGCACCATGGCGTCAGCCTCGTCATCGTCATTGCCAAAGTAGGTGTAGCGGTTCCGGGCCAGCTGCCGCAGGGGCTCGTATCCCTCCCAGTTGGCGCGCAGGGCAGCCATCACGGTGTCCCAGTCCACCTTCTTGTCCTCAAAGACCAGCTTCTTCAGCGCCAGCAGGCTGTTGGCCGTGTCCACCACCCCGCCGATGTGGGGGGAGACGACCGTGTGGGTTGCCCCGCCGCCCAGGTAGGAGCGGCCGCTTGCCACACACCCCTCGGTAAACAGCGACACCACCGAGCAGGGCATGGTTGGGCCCCAGTGCCAGTCCACCCCCGGCACGCTGCCGGTGAAGCGCGCCAGTGTGCTGCAGTAGATGTCCTCCACTTTGGCACGCAGGGCCTCGCGGTAGGCCACGTAAAGCTCTTCAAATGAAGCGTAGACCACCACGCCATCCGGGTTGTGCAGGCCCAGCGTGTCATCCAGCAGCAGGCGCAGGCTGTCAAAGGGCGAGTAGGTGAAGTAAGTTTTACCGGGCACCTGCACCTCCCAGCAGCCGTCGTTGGCAAAGCACCGGGCCTCCTCCAGCGGGTAGCCGAAGCGCGTCAGACCCTCGAGGATCAGCGGCTCGTTGTACACGGCCACCACGCCGCCACCATGGCGCATCACCTCAGCCACGCGGCGCAGCAGGTCGTCGGGCGTGTTGGGCCCGATGCGCACCGTGATGGGGAAGTCGCTGATGCCGAACTCCTCCACGATATCGAGCACCAGGTGGGTGACCTCGTTGGTCACCTCATCGCCGTTGCGATCCATCCCTGCCAGTACGATGTTCTGGTAATGCTGGGCGTCACCACTGCCCACCGGTGTGTCGCTCTGGATCCACTCGCAGCCCTTGATGAAGAAGCTGGCGAGGATCTCCCGCGCCTCATCGAGGGTCAGCCGGCCAGCCGCCAGATCCTGCCGCAGGGTGCCGCCCAGCATCTCATCGATGCGCCCGATGCCCGACCAGTTGCCGGTGAGCCGGGTGAACGCGAAGGTGAACCACAAGCTCTGCACCGCCTCATGGAAGGTACGCGCCGGCTCAAAGGGCACGCGCTGCAGCAGGGCGTGGGTCTCGGGGTTGGCGTCCTTTGTCGCGTCCAGGTAGCGCCGGTGCCACACCCGCAGGGCGTTCACCGTGCTTTTCATGCCGGTGAGGATCGCCCGCTGATCGTCGTCCAGTCCATCGTCCGCCAGGCGTTCGTCAATCTCACGCTCCAAGCTGTTGACGCCCTGCCGTAATACCCGGTCGAAGCCCAGCGTCACATGGCTGACACTGCTCCACAGGCTCTTGCCCTGCAAGGTGGCCGGCACCAGGTGGGCGATGGCCCTGCCCAGCGTGGCCGCCGCGCTGACCCGCTCTGCCGGGCAGACGCGGAGGGGTGCGCGCTCTGCGATGCGCCCCACGGCGGCATCGTACTTCTGCTGGTCGGTCAAGGTCTCAAACCCCGGCAGGTCATCGAGCGACACAGCGGGCGTTGCCATCGCCTCGTCGCCATAGCGGCCATGCATCGACTCCCACGCGAACCGCCGCGTCTCTTCCCCGCATCGCACCGGCCGGCCCCCGCGAAACACCGTGTAGAACTCCATCTCCGTCCCCGCCTTTGTCTTTGATATGGATAGTATAATCTCCTCACATGGTACAATCCACGCAGTATAATATAATTATACTGGACTATATTCTCATGTGGAGGAATGACATGAACGTGGAAACCATCTGGGTGCGAGGGTTCTCGCTGGGGTCGGGCGTGTTCACTGAGGATGGTCTCTTCCACCAGAAGAGCCTGCCGGTGCTCTCGGTGGTGCAGGCATTGGAGGGTGCCTATGAGTTTGGCCTAACCCCCGGCGGGCAGCAGCGCGTGGACGCGCCGGCGGCGTTCATCGCGCCGTCGGGGCGCATGCAGTACATCACCCACCGCGTCAACCCCACGTCTGGCGTCATGCGCGCCCAGTGGCTGTTCCTCGATGTACTGGTGAACCAGACGATGCGGCTCGATGATCTCTACGACTTTCCACCGGTGCTGCCTGCCGCCTGCGCCGAGCCCGTCCGCACCCTGCTGGGGGAGGTGTCTTCTGCCGGGAGCCTTTGCGGCCAGCTTGCCGCCCTTTACCGGCTGCTCGATGTGCTGCTGCCCCAGGGGCAGCAGAAGGAGCCTGCCAACGCCTTTGCCCAGGAGGTGCGGGCTTATGTGGAGCAGCACTGCACCGAGGAACTCACCGACGAGCGGCTGGCCCGGCACCTGGCCGTCTCCCGCCCCACGCTGTACCGCCGGTTCCAGCAGCAGTTCCATCGAACACCGGCCCACTACATCAACGACGTGCGCCTGTCCCGCGCCATCGTGCTGCTGGAGACGACCAACCTCCCCCTATCCGCTGTGAGCGAGGCCATCGGCCTGCGGGATCCGTTCTACTTCTCCCGTCTCTTCCGCCGCAAGTATGGCACGTCGCCCTCCCTCTACCGCCGGCAGTTTGGCGGCCGGCCCGAGAGCGACTGAGCACTTTCGCGTCTGCCGCTGTTACGACAGCGGCGATTCAAAGCACTTGTCCTGATTATGGACAGATCGGTCGCCGCGCATGTCGCCGACCGATCGAAAATCACAGCTCTCATGCGGGGTTTCTAAGGATACGTTGCGCCTTTGGGCGGAGTTATCTCTTCTGCTCGCAGTGGCTTTCCCTTCCTCCCGCCGAATGAAGCGGTGTTACCCCCGCACCACGGCAGACGATTCGTCAGGATCGTTGAGAGTGGTGCGAGCAACACAACGTGTTGCGATGGGGCGGGAGGCTCGTTTTATTTTTCCCGTTCTAGTGGGTTTGTTGACAAGCTGAGGCTGTCAACAAAGTCGACGGCCCTTCTCCATGCCGCGCACCACCCCCGGCAGCCGCCGGCCAGTTCATCCATCCATCGCAACGCTTCGCGTTGCTCACACCGCTCTCAAGCGATTCGGACGAATCGCTCTGCCGCGGCGTGGGGCCAGCGGGCCAAGGCGCGGAAACACCTGTCCGTGGCACACAGCCCCCTCCCGCTTAAAAGCGCGTTCTCCGTATCACCCGCTGCGAGCCAAATAGCAAGAAGCCGCCCGGCGGCGTGTACGTCGGGCGGCAAAGGTTCGTTGGTTCGGGTGCTTCTCACTCGCGGCGGTCGCGTCAGCGACCGACGCGAAAGCGAAGCGTAACGCTTCGCTCACCCCCGGCAGCCGCCGGCCGGTTCATCCGGCCAAGGCAGGAGACATCTTGCCCGTGGCATGCAGCCCTCCTGCCCGCAGGCGCGTCTTCCTCCGCATAACCGCCGCGAGCCACATAGCAAAAAGCCACCCGGCGGCGTGTACGTCGGGTGGCAAAGGTTCGTTGGAACGGGAAGCCTCCAACTCGCGGCGGTCGCATCAGCGGCCACCGCGAAAGCGAAGCGATTATTGCATGCTGCCCGAGCTGGCCAGCGTCACCTGGAAGGTGTACTCCTTGCTCTCCTTGTAGCGGTAGGCTTTGACGGTCAGGGTGTCGCCCACCTTGTGGCTGTCAATGACGTCTCGCAGGTCGGAGAAGGAAGTGACGTCCTTGCCGTCCACCTGGGTGATGATGTCCTCCACCTGGATGCCGGCCTTGGCCGCCGGGCCATTCTCCGACAGCTGCACCACGTAGAGACCCATTGGCACGTTGTTGTAGGCAGCCTGTTCCTCGGTGATGGAGCTGCCACTGATGCCCATCATCGGCCGTTCCACATAGCCCTTGGTGATGAGTTCCTCAATGATGGGGCGGGCGTCGTTGATGGGGATGGCGAAGCCGATGCCCTCCGCCGAGATGGAGTTGCCGTACTCGTCGGTGCCGGCGGTGGTGCTCTTCAGGGAGTTAATACCGATGAGCTCACCCTTGGCGTTGACAAGCGCGCCGCCGCTGTTGCCGGGGTTGATGGCCGCGTCGGTCTGCAGCAGGGTGAAGCGCACGTCGTCGATGATGAGTTCACGGTCGGTGGCGCTGATGATGCCCGAGGTGACCGTGCCATAGAGCTCGGTGCCCAGCGGGTTGCCGATGGCCACGACCGACTCGCCCACCTGCACGGCGCCGGAGTCGCCGAAGGCGATGGTGGTGAGCCCGGTCTTCTCAATCTTCAGCACGGCCAGGTCGGTCTGGGAATCTGCCCCCACGACCTTGGCGTCCACGGTGTCGCCGTTTTGCAGCACCACGCTGACGCTGTCGGCGCCCTCAATGACGTGATTGTTCGTCACGATGTAGCCGTCGGAGGAGACGATGACGCCGGAACCGGAGCCCTGGGTCTCGGTGCTGCTCAGCTGCTGGCGGGAGAGCGCCTTCACGTTGTTGAGCACGCCCACAACGGCGGGGCTGTCGGCTTTGACGATGGCCGGGATGTCAATGTTGCCATTGAGCGAGGTGGAGTTGTCCCCGAAGGCGGGCAGCGTGGCACTGGCCTGGGTGTTGTCGCCGGCAGTGGCCGCGGCGGTCGCGGTGGGCTGCAGCAAAGCTGCGGTGGCCGTGGGCGTGGCGGTGGCCGCGCTCAGGGCCTTGTTGGTGTTGGGGACCAGGCGCATCAGCAGCGCCCCTGCTATGAAGGCAGCCAGCAGCAATGTGGCGATCATCCAGCCATTGCCGCCGCGCTTCTTCTCCTGCTTCTCGTAGTTATAATAGTCTGCCATTTCGACTCACTCCTTGTTCTTTTTGTCGCCTTTATCGGTAGGTTTTTCGTTGCCTTTTTCAGGGAGGGCCCGGTCGCTCTTCTCGGCCTTTTCCAGCGTGAAGAGAAAGACGCTGCCGTTGCCGGGCTTGCTCTGCAGGGTGATGCGCTCGCCATGCTGGTCGATAATCTTCTTCACGATGGACAGCCCCAGCCCGGTGCCCTTGCGACCGGTGTGTGCCTTGTCCACCTTGTAGAAGCGCTCCCAAACGTAGGGCTGGTCCTCCTCGGGGATGCCGGGGCCGGTGTCGCCCACGCCGATGAGCATCTTATCGGCGGCACTGTGGGTCCACAGGCGGATGCTGCCGCCCGGTTCGGTAAACTTGATGGCGTTGTCGACCAGGTTGATGACAACCTGTTCAATGCGATCCGGGTCGGCCAGCACCATGGCCCGTTCCTGCCGGAACTCCACCTCAATCTCCTGGTTCTTTTCCTCTATCTTATCTTCAAAGCGGATCAGCACACGGCGGATCAGCTCGTTGATATCAAATGCCTGACGGTTCAGCGGGAAGTTGCCCGAGTCGATCTGCGAGAGATCGAGCAGCTCCCGGATGAGCTTGTTGAGACGGCGGGTCTCCCCCACGATGACCTGAAGGTACTTCTCATGCTCCTCCTGGGGGATGGTGCCATCCAGCATGCCCTGGGCAAAGCCGTGAATGGACGTCATGGGCGAGCGCAGCTCGTGGGAGACATTGGCCACGAAGCCCGAACGCATGTCCTCCTGAATCTTCAATTGGGCGGCCATGTCGTTGAAGGTGGTGGCCAACTGGCCAATCTCATCGCGGGAGCTGACCTCCGCCCGCCGGTCAAACTTGCCCTGGGCAATCTGGCGGGCGATCTCGTTCATCTGCACCAAGGGGCGGGAGATGCGCGAGCTCATGAAGAGGATCATGACCGCGGCGATGAGGATGGCCACCAGGGCCGACCAGGCGATGTGCTGGTACATCTGGCCGATGACGTCCATCATGCTCTTGGTGCGGGTGTGCATGAAGACCACACCCACCGGCACGGTACTGTCGTTGTTCTTGATGGGCACGGCCACCGTGAGCATCTCGGCCCCGAAGAAATCGATCTCCCCGTTCTGCACCACCGTTTCGCCCTTCATGGCCCGGGCGGTCATCTGCTGCAGCTCGCCCGAAAGATCGGACACGTCGCTGAGCACGAAGGCCGGCACCATGTTGCCGTTGTCCTGGGCGGCGCTCATCACCTGCACGTGCAGGCGGTCGACGATCCACACCTCGGCGTCCTGCCGGCGGGCAACCTCGTATACCAGGTAGTTGTAGGTTGTCGCCGTCATGGCAGCGCTGGTCTTGTCGCCCTTACCGCCCCACTGCATGGCCGTGCGCTGCGCCAGGTCGGCAGCTTCCACCTTCAGCGTCTGGGTACGGTTGGCCAGGTACTGGTTCTCGTAAATCTTGCCCAGCAGCATGCCTTGGGCCGCCAGCGTCACCAGCATGATGGCGAAGTAGGTGGACAACAACCGGGAGAACACAGACCGTCCCGGGGTCAGGTTGAATTCACTTGATTTCAAACTTATACCCCACTCCCCAAACCGTCTTGATCTTCCAATCGTCCTCGTCGCTCATCAGCTTCTCCCGCAGGCGCTTGACGTGCACGTCCACCGTGCGCGAGTCACCGAAGTAATCGAACCCCCAGACCTGCTCGAGCAGCTGCTCGCGGGTGAATACCTTGTTGGCGTGGGAGGCCAGGAAGTAGAGCAGCTCCATTTCCTTGGGCGGCAGCTCCATCGTCTGGCCTCGGTAGGTCACGATGTAATTGGTGCGGTTGATCTTGAGATCGGGGAAGTCCAGCACATCGGCGGCCTCCTCCCGCGGTTGGGTGCGGCGGATGACAGCTTTGACCCGTGCAACCAGTTCTTGGGGCTCGAAAGGCTTGACGATGTAGTCGTCGGCACCCAGCTCCAGCCCCAGCACCTTGTCGAAGGTTTCACCCTTGGCGGTCAGCATGATGATGGGCATGGCGCTCGTTTTGCGGATTTCGCGGCAGACCTCCCACCCCGAGAGCCCCGGCAGCATGATGTCGAGCACCATGAGCTTGGGCGTGAGCCGGGCGAAGTCTTTGAGACCCTCCGGCCCGCTGTGGGCGGTCTCCACCGCGAACCCTTCCTTTTCAAGGTACAGTCGCACAAGCTGGCAGATGTTCTCGTCGTCGTCCACAATGATAATGTCCGTAGTTTCCTTCATTGGGGTCCCTCCCGTCACACCCGCCAACTTTGTGCCCTTAGTATAAGAGGCTTCTTCGGTTTGTGGGTGAATAATTTGTTAATGCATTTTGAAGTTTGCCTTAAAGAAACCTCAAGCTCCTTAAGATTTCTGGCACCCCCATTGTAGCAGAAAACACGAGCCGGAAAAAGGAAGGGGGCCAATGGTGCAATCCCGTTGCGCCGCCCCCGCAAAACCCGTACAATCGAGTGGTGTCGCCGGGTGTGCCGGCGAGGGCGGGGAGGATGAAACATGGACTTTCTGGAGGTATGCGAGCTCGTCGGCGTGGCGGCTTTCGCGGCATCAGGGGCCATCACGGCCATTGAGAAAAAGCTCGACGTCTTTGGCATCGTGGTGCTGGCGTTCCTCACGGCGGTGGGCGGCGGTGTACTGCGCGATGTCATCATGGACCGGGGCGTACCCGTGTTCTTCTCCAACTATCGCTACACAGCCATCATCCTAGCCACGTCGGTGGTGATGATGCTGCTGCGCGACCGAGTGCGCTGGTCCTTCCCCTTTGTCGTCATCGACACGCTAGGGCTGGCGGTGTTCACCGTCGTTGCCGGCGTCAAGGCCATCGACAGCGGCATGAACCTGCTGGCGTTCCTGTTCGTGTCCGTCATCACCGGCATCGGCGGCGGCCTCATGCGCGATATCATCGTGAGGGAGATTCCCCTCATCCTTCGCAAGGAAGTCTACGCCACGGCCGTGCTCATCGGCGCGCTGGTGCTGTGGTTCACCCTGCCTTACCTGGGGCGGCAGCTCAGCACCTATCTGGCCATCGCCGTGGTGTTCGCGGTGCGCATGGTCAGCTACCGCATGAACCTCAACCTGACGTTCGTGCGGGAGTTGTAGGCCGGAGCTGGAAGGGAGCAGAACCATGAAAGGAATGGCGGAGCATTTTGACGAGGTGGCGGCCAGCCACGAACGGGACTTCCAGGCGCGGCTGGGCATGGCCAAGTTCTACGACACGGTGGAGGAGGCATTGTCGGCCTGTGCACCATGCCATGACATTCTGGTGCTGGGGTGCGGCACGGGACTGGAGATTGAGCGCATCCATGCCCCGGCCCACATAACCGCAGTCGACCTCTCCCCCGGCATGCTGGCAGAACTTGCCAAAAAGGAGTTTACCACTGGTATCCGAGTGGAGAGGGTCTGTGCCTCGCTGCTGGAGCTTGACCTAGGCGTCGAAGCCTTCGACGTCGTACTGAGCTGCTACACGCTGCACCACTTTGACCCGGAGCAAAAGGCGGCACTCTATGGGCGCATCCACCGGTGCCTGCGGCCCGGCGGTGTGTTCCTGCTGGGCGATGTGCATGCCCACAGCGCAGACGAGCAGGCCGCGCACCTGGCCGAGGCACGCCGCGTCTAAGCCGCCGAGGGGCTGCCGTTTGGCAGCCTGCACATTGACGCACCGCTGACGTGGGAAACCGACCGCGCGCTGTTGGAGCGGGCTAGGTTCCAGTCCGTCACCCCCGTGCAGGCATGGACAAACACCACCCTGACCCGCTGCGACCGGTGATGCGTTACAGCGGAAGCTCCAGCACGACCTCTCCGTAGGCGTTCTGCCCGTTGCGGCGGAAACCCATCGACTCGTACAGAGCGAGGGCCACGGCGTTGTCAGGGTTTGCGCCGATGTGCAGCAGCACAGAGCCATGCTTTTTTCTCACCAGTTCCAGCAGCTTCTGCAGGGCGGCCCGGCCGATGCCGCGGCCCTGGTGGGCCTCGTCCACCATGAGACGGTACACCTCCCACACGCAGTGCTCGCTGTCAAAGCCCCACATCAGGAACCCCACCAGCTCGCCCTCGCAGAAGATGCCCATGGGCCAGGTGTCCGGCTCGTAGGCGGCCTGGGCCAGCGAATAGGCGTTGGACGCGACGAACGCACGCTGCGCCGCCGAGACGGTCAAACGGCAGCATTTATCCCAGTTGCTTCGGTCAATGGCCCGCAGTGTCACTTCCATGGCTCGTCCTCCTCGCCCGTCGTGGCCGCCGCTGTTGCGACGTCCACGATTCATACGGCACTTTCTCGTTATTGCCAGATCGCCGTTCACGCCTTACGCGCCATCCGGGCGCTAAGGCATTGCAAAGCAATGCCTTCACGGCGCGACGGTTGGACACGCATCCATGCGTGTCTGATTCGCCGCACATGTCGCCGACTCTCAGTCCCGCGTTGCGGCAGACGATTCTTTAGAATCGTTGAGAGCAACCCGAGCAATCCAAGGCGCAGGATGCGCCTAAGGCCGACGGCACCGGGTCACAATCCATGGGGTTGTGACAAGCCCGCACGATGCGGGCGAGGTGCCGGGAAGGCACGAAGTATTGCGATGGACCGATCTCAAACCGCAGCTTTCATGCGGATATTCAAGGAAACGTTACGCCTTCGGGCGGGTTTTCTTTCCCCTCGTACTAGCCTTTCCTTTCCTCCCGCCGAATGAAGCGGTGTTACCCCCACCCTGCGGCAGACGATTTGTCAAAATCGTTGAGAGCAGGGTGAGCAACACGTAGTGTTGCGATGGGGCGGGAGGTTCATTTCCCTTTGCCCGTTCTAGGGATTTGTAGATACTCTGCCGCCGCGGCCCAAGGAGACCGCGGCGTTGGCATACGTTTTCGTTCAGTCCACCGTGATGGTGTGGGCACAGCGGAACGTGCCGCCGGGCCCGAGGCGCATCACGCCGGTCTTGTCGGCGAACTCACCCTCGAACCCCTCCAGGTCGGCCACGCCAAACCACGGCTCAATACACACGAACGGCGCACCGGGCATCGCCCAGATGCCGAGGTATGGAAAGCCGGGGAAATCCACCCGCACCGAGTGACCCGATTTGCCACCCCGCAGCGTGATGGCCCGGGAGCGGAACCCCTCCAGGATGAACGCCCCGCGGCGGAAGGTATCCGGCCCCAGCGGCAGCACACGTTCGCCATCAAGGAAAGGGTGAAGCTCAGACGCAACGCGGCTGTTTGCATTGAGCAACCGGGTGCTCAGCGTCTCGGGCTCCTCAAACTCCAGGTAGCAGTCGTCGTATTCCTCCCCCTGGCCCATGGGGCAGGCAAAGCCCGGGTGCGCCCCGATGGAGAAGAGCAACTCCTCCCGCGCAGGGTTGTCCACGGTGTAGCGCACCTCCACGGCGTTGCCGCGCAGGCGGTATCCCACCCGCAGTGCGAAGGCAAAGGGGTAGATTGCCCGGCTCGCCGGTGTATCACGCAGCAGCAGGGTGACCGCGTCGGGCTCCCTGCTCTCCACAGTGAAGGCCCCATCCCGCGCAAAACCGTGCTGGCTCATGGCGTAGGTCTGCCCCCCGTGCCGGTATACGCCGTTGCCCAGCGCCCCCACCACCGGGAACAGCAGCGGCGCGTGCCGCCCCCACACCTTGGGGTCGGCGCTCCACAGCACCTCCCGCCCATCGGCGGTGCGCAGGCTGGTCATCTCCGCCCCGCGCTCGTCCACGGTCAGGGTCAGTGCTTCATTCTTCAGCATCACCATCGTCGTGCCTCCATTTGGCCCGCAGGCCTCATTGCGCCGCCGTCAGAAACCCCAGCCGAAGGAGCCCGTGCTTCCCACCCGGCAGCGCCTGCGGAAGATTCGCCGCCGACGCAGGATTCCCTTCCGCTTTTTGCATTTCCCTCCCAGTTCAAAGCGCCGGTACCGGTGCAGCAGGTGCTTGATGAGGATGACCCGCAGCAGATCCTCCTCCCGCCCCACGGCGTTCTGCGTGCTGATCTCACACCGGGCGGCAAAACCCCAGGCATCGTCCAGCACCATGGTGCCCAGGCCCATGGCGACGCCGCCCTTGCCGCGGCCCAGTTCATACTCCACCTGGCAGGAGGGGAGGCTCAGACCGCTGTGCAGCCGTTCCAGCCTCACGTTCAGGTCCTGAAAGAGATTGGACGGCCAGGCCAGCAATCCCTGCCCTGGCGCAAAGAGGTCGATCTCCGGGTGCTCGCCGCCGTCCACCGCCTCCCGGTGCAGGAACCACTGCTCCGCACACCAAGAGAGCAGGAACACCTGCGCCGCGAACCCCCGGACATAGGACGAGTGCACGCGAATGTAGGTCAGCCCGGCCAGGCGCGTCAATTCATCCTTGCGCCGGAAGGCGGCCTTGGTGCGGCGATTCTTGGCCACACAGCGGGCCGAGCGGTCACAGACGTCCAGCGCCAGCACCGGGCGGCCATTGGTGCGGCACACCACATAGTCAAAGACCAGCGGCAGCCCCACGGCACCCGCCTCCTCCGGCTCCACACCCGGCAATGCCTCCACATCCAGCACGTCACCCACGGGTACCCGCTCAAAAAAAGCTGCCCCATATCGGTTGCACACCGCCGCCATGCGGCAGATGGCCCTTCGGTCAGCGCTGCTCATCTGTATGTTTTTGATGGATCGATCCGCCATTGCCGTTATTCCATCCGGTGTGATCATAAGCGAAGCAAGATAGTCCTCCAGCCGTGCAAGTCCCATCGCAGCGTCATTGGCCATGTGCGGGAAACGAGATAACAGGTTCACTCAAACAAGAAACACCCCCGCGAATGGCGAGGAAAGGATACACGAAAATCCTAGCATCTTTGTCATTCCCTGTCAATTCTGGTCGTCAAAGAAGTGCAGTTTCTACAAAATTCTACAGAGGGGGTGATTCGACACATTGGATGTTCCGCATATTTATACAACAAAATACGCATATTTATGCATTATCTTGTGACAAATTTCACAAGCCTTTGGGGCGATCCATGCATGCAAGAACCGCAATGAAATCCTGCGTTTTCCAGCGTCAATGCATGGTCAACGGGGCGCGGATTGACCAAAGAAAACTTGCATATTTCATTAATATTTCATGTTGAAAATTCGTATAAAGTGGCCTATAATAACAAGCCGTGCATTGACACGGATGGGATGGGTGATGGATTTTGGTCGAACCGTTGTTTTTGATCGTGTTCCCGCTGCTGGCGGCCCTGGTGCTGCTGGTGACGAAGAGCAGCGCCGCCCGGGACTGGATTGTCCGCTGCGCGGTGCTGGTCATTGCGTGTGCCAGCATTTTCACGGCGGTCAGGTACTTCCAGGGGCAGACGTACATCCTGCTGGAAGGGCCATGGATTGGCTATGGCATGCTGGCCGTGGAGGCTGTGCTCGCCGTCTACATCATTGCCGTATCAATAAAGAAGCGCCGACCGTTGTCGGCGATTCTTGTGTTGCTGCAGGCACCGGTGCTCATCTGGTTTGAGCTGACCCACGGCCACGAGCTCGTGGAGACGGCCGGACAGCTGATGATCGACAAACTTGCCCTTATTATGATACTCATCGTTGGCATCATCGGCGGGCTCATCTGCCTGTACGCATTGAGCTACATGAAGCACTATCACCACCACCACACGGAAGTCAAACAGCGCCAGCCGTTCTTCTTCTTCATGCTGTTCCTCTTCCTGTCGGTGATGTTCGGGCTGGTGCTCTCCAACAACCTGATCTGGATGTATTTCTTCTGGGAGATCACCACGCTAAGCTCGTTCCTGCTCATCGGGTACGCCCAGGACAAGATTTCCACCCGCAATGCCTTCCGCGCGCTGGAGCTGAACCTGCTGGGCGGCGTGGCCTTCGTGGCCGCCATCCTCTACTGCGGGTACACACTCCAAACCGTCGAGCTGTCGGCGCTCTTGAGCTATGGGCTGGGGACGCCTCTGCTGCTGGTGCCGGTGCTGCTTTTGAGCTTCGCGGGCATCGTGAAGGCGGCGCAGCTGCCGTTCTCGCCGTGGCTCTTGGGTGCGATGGTCGCCCCCACGCCGACCTCGGCGCTGCTGCACTCCTCCACGATGGTCAAGGCCGGTGTCTACCTGCTCATTCGCCTGGCCCCCGGCCTGCACGGCACCATCGCCGGCACCATGGTCATCTACGTGGGTGCCATCACCTTCCTGGTGGCGTCTCTGCTGGCCATCGGCCAGAGCGACGGCAAGAAGATTCTCGCCTACTCCACCATCGCCAACCTCGGGCTCATCGTGACATGCGCGGGCCTGGGCACCTACGAGTCGCTGTGGGTGGCGGTGCTCCTCATCATCTTCCACGCCACCGCCAAGTCCCTCATGTTCCTGTCGGTGGGCTCGGTGGAAATGGCCATGGGCAGTCGCGACGTGGAGGATATGAAGGGTTTGGTTGTGCACATGCCGCGGGTTTCCATCATGATGGTGGTGGGCATCGCGGGCATGTTCCTGGCCCCCTTCGGCATGCTCATCTCCAAATGGGCGGCCATGAAGGCCTTTGTCGACTCCCACGAGGTGCTGCTCCTGCTCATTCTGGTGTTCGGCAGCTCAGCCACGCTCTTTTACTGGACAAAGTGGCTGGGTAACATCATGACCGTGCAGCCCAAGCGCCAGCATGGCAAGGTCATCGGCGACGAGTGGTTCTCCCTGGGGGCCCACACGGTGCTGACGATCGTGGCCTGCATGCTGTTCCCGGTGATTGCCAACGCTATGATCGAGCCCTACCTCATCAACATCTTCGGCGCGAGCGCCGAGATCATCGGTCGGGGCGACATCACGATCATGCTGATGATGCTGGCGATGCTCCTCATCCTGCCGCTGTCGTTCCTGCTGCTGCCGGCCAGCCGCTCCAAACGCGGGGATGTCTACATGGCGGGCGAGAACACCGGCGACAACATGACCTTCCGCGGCTCAATGGGCCGCGAGCAGCGCGATGAGCTCTCCAACTGGTACATGGGCGACCTGCTCAATGAGCGCAAGCTCATGGTGGGCGGTTCGGTGCTGTGCACGGCGCTCATCCTCATTGAGATTTCAATCATGCTGACGAGGGTATTGTAATGAAAGTGTGGATGGTCATTGCCTATATCGTGCTGGCGCCGCTGGTCGGCGGCCTGCTCAACGGGTTGGACCGGGTCATTTCTGCCCGGATGCAGGGCCGCGTAGGCCCGCCGCTGCTGCAGCCCTTCTATGACGTGCTGAAGCTCCTGAACAAGGAGTCGGTCACCGTCAACCGCCTGCAGAACTTCTACGTCTACTGCTTCTTCGTGTTCATGGTGCTGGCCGGCTCGGTCTTTATGAGCGGCGGCGACCTGCTGCTGGTGATCTTCGCGCTGACGCTGGCCAACATCTTCTTCATCGTCGGCGGCTACAGCACCAACTCGCCCTACAGCCACGTGGGTGCCCAGCGCGAGATCCTGCAGATGATGGCCTACGAGCCCATGGTGCTGCTGACGGCCATCGGTTTCTACGCGGTCACCGGGTCCTTCGCCGTGTCTAATATCCTGCAGGCATCGTCACCGGCGATCATCACCATGCCGCTGCTGTTCGTGGGGTTCCTCTATGTGCTCACGATCAAGCTGCGCAAGTCGCCCTTTGACCTCTCGACCTCCCACCACGGGCATCAGGAGATCGTCAAGGGCATCACGACCGAGTATTCGGGCCGGGGCCTGGCGTTCATCGAGATCACCCACTGGTACGAGACGATCTTCATTCTGGGCTTCGTGTACCTGTTCTTCGCCTGGGGCGCGGCGGTCAGCCCCCTAGTGGCCCTGCTGGTGACGGCAGCCGCCTACTTCCTGGAAATTGTGATTGACAACACCTTTGCGCGCGTCAAGTGGCAGTTGGCCTTGAAGTCCTCTTGGATTGTGGCGCTGGCCGCGGGGTTCATCAATCTCTTCATCATTCTGTACAGATAAGCGGGTGAGAGCATGTCTTCTACGACCAAATCCCCCTGGATTCTTCACTACGACGGGACGAGCTGCAACGGCTGTGACATCGAGGTGCTGGCGTGCCTGACGCCCCTCTACGACGTGGAGCGCTTTGGCATTGTCAACACCGGCAACCCCAAGCACGCCGACATTCTGCTGCTCACCGGCTGCATCAACGAACAGAACCTGCCGGTGGTGCGCCAGCTGTATGAGCAAATGCCCAACCCCAAGGCCGTGGTGGCCATTGGCATCTGCGCCAACAGCGGCGGTATCTTTGCCGAGTGCTACAACGTGAAAGGCGGCGCGTCCCACGCCGTGCCGGTGGACGTGTATGTGCCCGGCTGCGCCGCCCGGCCCCAAGCCATCATTGATGGCGTTGTGAAGGCGCTGGGCATACTGGAAGAGAAGCGCAAGGCCATGAAGGCCGACGGAGGCAAGTAACATGTACGAAACGCAACGGCTGGTGGACGTGGAGCTGGGCCACCGCATCCGCACGGTGAGCGACATGAAGCGCGAGGGCTACCGGCTGGTGGCCATCACCTGCACCAAGGTGCCCGAGGGCTTCGAGCTGACCTATTCCTTCGACAAGGACTATGACTTTGTGAACCTGCGCGTGCTTGTGCCGGAGGACGAGGAGATCACCTCCATCACCGGCATCTATTACTGCGCGTTCATCTACGAGAACGAGCTCAAGGACCTGTTCGGCGTCAAGATCCGCCACATCAAGCTGGACTACGAGGGCAACTTCTACAAGCTGGCGACGCCCACGCCGTTCAACCCGCCAAAGGATGAGGCCCCGGCCGCCGATGAGACCGGGAAGGAGGACGCGTAATGGGCAAGCGATCGGTCATTCCCTTCGGCCCCCAGCACCCCGTGCTGCCGGAGCCGATTCACCTCGACCTCGTGATGGAAGATGAGAAGGTCGTGGAGGCCATCCCCTCCATCGGCTTTGTGCACCGCGGGCTTGAGAAGCTCGTGGAGAAGCGCACCTTCGTGGACTATGTCTACGTGGCCGAGCGCATCTGCGGCATCTGCTCCTTCATGCACGGCCTGGGGTATTGCCAGGGCGTGGAGGCGATTATGGACCTCACGGTGCCGGACCGCGCGCTGTACCTGCGCACCATCTGGAGCGAGCTCTCCCGCATTCACAGCCACACGCTGTGGCTGGGGCTGCTGGCCGACGCCTTCGGGTTTGAAAGCCTCTTCATGCAGAGCTGGCGCATCCGCGAGAAGGTGCTGGACATCTTTGAGCAGACGACCGGCGGGCGCGTCATCTTCTCGGTGTGCAAGGTGGGCGGCGTGCGCCGCGACATCGATGCCGACACCCTGAAGGCCATCGACGGGCGTCTCGTGGAGATCGACCGCGAGCTGCACGAGATTGCCAACGTGTTCCTGAAGGATCGATCGGTGCTCTCCCGCCTCACCGGCGTGGGCGTGCTGACGGGCGAGGAAGCCCACAAGCTGGGCGCTGTTGGCCCGATGATGCGCGCCAGTGGCATCGCGCAGGACATTCGCCGCCTGGGTTACGCCGCCTACAAGTACCTGGAGGTGGAGCCCGTGGTGGCCACCGAGGGTGACTGCTACGCCCGCTGCGCCGTGCGCGTGCAGGAGCTCTTCCAGTCCATCGACCTCATCCGCCAGTGCATCGCCCGCATCCCCGAGGGGGAGATCGAGGTCAAGTTCAAGGGCAACCCCAACGGCGAGTACTTCGCGCGCTTGGAGCAGCCCCGCGGCGAGGTCATCTACTACGTCAAGGCCAATGGCACCCCCTACCTCGATCGCGTCCGCGTGCGCACGCCCACCTACGCCAACCTGCCCGCGCTCCTGAAGACCCTGCAGGGCTGCGACCTGGCCGACGTGCCCATGCTCATCCTGACCATCGACCCGTGCATCAGCTGCACTGAGAGGTGATGTGACATGTTCAAGTTCGCCGGAACAATCTTCAAAAACCTGGTGAGCAAGCCTGCCACCAAGCGATACCCGACCGAGGAGCCGGTCTACTTTGACCGGACCCGCGGCCACATCACCATCGACATCGACAGCTGCATCTTCTGCGGCATCTGCTCCCGTCGCTGCCCCTGCAACGCCATTGAGGTGAGCAAGGCCGATACCCGTTGGAGCATTGAACGGATGCGCTGCATCCAGTGCAACTCCTGCGTGGAGCTGTGCCCCAAGAAGTGCCTGACGATGGCCAACACCTACACCACCCCCAACACCGAGCCGGTAAAGGACGTGTTTGAGCGTGCACGAGTATCCGCTGGTACAGACGATCATCAATAAGGCCGCCGCCCACGCGGCTGCTAACCACGGCCGGCGAGTGCGCCGCATCGCGCTGGTCGTCGGGGATTCGTCCGGCTATGTGCCGGAGTCCATCCAGATGTACTTCGACATCATCGCCGAGGGTACGGTGTGCGCCGACGCAACGCTGGACATCCGGCACATCAAACCCCAATGGAAATGCACAGGGTGCGGACTGCTCTTTGAGCGCCGCCCCTTTTCCTTTGCCTGCCCGGAGTGCGGCGCTGACAGCCGCCCCACCGACGTGGGCCGGGAGTTCTACATCGAGTCCATCGACATCGACGTTGACGTCGACAAGGAGGAATCACAATGAAAGAAACCATTCGCGTACCGGTGATGGAAGCCATCATGGGCGAGAACGAGCGCATTGCCGAGCGCATGAACCAGGACTTTGACCGGCGCGGCATCTTTGTGGTGAACGTGCTGGGCGCGCCCGGCGTGGGCAAGACGACCAGCCTCGTGCAGATCATCGGGCACCTCGCTGATAAGAATGTGGGCGTCATTGAGGGCGACATTGAGAGCGACATCGACACGCTGAAGCTGGAGAAGCTGGGTATCAGCGCCCAGCAGATCAACACCCAGGGGGCCTGCCACCTAGACGCGCCGGTCATCGACCAAGCTGCCGACAGCCTGAAGCTCAACGACAACAGCCTGCTGTTCATTGAGAACGTGGGCAACCTCGTCTGCCCCGCTGAGTTCTACATCGGCGAGCACCTCAAAATGCTCATCCTCACGGTGACCGAGGGCAGCGACAAGCCCTACAAATACCCGCTGGCCTTTGAGAAGGCCGACGTGATGCTCCTCAACAAGTGCGACCTCATTCCCTATGTGGACTTCGACGAGGCGTACTTTATGAAGGGTGTGCGGGCGCTGAACCCCGACGCGCCGCTCTTCAAGGTGTCCGGCAGAACGGGCGAGGGCTACCGGGAGGTGGCGCAGTGGCTGGAAGCGAAGAAGAACGCACGGTAACCCGGCAATACACCATACACGGCATGGTACAGGGCGTAGGGATGCGCCCTTTTCTGGCCCTCCTGGCCCAGGAACACGGCGTCACCGGTGAGGTCTGCAACGTGGGTTCCTCGGTGCTGCTGACGGCCACCGGCACCCCCGATACGCTGGAGCGCTTTGCGCGGGACATTCCCGCTCGTGCCCCGGCCCAGTCGCAGATCACCGCCCTCCACACGGCTGATCTGCCCCACCGGGCATTTGAGGGGTTCGCTATCGTAGCGAGTGCCGCCGGGGCGGTGGCCCGGCTGCCCGCCGACTTCCCGGTGTGTGAGGACTGCGCGCAGGAACTGCGCGACCCTGCCAACCGCCGGCACAGGCACCCGTTCATCAGCTGTGCCGTCTGCGGGCCGCGCTATAGCATATTGGAGTCGGCCCCCTACGACCGGCACACCACCTCGATGGTGGACTTCCCCATGTGCCCCAGTTGCCGGCGGGAGTATGAGAACCCCCGAGACCGGCGCTTCCACGCGCAGACGATCTCCTGCCCCGAGTGCGGACCGGTGCTGCTGTGGCAGCCGCCGACAGGCCGAGCGCTGGAGCGGGAGGACGCGCTGGCCGCGGCCATTTCCGCCCTGCGGGCCGGGAGCATCGTCGCCATCAAGGGCGTGGGCGGCTACCACCTGGCCTGCGACCCCCGGCAGGAGGACGCCGTGGGGCATCTGCGGGCTCTCAAGGGCCGGGAGCTGAAGCCCTTCGCCATCCTATTCGCCAGCATGGAGCGGCTGAAAGCCTGCTGCGAAGCCACCGAAGCCGACCGGGCACTGCTGATGAGCCCCGCGCGGCCCATCGTGCTGCTGCCCACCAAGGGGGAGCCCTTTGCTCCCTCCGTCAACGGCGGAACGGCGCTGACCGGGGCGTTCCTGCCCTACACGCCGGTGCAGATGCTACTGCTCGGTGAATTGGGTGAGCTCGTGATGACCAGCGCCAACCGCTCGGGCCAGCCGGAGATCCACGACGACGACGAGATGCTGGGCTGGCTGGGTGACGGCCGGCTGGACGGCGTGCTGTGGCACCGGCGGCGCATCGTGACACGGCTCGACGACTCGGTAGCCCGTGTGGTGGGCGGCGCTGTGCAAACCACCCGCCGCGCCCGTGGGTACGCTCCCCTGCCCTTGCCCCTGCCCGCCGGCGATGGCCGCACGGTGCTCGCCATGGGTGGCGACCTCAAGGCGGCGTTCTGCCTCATGCAGGGCGGACGGGCCTACATGAGCCAGTATTTTGGCGACGTGGAGGAGGCCGCCGTGGCCGCTGCCTACCGCCAGAACCTCGACCACATGGAGCGGCTCTTCGCCCTCCACCCCGACCTCGTGGTGTGCGACCGGCACCCCGGCTACCACACGGCGCTGCTGGCGCGTGGGCTGGGCCTGCCACTCACAACCGTGCAGCACCACCACGCCCACGTGGCGTCGGTGATGGCTGAACATGGGCTCACCGGACAGGTTCTGGGTGTGGCCTTCGACGGCACAGGCTACGGCGACGACGGCGCGGTGTGGGGTGGGGAGTTCCTGCTGTGCGAGGGTGCCGCCATGGAACGGGTGGCCCACCTGGCCCCGGTCACGCTGACCGGAGGCGACCGCGTGGCCAAAGACGGACGCCTGGCGGCCCTGTGCTACGCCGTGGCGGCAGGGCTGGAAGCACCGGCCTTTGACGGGGCAGACCTGGCACAGGCCGCGCTGGCCGCCGGGGTAAACGCCGTACCCTACACCGGGCTTGGGCGGCTCTTCGATGCCATCAGCGCACGCCTAGGCGTGTGCGAACAGAACGGCTACGAGGGGCAGTGCGCCATCCTGCTGGAACAGGCCTCCGCCCGGGCGGAGGCGGCAGGTGTGGCACCGCTGGCCATGGATTTTGCAATCGTCGATGAGTGTGATACAATTCAACTGGACTGGAAACCGGCGCTGGCCGCGCTGTGGCACACCCCGCCGGAGCGGCGGGACGCGGCGGCGCTGGGGTTCCACCGGGCGTTGGCGCGGGCCGTGGTGGCCGTGTGCCGCCGGGCGCGCGCCGAGCGCGGCGTGGGCCAGATCGCCTTGAGCGGTGGCGTCTTCCAGAACGCGCTGCTGCTGACCGCCGTGACCGAGGCCCTTGCGTCCGACGGCTTCGCGGTGTACACCAACCACGCGGTTCCCGTCAATGACGGGGGCCTGGCCCTGGGGCAGGCCTGGCTTGCCCTGCAGGGCCGCCAATGAAAGGAGCATCCCCATGTGTGTAGCAGCTCCGGGCCGCATCGTCGCCCTTGATGGCGACACCGCCCGGGTGGATTTCTCCGGCAATGTGCTGGAAGTGAACGTGGCGTTGCTGCCCGCGAAGGTCGGCGACTATGTGCTGACCCACGCCGGCATGGCCATCGAGATTATGGACGAGGAGCGGGCGAAGGATCTCATCGACCTGTTCCGCGAGATTGAGGAGGCCGCCGGTGGAGGCAGTCACTAGGGCGGCCGAGGATCTGCGGCACTACGACGGGCCGCCGGTCACCATCATGGAGGTGTGCGGCACCCACACGGCGGCCCTGTTTCGCACGGGGCTGCGTTCGTTGCTGCCGCCGTCCATCCGGCTGATCTCCGGCCCCGGGTGCCCGGTGTGTGTGACGCCCTCGGGCTACATCGAGCGGCTGGTGGAGTGGGCGCTGACGCCCGACTGCTGCGTGCTGTCCTTCGGTGACCTGCTGCGGGTGCCGGGGCCGACCGGTTCGCTGCTGGAGCGCCGGGGCGACGGCGCACGGTTCGAGATGGTCTACTCCCCCCTGCAGGCCCTCGATTGGATGGCCAAGGAGCCCCAGACGACCTTTGTGATGGCCGCCGTGGGGTTTGAGACGACCGCCCCGGCCTACGGCCTGCTGCTGCGGGCGGCGGAGGAACGGGGGCTCACCAACCTGAAGCTTCTCTGCGCCCTCAAGCGCATCGTGCCGGCGATGGACCTGCTGTGCCGGCAGGAGACGACGATTGACGCGTTCCTCTGCCCCGGCCACGTCAGCACCATCCTGGGGGCTGACGTTTACCGCCCGCTGAGCGAGCGGTACCACAAGCCCATGGTCGTGGGCGGCTTTGACGAGACCCACCTGGTGGCCGCCGTGTGGGAGATCGTGCGCCAATGCCGGGAGGGCCGTGCCACCGTGCGCAACCTCTACCCCGAGGCCGTGACCGCCGAGGGCAACCGCCGGGCACAGGATGTGCTGGAGCACTACTTTGCACCGGGCGACTCGGTGTGGCGCGGCATTGGGGAGATTGGCGACTCCGGGCTCTTCCTGCGGCCGGAATACTCGGCCTGGGACGGCGGCAGTATTGGCCTGGGCGACGCGGGGATGGATGCCGGTTGCCGTTGCGCCGATGTGCTCTGCGGGCGCATCAACCCCAGCCAATGCCCGCTCTTTGGCCGGGTGTGTGCGCCGGTCAGCCCCCGCGGGGCCTGCATGGTCAGCGACGAAGGGGCCTGCGGCATCTGGCACCGCAACACGGGAGGATTGACATGAAGATCAACATGGCCCACGGCGGCGGCGGCAGCGTGATGGGGGAGCTCATCGACGGGCTCTTCAAGCGCCACCTGGGCAACGAATACCTGGCGCAGGGCGGCGACGCCGCGGTGCTGCCGATGGCCGGCCCCATGGCCTTCACCACCGACAGCTATGTGGTGCAGCCCCTGTTCTTCCCCGGGGGGGACATTGGGCGGCTGGCCGTCTGCGGCACGGTCAACGACCTCTTGACCGCCGGAGCCACACCTCAGTTCCTCAGCGCCGGCTTCATCCTGGAGGAAGGGCTGGAGATGGACACGCTGGAGACCGTAGTCGCCAGCATGGCCGCCACCTGCCGGGAGGCTGGTGTGCAGGTCGTCACCGGTGACACCAAGGTGGTGGAGGGCCACGGCGGCCTTCTCATCAATACCGCCGGGGTGGGCACGGTGCGGCCGGGCTTCGCCCCCCTGCCCCCCGTCCCCGGCGACAGCATCCTCCTCTCCGGCACGCTGGGGGAGCACCACGCCGCCATCCTGAGCCGGCGGCTCAAGGTGGAGAACGCCATTAGGAGCGACTGCGCGCCGCTGACCGACATGGTAGGGCGGCTCGTTGCCGGGGGCATCCGCGTGCGTGCCATGCGCGACGTGACCCGCGGCGGCCTGGGCACCGTGCTGTGGGAGCTGGCCCGCCAGCACCGCTGCGGCATGGATGTGGTGGAGGCGCAACTTCCCGTCACCGCCGCCGTGCGGGGCTTCTGCGCCGTGCTGGGGCTGGAGCCCCTCTACATGGGCAACGAGGGCAAGATGGTATTTGTGGTGGACGGCCGACAGGAGCAGGAAGCCCTGACCCTGTTGCAGAACTCTGCCTATGGGGCCAACGCCGCCGTCATTGGCCGGGTGACCGAGGGCAACGACGTCACCCTGCGCACGGGGCTGGGCGGGCGGGTCATCCGCCCGCTGGCTGGCGAGGGGCTGCCCCGCATCTGCTGACGGGAGGGAACGGAATGGGCAAGCGGTTCGGGCGGTTGCTGCTCTTTCTGGGGCTGTTGGCCGTGGCGGCCTGGTTTGGCTTCGGCCACCGGGTGGACGAGAGCGCCGTGACCGCCGCCCTTGCCAAAGCCGACGTGACCTGCCGCAACGCCGGGCAGGCCGACGGCGAGCACTACTTCCTGGTGGCCCCCACGGTGCTGGAGACCGACGACGGTGATGTGCTGGTCTACCAGTGTTGGTTCACGCCGCTGGCCCTGTGGCAGGCGGGCACCGTGGGCAACGGCGGCTATTCCATCGGCACCGCCATGATCCACTGGCCCGACCCACCCCACTTCTACCGCTACGGTAGCACGCTAGTGCAGTACGTAGGGTCAAACGACGCCATCTGCGAGGCGCTGACCAAACTAATGGGCCAGCAGTTTGCCGGCGCGGCCCGTACCGAGAAATAGCGTTCTACACAATCCGAGCAATTATGCGGAATTAACTGTGTGTTCCGCTCCTTGACGGGCCAGTCTGGTCTGCCTATACTGTTAGCAATCTCATAGGATTGGCTAAGATGGGGCCAGTAGCCCGCCTTCGCCCCCAGAGAGAGCTGCCGGTTGGTGCAAGGCAGTGGGGACGGCGCGTGTGAACATCAACCCGGAGCTTGGGAGTGTATCCCCGGTTCCCCCGCCGTTACCGGGGCAAAGTGGCCTACAAAGGGCAACAAGAGTGGTACCGCGGAGCAATGCTTCCGTCTCTTTGGAGACGGGGGCTTTTTTGTACCGCACAAAGCGAAAGGAGGAAGGGCAATGTCAGATCGAATTACGGAGATTGCCGAACGGCTGCAGGGCCTGCGGGAGGCGCTGGAACTGACCCCGGAGGACGTGGCCGCGCGCCTGGGGGTGCCGGTGGATGAGTACCTGGCCCACGAGCGGGGGGAACGTGACTTTGCCTTCACCTTCCTCTACAACGCGGCAAACGTGCTGCGGGTCAGCATTGAGGACCTGCTGACGGGCCGGAGCCCCACGCTCAAGACCTACTCGCTGGTGCGGGCCGGCAAGGGCCTGCGCATCGAGCGGCGGCAGGGCTTCCGCTACCAGAACCTGGCCTATCACTTCCGCGACCGGGTGGCCGAGCCATTCCTGGTGGAGGCCGGCTGGGACGCCGCGGCGGCAGCCGCACCCCTTACCATGAGCACCCACGAGGGGCAGGAGTACGACTACGTGCTGGAAGGCGCGCTGCGCATGGCCGTCGATGGCCATGAGTTCGTGCTGAACGAGGGTGACTCGGTGTACTACGATTCCTCCAAGCCCCACGGCATGGTGGCAGCCGACGAGCGCGGCTGTCGGTTCCTGGCCGTGGTGCTGCACAAATAAGAAAGGCGGACGCCATGAAACGACTGTATCAGGAATTTGTGGACGAGACCTTCGGCCCGGGCGGCGAGGTCGTCCGTTTCCGCGCCAAGGAGCTGGAGTCCTTCAACTTTGCCTACGACGTGGTGGATCGCCTGGCCGCCGACCAGCCCGAAAAGCTCGCCATGCTGTGGTGCAACGAGGCCGGCGACGAGCGGCGCATCACCTTTGCGGACATGAAGCGGGAGAGCGACCGTGCCGCGTCCTTCTTCCAGACCCTAGGCATCGGCCTGGGCGACACGGTGCTCCTCATCCTCAAGCGGCACTTTGAGTTCTGGTATTGCATCATCGGCCTGCACAAGATCGGCGCGATCGCCGTGCCGGCCACTAACCAATTGATGGTCAAGGACATCGTGTACCGCTGCAACGCCGCCTCCATCAAGGCCATCGTCTGCACCGCCGACGGCGCCATCGCCTCCCTCATCGACGAGGCTCTGCCGGAGTGCCCCACGGTGGCCACCCGGGTGCTGGTGCGCGGCCAACGGGCCGATTGGCTGTCCTTTGAGGAGGGCATGGCCGCCGCCCCCACCTTTGCCAAGCCCGCCGCCGACCGCCTGCCCGGCGTGCGGGACGTGATGCTGATGTACTTCTCCAGCGGCACGACGGGCATGCCCAAGATGGTGGCCCACAACTATCTCTACCCCCTGGGCCACGTGCCCACGGCGGTGTACTGGCAGGCCGTCAACCCCGAGGGGCTGCACCTGACGATCTCCGAGACGGGCTGGGCCAAGAGCATGTGGGGCAAACTCTACGGCCAGTGGCTGGCCGAGGCGGCCATCTTCACCTATGACTTCGACCGCTTCCACGCCGACGCCATCCTGAAGCTCTTCGCCAAGTATGGCATCACGACGCTCTGCGCGCCGCCCACGATCTACCGCTTCCTCATCAAGGAGGACTTGACGAAGTACGACCTTTCGAGCCTCGAGCACACCGTCATCGCCGGTGAGGCATTGAACCCGGAGGTGTTCGCCCAGTTCCAGCGGCTGACGGGCCACAAGCTGATGGAAGGCTACGGCCAGACCGAGATGACGCTGGCCGTGGGTACCCTCAAGTGGATGGAGCCCAAGCCCGGCTCCATGGGCAAGCCCACGCCTGGGTACGATGTGCGCATTGTGGACGAGGACGGCAACACCCTGGCCCCCGGTGAGGTGGGTGAGATCGTCGTCGCCACCGGCGAGTTCACCCCCGCCGGCATGCTCATCGATTACCATCGCGACGAGGAACGGACCGGACAGGCCTGGCACGACGGGCTCTTCCACACCGGTGACACCGCCTGGGCCGACGAGGATGGCTACATCTGGTACGTGGGCCGGCAGGACGACATCATCAAGTCCTCGGGCTACCGCATCGGGCCCTTTGAGGTGGAGAGCGTGCTGATGGAGCACCCCTCGGTGCTGGAGTGCGCCGTCACCGGCGTGCCCGACCCGGTGCGCGGCCAGCTCGTAAAGGCCACGGTGGTGGTAACCTCCGGCACCCAAGCCAGCGACGCCCTGGCCCACGAGCTGCAGGAATACGTGAAGACCCACACCGCGCCCTACAAATACCCTCGGGTCATCGAGTTCGTGCCCGAGCTCCCCAAAACCATCAGCGGCAAGATCCGCCGCACAGAGATCCGGCAGAAGGACGGAGAAGCGAAGTAACCGTCCTCCGACCATCTACAAACACAAGAACAGCGCCCTTCCCTCGCGGGAAAGGCGCTGTTAGGCTGTCGACATAGTCGACAGCCTTTCGCGTCTGGCTGATCGCGTGCTACGCACGCTGCTCGCCCATGCAGCCTGGTCGCTGCGGCGACAGCCGCGATCCAAAGTCCTTGTTTTCGTTATGGCCAGATCGCCGTTCACGCCTTACGCGCCCTCCAGGCGCTAAGGCATTGCGCTGCAATGCCTTCACGGCGCGACGGTTGGACACGCATCCATGCGTGTCTGATTTGCCGCACATGTCGCCGACTCTCAGTCCCGCGTTGCAGCAGACGATTCTTCAGAATCGTTGAGAGCAACGCGAGCAATACGAAGTATTGCGATGAACCGATCACAAATTGCAACTCTCATGCGGGTTTCTAAGGATACGTTGCGCCTTCGGGCGAGGCCTTTTTACTGCTCGTGCTAGCTCTATCTTTCCTCCCGCCGAATGAATCGGCGTGAGGTTCATCTCACCTTGCACGTTCTAGGGGTTTGTAGACACACTGAGCGCCCTTCCCTCGCGGGAAAGGCGCTGTTTCATCATCTCTTTGTTTGAAGGGGCATGACGTCGCTGTCAACCGTCCTTCCGAAAATACTCCACACCCATAACCAGCAACCCCAGCGCCATCACCACGCAGGAACCCACCAACAGCGGCGTCATGCCGTTCTGGCCTGTGGTCGTCAGGAACCGCCCAGGTGGAGTGCTCCACATTGATACCATGTTGTTGGCAGTGAGAAGGAAGACGCTCATCGTCCCCAGTGCCCCGGTCAACAGCAAAAACCCACCGATCACCGCACGTTTCATTGCCGCTCCTCCTGTCCTCTTTCCATCACAAGCGCCCTCGCGCTGTCAGTTGCCGCTGTCAACGTTCCGTCTCCCACAGCATCTGCACCGACACTGCCAGCTCGCAGAAGCCGTTGGCGGCGTAGAACGCCTGAGCGGGGTAGCCCCGCACGGTGCTGAGAGTGATGCCATCGCACCCCAGCGCGGGCAGCTGTTCCTTCGCCAGGCGCAGGAGCTCGCTGCCCACGCCCTGCCGCTGGTGGGCCGGGTCGACACAGAAATCCTCCACCCGCAGGCAGGCGCCGGCCGGGTGGGGCACCACCACGCCCAGCAGCAGGCCCACCACGGCACTGCCCTCGCACAGGGCCCAACCGACGGCCCCGCTGCCGGTGAGGAACCGCGCAAAATACTCACACAGGGCGGCGCGGTCATACCGCTCGCCCCAGGGGGGCTGGGCGTAGGCGGCGGCGTATACGGCGGCGCAGGCCGGGAAAAGCCTCCCGGTCATCGCGCGCAAGCGCAACGACGGCCCCGCTGCGATCACGCTCACGGTCGAATCAGATCCTCCACAAATTCGTCGCTCAGGTGCCCGTCGGCAATCTGGCGCACCTCACCCACCATGCTCACGGTCCAGTCGTCGGCCACCTCAATGGACAGGTCGCCGCCCATCATGTGCACCTTCACATGGCCATCCACCAGCCCCAGTTTCTTGAGCACGCTGGCCGTGGCGCAGGCCGAGCTGCCCGACGCCAGCGTAAAGCCCGCGCCGCGCTCCCAGATGAGGATCTCCACCTCCTGGCGGTTGATGACCTGCGCGAACTGCACGTTGATGCGCTTGGGGAAGAAGCGGTGGTTCTCCAGAATGCTGCCGTATTGCTTGATCTCGTTGATGTCCAGCTCGTTTTTAAGGATGACGCAATGGGGGTTGCCCACCGACACGCAGTTGACCTGGTAGAGCTTGCCGAAGCAGTCGAGGTCGACGCCCATGGTCTCCTCGGTCTCCGCGGCCGTGGGGATGTCCTTGGAGGTGAAGATGGCCTTGCCCATGTTGACACTGATGTACCGGGCACGGCCGTCCTCAATGCCCACAATCTCCACCCCGGCCACGCCTCCGGCGGTCTCAATGGTAAAGCGCCGGTTGTTGGTGAAGCGGTAGTCGTAGAGGAACTTGGCGAAGATGCGAAGCCCGTTGCCGCTCTTCTCGGCTTCCGACCCATCGGGGTTGAAGATGCGCAGCCCAAAGTCGGCATTCTGCGTCCGGGTCTTGACGAGCACACCGTCGGTGCCCACGCCATAGTTGACGTTGCACACCCGGCGGATAGCCTTCTCCCCCATGGGGAAGTTCAGGTTGCTGTCGTCCACCACCATGTACTCGTTGCCCAACCCGTGCATTTTGACAAAAAAGTTCCGCTCGTTCATCGTCCCACCTCATATTCCACGGAGCCTTGTCCGCTGGTATCGACCCGCTTCCGGATATGTATTAGGACTATTATAAACAGATTTACGGTTTCGTCAAAAGAAATCGGGAAAACTCCTGCCGAAACCTTGAAATCTGCCCGGGCTGTGCTACAATGAAGTTACATGGTTTTAAAAACTACATTTCATTGTGTAAATTACTTCAAAAAGGGGATGGGACAATGAGACGCATCAAGGACCCGGTCAGCGGCTTCCTGCACGTGCTGGGGGCAGGACTGTCGGTGGCGGCGCTGGTAGCGCTGGTGGTGGGCGCGGCCCGCACGGCCACGCCCTGGCACATCGTGGGGTTTGCCATCTTTGGCGCGGGGCTCATCCTGCTCTACAGTGCCAGCTCCATCTACCATCTCTGCAACCTGGGCGAGCGGGCCATGCTGGTGCTGCGCAAGATCGACCACTGCATGATCTTCGTGCTCATCGCGGCAACCTACACGCCCATCTGCCTCATTCCCCTGCATGGGGCCTGGGGCTGGACGCTCTTTGGCATCGTGTGGGGCTTCGCCGCGCTGGGGATCGTGCTGAAGGCCGTGTTCTTCCACGCACCGCGGTGGCTCTATACCGTCTGCTATGTGGCGCTGGGGTGGGCCTGCCTCATCTGCGTGGTGCCACTGCTGCGCACGGTGCCGGCGGGCGGGCTTCTTTGGCTGCTGGCGGGCGGCGTGGCCTACAGCGTGGGCGCGGTCGGTTATGCCCTTAAGTGGCCACTGCGCGACGCGAAATGGTTCGGCTTCCACGAGGTGTTCCACGTGCTCATCCTGGTGGGTAGCTTCTGCCACTTCATGGTGATGTGGGCCTACCTGCTGCCGATGTCGCTCTGACGGCGGCAGCGCAGCTTGCCTGATACAAAAACCCGCAGCCGGGTATCGGCTGCGGGCAAGAGTGTCTGTAAACCCCTAGAACGGGCATAGAAATATGAACCTCCCGACGATTCATTCGGCGGGAGGAAGGGAAGGGTCAGTGCGAGCAGAAGAGAAAACTCCGCCCAAAGACGCAACGTATCCTAGGAAACCCGCATGAGAGCTACAATTTGTGATCGGTCGGCGACATGTGCGGCGACCGAGCTGGCATTAGCGAGAACAAGTTGTTTGAATCGCGGCTGTCGCAACAGCGGCAGACGCGAAAGGCTGTCGACTTTGTCGACAGCCTGACTCGCAGCCGGGTATCGGCAGCGGGTTTTCTTGTAACACTAGAGGGGTGGAATCAGCTCTCCCACTTGGAGATGGGCAGGCCGGCCTTGTCTGTGAAGGAACCCACGGCGATCATGATGAGATCGACCAGAGCGCCGATGCCGCACAGACCAGCGGTCAGCAGCCACAGAACGCCAGTACCGATCTTGCCCGCGTAGAAGCGGTGAATGCCCAGGCCACCCAGGAAGATGCACAGGAGCAGCGCAACCAGGCGGCTCTTGCTGGAGACGGGACGGGTCTCAACGGTGTTCGCTTGCATAACAATTCCTCCAAACACGAAATAAGGAAAATAACTAATGGAATTATTTTATCATGCCGGAAGAACGGTGGCAAGTGTACTTTGGCGCATTTTGGCGAAACTGTATGTTTTATGGGTGCCCGCGCCCCATTTTCATGCGCTTTGCCCCAGCCTGCAAAGGGCCCCATTCCTTGACAGTTTCCGGCAAAAAGCCTATAATGATGCCGATCGATTGACTGTCGGCGGGTGCCTCGCATGAGGTGCCTGCCGTGACGTGTGTCCATCTGTCCGCATCCGGTTGGATCTCATAACTCTAAGGAGGTTTCCCGATGGCAAAGAAAATGACGATCGATGGGAATACCGCCGCCTCTCACGTTGCTTATGCGTTCAGCGACGTGGCGGCGATCTACCCCATCACTCCCTCGTCCACCATGGCCGAAGTGGCCGATCAGTGGTCCGCCTATGGCCGCAAGAATCTCTTCGGTCAGCAGCTGCGTGTGTCTGAGTTGCAGAGCGAAGGCGGCGCGGCCGGCGCGGTGCACGGGTCCCTCGTGACCGGGTCGCTCACCACGACCTTCACCGCCAGCCAGGGTCTGCTGCTGATGATCCCCAACATGTACAAGATCGCCGGCGAGAAACTTCCCGCTGTGTTCCACGTCAGTGCCCGTTCGCTGGCCACCCACGCGCTGTGCATCTTCGGCGACCACGCCGACGTCATGGCCGCCCGCCAGACCGGCTTCGCCATGTTGGCCGCTGCCTCCGTGCAGGAAGTGATGGACCTGGCCCTGGTGTCCCACGTGTCCACGCTGAAGGCCTCGGTGCCGTTCCTGCACTTCTTCGATGGCTTCCGCACCTCCTCCGAGGTGCAGAAGATTGAGATGATCGACTACGAGGATATGGCCAAGCTCATGCCCTGGGACAAGGTGGCGGAGTTCCGCGCCCGCGGCATGAACCCCGAACACCCGCACCTGCAGGGCACCGCCCAGAACCCGGACGTCTACTTCCAGAACAGCGAAACCTCCAACGTGCTGTACGCCAAGGTTCCCGCCATTGTGGAAGAGGTCATGGGCCAGGTGAAGGACCTGACCGGCCGTGAATACCACCTGTTTGACTACATCGGCGCGCCCGATGCCGAGAGCGTCATCGTGTCCATGGGTTCCTCCTGCGACACCATCGACGAGACCATCAAGTACCTCGCCAAGCAGGGCAAGAAGGTCGGCGCCATCAAGGTTCGCCTGTTCCGCCCCTTCAGCGTCAAGCACTTCGTGGATGCCATCCCGGCTTCCGTCAAGAAGATCGCCGTGCTGGATCGCACCAAGGAATACGGCGCCATCGGCGAGCCCCTCTACGAGGACGTCATCGCCGCGCTGGCCGAGGCTGGCCGCAAGATCAACGTGGTCGTGGGCGGCCGTTACGGCCTGGGCTCCAAGGAGTTCACCCCCTCCATGGTCAAGGCCATCTATGACAACCTGGACACCGCCGCGCCGAAGAACCACTTCACCGTGGGCATCACCGACGACGTGGGCTTCACCTCGCTGGAGCTGAAGGACGCCGTGCATAGCGCCGCCGAAGGCACCATCGCCTGCAAGTTCTTCGGTCTGGGTTCCGACGGCACCGTCGGCGCCAACAAGAACTCCATTAAGATCATCGGTGACCACACCGACATGTACGCCCAGGGCTACTTCGTCTATGACTCCAAGAAGTCCGGCGGCATCACGATCTCTCACTTGCGCTTTGGCAAGCAGCCGATCCAGTCTCCCTATCTCGTGGAGAATGCCGACTTCATCGCCTGCCACAACGCGTCCTATGTGACGCGGTATGACCTGCTCGAGGGCATCAAGGACAACGGCACGTTCCTCCTCAACTCCCCCTGGAGCGCCGAGGAAATGGCCCACCGTCTGCCCGCTGAGATGAAGCAGGTACTGGCGAAGAAGAACATCAAGTTCTACACCATCGACGCCATCAAGATCGCCTCCGAGCTCGGGCTGGGCGGCCGCATCAACATGATCATGATGGCTGCCTTCTTCAAGCTGGCCAACGTCATCGAGTATGCCGAGGCCGAGCGTTACATGAAGGAAGCGGTCAAGAAGACCTACGGCAAGAAGGGCGACAAGGTCGTCAACATGAACTACGCCGCCATCGACAACGCCATCAGCGGCCTGGTGGAAGTGAAGGTTCCCGCCGAGTGGACCAACACCACCGAAGGCGCGGCCTGGCAGTTCGTCAAGGGCGACAAATTCACCGACGAAGTCATCTCCCCGATGCTGCGCCAGAAGGGCAGCGAGCTGCCCGTGTCCAAGATGGATCCCTCGGGCCGCTACCCGGTGGGCACCACCAAGTACGAGAAGCGCGGCATCGCCGTCCTCGTGCCGGAGTGGATCTCTGACAACTGCATCCAGTGCGGGCAGTGCTCGCTGGCTTGCCCCCACGCCGTCATCCGGCCCTTTCTGCTGACCGAGGAGGAGACCAAGAAGGCCCCCGCCACGTTCACCACCAAGAAGGCCATCGGCAAGGAGCTGGCCGAGTTCCAGTACAAGATTCAGATCAGCCCGCTCGATTGCACCGGCTGCGGCAACTGCGCCGATGTGTGCCCGGCCAAGAACAAGGCTCTCGTCATGAAGCCGCTGGAGGACCTCGTGGAGGCCGAAAGCGCCAACTGGGATTACGCTGTCAGCCTGCCGGAGCATAAGGTCAACGTCAACCCCGCTTCCGTCAAGGGCAGCCAGTTCCTCAAGCCCCTCTTCGAGTTCTCGGGCGCCTGCGCCGGCTGCGGTGAGACCCCTTACGTCAAGCTCATCACCCAGCTTTACGGCGACCGCATGGTCGTGGCCAACGCCACCGGCTGCTCGTCCATCTATGGCGGCTCTGCGCCGACGGTGCCCTACACCACCAACGATCGTGGGCAGGGTCCGGCTTGGGCCAACTCCCTCTTTGAGGACAACGCCGAGTTTGGCTACGGCATGGCGCTCTCGTTCCGTCAGCGTCGCGACCGCCTGGCCATGCTGGTGGAGCAGCTGGGTGCTGCCGATATGCCCGCCGAGTGGGGCCTGAAGGCCGCCTGTGCCGAGTGGCTGGAGCAGCGTGACAACGCCGAAGGCTCCAAGGCCGCGTCGGAGAAGCTGCGTGCCGGTCTCAAGATTGCCATCGCCGAGTGCGGCAGCTGCGGCTGTGAGCTCGACGCTCTCTACAAGGAAATCGCCGGGATGGACGACCTGTTCGTCAAGAAGTCCGTTTGGGTCTTCGGCGGCGACGGCTGGGCCTATGACATTGGGTACGGCGGCCTGGATCACGTGCTGGCCAGCGGTGAGGACATCAACGTCCTGGTGCTCGATACCGAGCTCTACTCCAACACCGGCGGTCAGTCCTCCAAGTCCACCCCCACCGGCTCGGTCGTGAAGTTCGCGGCCTCCGGCAAGCGCACCCGCAAGAAGGACTTGGGCCTGATGGCCATGTCCTACGGCTATGTGTACGTTGCCTCCGTCAGCATGGGTGCCAACCAGAACCAGCTGCTGAAGGCCGTCACCGAGGCCGAGGCTTATCCGGGCCCGTCCATCATCATCTGCTACGCTCCGTGCATCAACCACGGCATCAACATGGGTCGCACCCAGGCCGAGGAGAAGCGCGCTGTCGAAGCTGGTTACTGGCCGCTCTATCGCTTCAACCCGCAGCTGTCTGAGGAAGGCAAGAACCCCTTCTCGCTGGACAGCAAGGAGCCGACCGCTTCCTACCAGGAGTTCCTGACGAGCGAGAACCGCTACCGCGCGCTCAAGCAGGAGTTCCCGGACGCCGCCGACGCCCTCTTCGTGAAGGCGGAGAACGAGGCCAAGAAGCGCCTGGAGACCTACAAGAAGCTCTCCGAGGAGAAGATCCTCTAATAGGTCGCGTCGACCGCTTCGCGACCGTCGCGAGTGGGAGCACTCGCCCAGAATGAAGATACGCCCCCTGACGCACATGTCGTCAGGGGGCGTTCTGTTTGTGTGAGTCGTGCGGGCTTTCACGGTTGGGGACGCCGCTCACGCGGGAGAGGGGCCAAGTGCCACGGACGGACTGTGAGCTGCCGCGGCGGGGTGAACCCGTATTACCCCCGTGTTGCGGCAGACGATTCGTCAGAATCGTTGAGAGCGACACGAGCATTGCAAGGTAATGCGATGGGGCTCGCGGCTGCGGGGTGCGGCGCACGCTCTGAACCCTCTCCCCAACCCCTCCCCCAGGCTTGGGGGAGGGGTGACGGGGGGGCGCGCTTGCCCTGTTTGTGTCATGTAGGGGTTCCAAGGGGATGAAATCCCCTTGGGCGTTTCTCCTACGCTTCCCGCGGAGCGTTGCGAACTTCCCCCGGACGATCGGCGCCACTTGGCGACAACGGGCGGGATGTCCGAGCTTTTGACATTGCAGAGCAATGTCAAAACGATTTACCGCCGTTGCCTCCCAAGCTCCGTGCCGGTCGCTCGGTCTAGGAAGTTCGCCCGCCCGAGCACGCGGGCTGGTCATGCGCTACGCGCATTGCTCGCCCATGCAGCCTGGATGCGTGCTCAACCGTTTCGGGCCGTGAGGGCGACATGTTTGTCGCCTTAGCGCCGGGGCTGGTCGCACACTTCGTGTACTGCCCGCCCATGCAACCGGGATGGCGCGCAAGGCCCGAACGGGGATGGCGCTTGGGCCCAGCGCAGCGCGTTTCCCAAACACATCTGTAACGGCAACCCACTACATCACGATCCACGCCGTAATCACACCCTCTGCGTCCGCTGCCACGGTTGAAGAGGATGACTAACCGCCCTCCGCTTTACAACCAATAAAGCTATGATATAATAACCCAATCAAATGTGTTGAGGTGTTCTGTTCCATGCGCCAACGGATTCGCCGGGCCATCGTTCTGGTCTCCCTGCTGTGTTTCCCCGTCACGATGAATTATCTGTCCCCCTATGTGTCCATCGCCGGGGCGGCTTCGGGGCTGTTTGTGGCGAGCTTGGCAATGTTTGCGGCCATGTTTGTAGGGTCGCTGGTGCTGGGGCGGCTGTGGTGCGGCTGGGTCTGCCCGGTGGCCGGCCTCTCGGATGCCTGCACCGCCATACAGCCCAAGCCCGTGAACCTCAAAGTGCTGCGGGCGGTGCGCTACGTGGTGTGGGCGCTGTGGCTGGGCACGCTGGGGGCGCTGCTCGCTGCCGCCGGCGGCTTCCACGGCGTGCAGCTGTTGTTCTTCACCGAAAGCGGCGTATCGGTGGATGAACCCATCAAATACTTCATGTACTTTCTGGTGCTGGCACTGCTTCTCGCGCTGACGCTGACCCTGGGCCGGCGCGGGGCCTGCCACGCCGTTTGCTGGATGTCGCCCTTCATGGAGCTGGGCGGGGCGGCGGGGCGAGCGCTCCGGCTGCCGCAGCTGCACATCGCCGCTGAGGAACCCCGCTGCAATGGCTGCAACCAATGCACCCGCCACTGCCCCATGAGCATCGACGTGAAGGCTCTGGTGCCCACGGGCGGGGTGCGCTCCACCGCCTGCATCCTCTGCGGCGAGTGCGTGGATGGCTGCAAACAGAAGGCGCTGCGGTATGGCTGGCTGGGCCAGTCGGCCACCAAGGCAAATACTCAGGGCGGCGATCTGTCGGCCTGAACGAGCCAAAACAAACGCCGGGTGGAGATTCCTCCACCCGGCGTTTTCGTCGTCTGTTCAGTCATGCACATGCGCCAGCGCCTGCCGCAGGTATTGGGCACTGACGAGGGCAGCCTCCGCCGGGGTATGGCGGGTGTCCCAATCCTGGTCCACGATGAACCAGCGCGCACCACCCTGCCACGCCGCCCGCAGGATGGGTGGGAAATCCATGATCCCCTCCCCCAGGGCGCAGAAGTCGTAGCCCGACGCGCGGTCGGAGGGGAAATAATCCTTCAGGTGCACCGAGCGGTACCGCCCGGCCCAGCGCTCCAGCCAGTCCACTGGGTTTTGCCCCACGATGGAGAGCCAGCCCACGTCGAACTGCGCCTCCAGCACATCGGGCGGCAGGGCCTCCAGCAGCTGCGTCATGCCATCGGGCGTACCGGCGGCGAACTCGAAGTCGTGGTTGTGGTAAGCAAGCGGCAACCCGGCGGCGCGGCAGGCCCGCGCGAACACGCCGACCTGCTCCATCACCGCGGCATAGCCCGAGCCAGTGTGGCGCAGGGCTTCCTCCAGCCAGCCCAACACCAAAAACGAGCACCCCAACCGTTGGTAGCGGTCAATCGTGCCGGGCAGGTCGGCGGCAAAGTCCCCAAAGGGCACATGGGTGGACGCCGCCGTGAGCCCCACCTCCGTCAGCAGGGCGGCAAGGTCTGCCACCTCCCAGCCCTGGGTGGCGGCCAGCTCCACCCCGTCGTAGCCGCAGTCCTTGGCCACGCGCAGGGCGGCCGGCAGGTCACGGGCGGCCTCCTCCCGCAGCAGATACAGGTTCAGCGCAATGCGCGGTTGTTCCACGGTTCACCTCCCGGCTGCAGGGCAGCCTGACATAGAAAGGGAGCCGGACGGATTGTCCGGCTCCACAAAGTGACCTAATGACCCAGCTTGCGCAGGCACTCCCGGCTGATGCGGGCGGCCTCCACCGACGGACGGCCGGGCGAGAAGTCCTGCTCCACGATGACATACTCGGCACCGGCGGCTTCCGACGCCGCCAACAAAGACGCCACATCCTGACAGCCCAGGCCCAAGGGGCGCAGCTCCAGGCTCATGCCGTGGGCGCCGCCCTCCTCCACCCGTACGAAGTCCTTCAGGTGAACAATGGGCGCGCGGCCGGCGTAGCCACGCACATACCCCGCCGGGTCCACACCCGAGAACTTGACCCAGCAGGTGTCGATCTCGGTCTGCAGCAGGTCGGCGGGGATGTCGGCGAACAGGCGGTCCAGCGCGTACTCGCCGTCGATCTTCACGAACTCGAAGTCATGGTTGTGGTACAGGAGCGTCACACCGGCGTCCTTGCAGGCCTTGGCGATGACCTTGATCTCCTCCACCACACCGGGCCAGGCGGGGGTGCCGGGGCGCAGCTCCGGCGCCAGCCACGGCACGGCCAGGTAGGTGCACCCCAGGGTGCGGAAACGCGCGATGGCCGCCGCCGTGTCCTCGCGGAACAGCTCCAGCGGTACGTGGGCGCAAACGGCCTTGAGGCCCAGGCGGTCGAGCTCGGCGCGCACTTCCTTAGCGCTCTTGCCAAAGAAATCAGCGGTGAACTCCACATAGTCGTAGCCCATGGCCTTGACCTGTGCCAGCACGCCGAAGAAATTCTCCTGCGCGGCGTCCCGCACGGTGTACAGCTGCAATCCAACCTTGATGTCGCTCATTCTCACAGTCCCTCCCTTGTAATCCTTTCCATCATACACGCACCGGTCGGCGGATGCAACCGGTTTCACCAACCCTGCTGGCGGCGGGCCTCATAGCAGAGGATGGAGCCGGCCACCGCCACATTGAGGGAATCCACTTGCCCCAGCATGGGGATGGAAACAGCGCGGTGGGGGCCGTCAAACCACCCCTGGCTGACACCGTATTTCTCGTGCCCCACCACCACGGCGGCGCGGGGGGCATAGGCCTCGTCACAGTAGCGGGCATCGGCCTCTGCCTTGCCCAGGTACACCGTGTACCCCCTATCCATGAGGAACTGTCGCGCTTCGTCGGCATCCACCTCCAGCACCGGGCGGGTCAACAGCGTCAGCAGGCTGGCCCGCACCGTCAGCGGGTTGTTGAGCCCGGTGCGCCGGTTGCACACCAGCACCGCGTCAGCCCCCACCCCGTCGGCGGTGCGCAGCAGAGTGCCCAGGTTGCCGGGGTTCTCCAGGCCGTCGAGCACTAAGAGCAGGCTGGGCTGCCGGTCGGGGATGTCCTGGAGTGTCCAGCGTGGCAGGCGCACCACCGAGAGCACCCCGCGGTCAAGCTTCTCGGCGCTCAGGCGCTCATAGACCCGCTCCGAGATGGCATACACCCGCGGGCAGCGGGCCAGGAGGCCCACGGCCTCCTGCTGCCACTCGGGGGAGTGCAGCAACGCCGGGCAGAGGAACAGCGCCTGCACCTCGGCCCCATACTGGGCGGCCTGACGGTTCAGCCACAGCCCCTCGGCCAAGAAGAGCCCCGGCTCCCGGCCGTGGCCCACCTCCTGCGCCCACAGCACGGCATCGCTGCGGGGCCCGGCTTCCACCCATTGGGCCCCGGCTGCCGCCGCGGCTCCCTTCCAATCGTCTGGCGTCATGTTGACAACTCCCATCGGTGCTCTATTATAAAAGGCAGAGAAACCACTGTCAAACGAGGAGGATGGGCATGAAGGCGGAATGCATCTGGCGGGCCCGCGCCGAGATTGGCGAAGGCTCGCTGTGGGACGAAAAAACAAACCGGCTGTACTGGGTGGACATCCCACGTGGAGAGCTGCACCGTTTTAGCCCGGCGGGCGGCAGCGACGAACTGCTGCTGGCCGCCGACGAGCCCCTTGGCACCGTGGTGCTCGGCGAGAACGGAACTCCGTTGGGAGCGTGGGCCAGCGGGCTCTACCACGTGGCCGATGGACGCCGCACGCTGCTGACCCCCGCGCCCGACCCGCGGCCCACCCTGCGCTTCAACGACGGCAAGTGCGACCCAGTGGGCCGCCTGTGGGTGGGCACCATGACGACCGACAACGGCCAAACCGGCACGGGCAACCTCTACCGGGTGGATGGAGACCAATTCACCCCCATGGTGCGGGGCACACGCATCTCCAACGGCATCGTGTGGAGCCCGGACCGACGCACGATGTACTACGCCGACACCCCTGAGGGCGTGGTGTGGGCCTTTGATTACGAGGAAGAAACCGGGGCCATTGCCAACCGCCGCACGATCGTGACGATCGACCGGGGCGGCCCCGACGGCATGACGATTGACAGCGAGGGCATGCTGTGGGTGGCCCAGTGGGGCGGCAGCCAGGTGGGCCGCTGGAACCCAGCCACCGGGCAAAAGCTCGCCCAGGTGGACTTGCCGGCGGTGCAGGTGTCCTCCTGCGCCTTTGGCGGGCCGGGCCTTGCCGCCCTCTACATCACCACGGCGGCCATCGGTACCGACGAGCGCGCCCAGCCGCTGGCCGGCAGCCTTTTCGCCGTGGAGACCGGCACCACCGGGTTGCCGGCCTTCCGGTACAGAGGGTAGAGCCTCCATAACGACAAACAACGCCCGCCGGACGATGTCTGGCGGGCGTTTAGAGTGCCTACAAACCCCTAGAACGAGCAAAGGGAGATGAACCTCCCGCCGATTCATTCGGCGGGAGGAAAAACAGGGTTAGCACGAGCAGGATAATAAAACCGCCCGAAGGCACAACGTATTCTTTGAAACCCACATGAGAGCTGCAATTCGTGATCGGTCGGCGACATGTGCGGCAAATCAGACACGCATGGATGCGTGTCCAACCGTCGCGCCGTGAAGGCATTGCAGCGCAATACCTTAGCGCCTGGAGGGCGCGTAAGGCGTGAACGGCGATCTAGGCATAACGAGAACAAGCTGTTTGAATCGCGGCTGTCGCCACAGCGACCAGGCTGCATGGGCGAGCAGCGTGCGTAGCACGCGACCAGCCAGACGCGAAAGGCTGGCGACTATGTCGACAGCCTAAAACGCCCACCGGAATGATCCGGCGGGCGTTGCTGCACTTGGGCTTAGTGGTGGTGATGGTGCTCGTGATCGTGGTGATGCTCGTGGTCATGGCCGCAGCCGCAACCGCAGCCCTCCTCGCCGTCTTCACAATCACAGTCGCAGTCACAGTCCTCATCGTCGCAGCAGCAGCAATCGTCGCCGTCACCGCAGCAATCGCAGCAGTTGTCACCCAGAATTTCGGTCATGAGGGCCGTGATGGCCTCATCGTCATTCTCCGGCACGGGGACACCGTCGGCCAGGGCCCAGCACTCCATGTGCTCCACTTCCTCGCCGGGCTCGACCTTGATGAGGGGCGACAGGGTCTCCATCTCCATCATGAAGTCGGTGGTGTAGGTCTCGTAGGAGCAGCCGCCGTCGGGGTAGGTCTCGCCCATCTCATGGATGTGCTGCTTGATGAAGAGCTGGCCATGATTGAAGTAAGCTGCCCAGCCGATCTCGTTGTTGAGGCCGATCTTGAAGGCCTGCTTGGTGGCGTCCTGCTGGATGGTGATGAAACGGTCGCCCCACCACACGCGGTGATCCTGCAGGTGGGTGTAGGGCCACAGCACCAAGTTGCGGTTGGGCAGCAGGCCCGTATCGCGCTGGGTCATGGGCAGCACCTGCTTGCCGCCGGGGGCCATCACCGTCACGGCCCAGGCAGCCAGCTCCGCCGTCCACGCGCCGCGGTTGACGATGCGGTGCACGATGGTGACACCGGTGCTCTCCTCATCCAGGCAGATGTCCATCTGCTTCTCCATCATGGCCCAGGGCTCGGTCTTCTGATAGGTACGGATGCCGTCCTCGATCTCCTCCCACTCCACGGGGCTGTTGTCGGCCTCGTAGGTGCGCTTGGGGTGCTCGGGGCTGTGCCACAGGCGGTGGCCGCCGCCCAGGCGGAAGCCGTTCTCGCTCTGCAGCTGAGGGGCCTCGCAGAACATGTTCTCCTTGCCCACAAAGCCATAGCGGACGATGCGCGGACCAAAATCCAGCGTCACCACCACGTCGCACAGGCCATTGGAAAGTTGCAGGCAGCGCCCATAGGCGCCATATGTGATCTCTTGTATTGCGATGGACATAGGGGTTCCTCCCATTGTTTGATGGTTCCATTCTAGCAGGTCACCCCACGGGAAGCAAGGCAAGCGCTAAACAAATGGAGCGTCTGGGTTACACGGTGGATTTGCGCCCCCAGGCGAAGGAAGCTGCCTGTGTTGCAGCGCATCGCGACCGACGAAGGAGCCCCCTTGCAAGCCCACGCGCACGGGGTATAATGGAGAAAAGGAGGTGCCGACATGGACGAGAGAGAACTGGACACCATCGTGTTTGAGATGGACGACGGAACCGAACGCTCCTTTGGCATCCTGCAGGAGTTCAACTACGCCGGCGGGCGCTATGCCCTGCTGCGCCCCGAAGGCGGGCAGGAGGGCGAGGCCCTCATTGCCGAGGTGTTGGACCCGCTGGGCCCTGACGAAGAGTACGTGCCCCTGCCGCTGCACCGCCAGGAAACCCTGCTGGAATACCTGAACCGCGAGGGATTTGAATCCGACTGACGAGCGGACCAAAACTGGAACCAGGGGGTGGAACCACCCCCTGGTTTGTGCATAAGTCAGAGTCGGCTTCCAATCAGGTCAACTTGTTCCTGTTTTCCGCCTCATCCTTGATTTCGCTGCGCATCCCCTCCAGCGCCTCACGCCGTCTCTCATTCTTGGCCTGCAGCTCCTGCTTTGCCTTTGGGTCATCGGTTTTCGCCATCAACTCATCGGCCAGTTCCATATTGTGGATGGTCATGTCTATATTCTTCTGGATCCGTTCCACATTGTCCTTACGGTCGTCAGGGTTCGGCTTCATTGCAACTGCCTCCATTGTTTTTCCATAGCATCCGCGGGTTTCAGGGAATTATGCGCCAGTGACTTCCGTTATCCATTCCACGGCAAAACATCACAGTACGTTTTGTTCAAAGGATTCATTCCCGGTACGCCCCCTGGCAGCGTGGTATACTGGTGCCATCACGGAGCGGGGGGAATGGGGATGGACGAAGGATTTTTGACGGGTACGCTGGCCGCCATGAAGTGGCCGGACGTGAAGAGGCTGGTGGAGAGGGATGCCATGGTGCTGCTGCCCTGTGGCGTGCTGGAGGAGCACGGCCCCCACCTGCCGCTGGCGACTGACGTGCTGACCGCCGTACTGCAGTGCCGTCGGTTGACATCCTGGTTGGGGGAGCAGGGACAGACAGCTGTACTGGCCCCACCGTTCCACTGGGGCGTGTGCCAGTCCACCGGGTCGTTTGTTGGGTCCTTCCGCGTGCGAAAGGAGACGGCCACCGCCCTGGCCTACGACATTCTGGCGTCGTTGGCCGCCTTCGGGTTCCGGCGGTGTGTGGGGGTCAACGCCCACGGGGACATCGACCAGAACCTGGCGCTGATGGACGCCTTCCGCCAGGCGCGGGAGGAGTGCGGGCTCGATGCCCGGTTCCTCTTTGACGAGTGGCGGCTGGGGCCCTATGGCCTGACCGGGCAGGAGCCATGGCTCTGCGTGCTGCCCCCGCGGCAGGGGGCGGTGGGCTGGGCAGAGGCGCCCGACGTGCACGCCGGCGACATTGAGACGGCCACGATCCTGCGGCATTGGCCAGGGTGGGTGGACGACGATCTGGCGCGCACCCTGCCGCCGGTCACGCTGGCCGAGCAGGACGTGATGCCATGGCTTTTCGGCGGCCAGACCGAGCGTCTGTCGCCACTGGGGTATGTAGGCGCGCCGGCACAGGCCCATGGCGTGGACGTGGACGCACTGATGGGAGAATTTGCCGCGCGGGCTGGGCAGGCCTTGCTAGCCGCAATGGCTTAGGCGAAGGCAGTGCCCCAAACCGACCGCCAGTTCATCTGGCGGGAGGATCGCACAAGCCGGACAACGCACTCAGCAACCCCCTCCTGCCGGGAGGCAACACTTTCTCCCTCTGTCAGAGGCAGTGCCTCTTGAACCGACCGCCGATTCATTCGGCGGGAGGATCGCAAAAGCCGGAGCAACGCACACCGCCCCGCCGGGAGGCGGCGTCCCCCTGAGACATCATGCACGACCAATGTAGTTGAAAGCCCCTTGGCGACCTGTGCGCCAAGGGGCTTGTTTCACTTCTGTCGAGCACTCCCATTCGCGTTTGTCGCATCAGCGGCAAACGCGACCATCACCACTGCGCCACCGACCCGTCGGCGTGGAATTGCCGGGGCGTGTCCCAGTCACCGGGGTAGGCGCGCTCACGCACGGCGTCCTCGTTCACCTCAATGCCCAGGCCAGGCCCTTTGGGTACATCGATGTGACCGTTCTTGATGACGAAGGGCGTCTTCAGATACCCCTCACCCAAATCCCAGCCATTGTCCATGCCGGGGTGCTCCTGCACGATGAAGTTGGGCGTGCAGGCATCGAGCTGCAGGCAGCTGGCCAGGGAGATCGGCCCCAGCGGATTGTGAGGCGCGACGTTGGCATAATTGAGCTCGGCCATCGCGGCGATTTTGCGGGCCTCAAAAATACCGCCGCAGTGGCAGATGTCGGGCTGCAGCACCACGGCCGCCTGCTTGATGAGCACCTCCCGGAAGCCCCAGCGGGTGAAGAGCCGCTCGCCTGTGGCGATGGGGATGGTGGTGGACTGGGCCACGCGCACCAGGGCATCCACATTCTCCGGCAGGCAGGGTTCCTCCAGGAACATGGGGTGCAGGTGCTCGATGGCGGCGGCATACCGGATGGACTGCTGAGGCGTCAGGCATCCGTGGGCGTCGACGGCGATGTCCATGTCGTCGCCGGCGGCCTCCCGCAGCAGCGTCAGGCTTCGCACAGCCGTGTCCAGCCATTTCTTGGTCTCCAGGTCTCGCACCGGCACGCCGGACATGGGGCCGGTCTTCATGGCGTCAAACCCCAATGCCTTGACGCGCTTGATGTCGACTGCCTTTTCCTCCACCGTATTGCCATGCACATGGCCATACATGCGGATGCGATCCCGCACTGTGCCGCCCAGCATCTCGTGCACCGGCAGGCCGGCGGCCTTGCCCTTGATGTCCCACAGAGCCTGCTCAATGCCCGAGATGGCGCTCGTCAGCACCGGGCCCCCGCGGTAGAACGTGGTGCGGTACATGAGCTGCCACAGGTGCTCGATACGCCGAGGATCCTGGCCAATGAGCACGGGCTCAAACTCGTGAACGGCCTGAGCCACGGTGCGGGTGCGGCCCTCCACCACCGGCTCGCCCCAGCCGCAGAGCCCGTCGTCAGTCGTGATCTTCAGGAAGCACCACCGGGGCAGTACCTGAAAGGTTTCCAGTTTGGCGATCTTCATCCGCGTCCTCCCTGTCACTTGTGCTGGGGGCTCCGCCGTCCGGCTGGACGGCGGGTGACCTCCGCGGTGCCGGCTCATTCGCCGGCGCGTTAGTGTATTCTTTCTGCGCCGGGCGTGCCTTTCCTGCCGCAGAAAGCAAAGCGGCGTTCTCCTTTCGCAGGCTGGTCACCTCGGCCTGTAAGCGCAGGGTGGTGCGCTCCAGGGCCGAGACGCTCTCCTGCAGGCGGGTGAGGACGATGGCCTGGTTGCGCACCGCCTCGGCCATGGTCGCGCCGGTTTGGGCGGCATGGGGCTGGGCAGGGCCGCCCCAGTCCCCGGGCGGCACAGGTGGGGCCTCGGCCGGGCGTGGGTCCACCGCGCAAGTGATCTGCTGGAGCGTGCGGGCATCGACGATGGCACGGCGCAACTCCCCGGGTAGGGCAAGACGGCAGGGCAGTGTCCCCAGGGCAGGGAGGGGCGTGAGGTGCGCCGTCCGACTGCCCAACGCCACCCCTTGGATGGCTCCACCCTCCAGCCACTGGCACTGCACCGCCCCACCAGCGCGCACAAAATGCGGGAAGCTCACCTGCCAGGCCTCCCCGGGGTGGCGGGCGCCGTTGACATAGAGCGCCCCGTCAGACACCCAGCAGGCCTGACGCTGGCTGCCGTCGGTCAGTGCGCAGAAGTCATTGAGCCCACCCTGGATGCGGGCGATGGGCTCGGCCGGGCCACGCCCGTCAGCGGCCCGCCGCAGCACGGTCACCTGGCCGTTGCCCCGCACGGCATACAGAATGGACGTCCGGGCAAACTCGCCGTCGGGCTGCAGCGACAGGAGCTGCTCGGGCCGCGCGCACTCGGCCACGCGCACCCCCTCCCACCCGTCGCCCTGCCGGCGGTAACACACCAGCGTATCGCCCCCGTCGGTCTCGGCCACGTAGGCGATGGCTGGTTCCTCCCCCGCCCACATCATGAGATCCCGCAGTTTCAGGTTGGTATCACCCCGCAGCAACAGGCTGCGGCTGAAAGTTGTGCCGTCGGTGGAACTCAAACAAAAAAGCTGGCGATTCATCAGCCACACCGCCGCGTGCAGCCGCCCTCGGCTATCCACCGCCCCGGCGAACTCCCCCACCGGGCGGGATTCCACGATCTCCTCCTGCCCATCGGGCCGGCGCAGCACCAACCGGCGCGACCGGTCCAGGGAAAGGGCGGCACGCCCACCTGCCAGCACCGCCACCAGTGTCCCCTCGTTGCCAAACATGATCCTTCCCCCTCACCTATGCATGCCTCCATTCATACTATGCGCCAGGGTCCTTCGTCTATGTGGCCGGGCCGCCCAAGGAATGGCCGGTGACCCTCACACAAGGGGAGGGGACCGCATAGGATGCTAAGGAATCCAACCGAAGGGATCTCATCAAAAGGAGGGAACACCATGTCCTTTTACTCCTACAAGAACGCCGGCGCGGAGCACATGCCCTGCACCATAAAGGGTGGCACCGAGGATAACGCGGCAGGCGGCTGCTCATTCCGGGAGCGTGTCTGCGTTCAGGTCAAGAAGGTCTACGACGCCTGCATGCAGCAGGACCAGCTGGAGGACGTCACCGTCTGCGTGCGCTGCATCGAACCCACCAATGTCACACCCCAACCGCCCTTCGAGTTCGTCAGCTGCCGCAGCACCGAGGTGCGCGGGAAGCTGAGCGACGTGCGGATTGACCCCATTGCCAGCCGCGAGCACTTCGCCCGTGTGCGCGCCACGGTGGAAATCCCGATCGAAGTGGTCTTCCTGGATGCCAACGACAACGAGTTCACCGGCAAGGCTATCATCACCGTGCGCAAGGACGTCATCCTCTTCGTCCCCGACGACTCGATCATCCCGTTCTTCGTGGACAACATCGTCAGCGCCATCTGCGTGATGGGCGACTGGATCAGCGGCAACACCTTCGAGATCACGGTCTGCGTCACCATCATCCTGAAGATCGTGGCCGAAGTCGATCTGCTCATTCCGGCCTTCGGCTTCTGCCGCATCCCGCCGTGCGAACAGTTTGCCGAGAACATCTGTGACGAGTTCTTCTCCCTGCCCATCTTCCCGCCCCAGCTGGACGACTGCTGAGCGGCCCGCCGGCCGGGATGGGGCAGCATACATAGGACAGACCAGCCGCCCCGGCGCGGCAAAGCCTTTCGCGGATGACGCTGCGGCGTCATCCGCGATTTGGAATGCTTGTCTCTATTTTTACTGAATCGGTCGCCGCACAGGTCGCCGACCGATCATGAACTGTTCCCCTCATTCGGTTTTTCTAGGATACGTTTCACCTGCGGGCGGACTTTTCTTTTCTGCTCCTACTGGCCTGTCCTATCCTCCCGCCGAATGAATCGTCGGTCGGTTCTCTGCCTCTTCTCCCACGTCGGCTGGAATAGGCAGTCAGTTCTTGGCTTATCTCCACACACCAGCTTGAAGATAAGCCAGAAGCATCGAGTTTGTTGACAGCCGAAAGGCCCGGGTGGGAATCCCGAGCCTCAGAGTATCTACCCCCCTGAACGAGCGATGAACCTCCCGCCGATTCATTCGGCGGGAGGAAATGAAATGCCTGTGTGAGCAGAAAAGAAAAGCTCGCCGCAGCGAAGGCGTTCTTTTGCCGGCCATGAATGAGAGCAAAAGTTGAAAGATCGGTCGGCGACATGTGCGGCGACAGATCTGGCATTAGCGAGAACAAGCACTCTGAATCGCGACTGTCGCAACAGCGACAGACGCGAAAGGCTGTCGACAACGTCGACAGCCGAAAGGCCCGGGTGCGAATCCCGGGCCTTTCCATTCCATTTCCTGTGACGGGCGATGTCGTTCCTTACCCTGTGGTTTTGGTTATTTGGCGAACCACTGGGTGATGTAGTAGACTCCCCTGCTTTGGTTGTACACGATGCCGATGCCGACGCGCGTATAGTTGGCGTTCAGGATGTTGGCGCGGTGGCCGGCGGAGTTCATGAGCCCTTCGTGGGCGGCTTCCACCGAGCCATACATGGCCAGGTTCTCACCGGCGGTGGTGTACTTGACGCCCGACGCCTTCAACCGGGTGGAGAAATCCCCATAGGTCGGCGAGGTGTGGGAGAAGTAGTTGTTCGTGGACATATCCTGGCTGTGCTTCAACGCCGGGGTGCGCAGCGTGGCGTCGAAGGTCAGCGCCGGGAGACCAGCGTCAGCACGGGCCTGGTTGACCAAGCCGATCATCTTCTGCTCCTGGGCAGTCATGCTGCCGGAGGTCGTGGTGCTGGCCGTGGTGGTCGTGGGCTTGGCGGTGGCAGTCGCCGTGGGTTTCACGGTGGCGCTGGGCTTCGCGGTGGCAGTTGCCGTGGGCTTCACAGTAGCGCTGGGCGCTGCGGTGGCCGTCGCCGTGGGCTTCACGGTGGCACTGGGCGCTGCGGTGGCCGTGGTGGTGGCCTTGGTCGTGCTCACGCTGGTCTTGCAGGCAGCGGAAAGCTGCTGGATGAGCGCGTTGAGCTGTTCGTTCATGTTGGCGCCGCTGGTGGGGCATGTGCTGCCGGCGGCGGACTTCAAGGTCTCCAACCTACTGGTCAGGTCGCTGAGGGTGGCGGTGGTGGTCGAGTTGGTGGTCTTTGCGGCCCCGCAGGTGCTCGTCGTCGTTGCGGCGAACGCGTGGGTCATCATCGTCATGGCTACCATCATGGTGGCCGCCAGGGTCGCAAGCATCATCCTCTTCGTTCTCTTCATCGTACCTTCCTTCCATTTTGAAAGTGCTACGCTTCTGCGTGCAGTTCGCATGACGTCATTCCGTCGAAATGGAATGTCGGTAGAATACTATATCGAAACATTGAAATCCAGTGATTTGGGTGGTTGTTGCCATGGGAATTTCCGTCAATGGGCAAAAGCTGGAACAAGACGGAAAATTTGTTGCCCGGATTGCACGCGATTGGGCCAACATCCGAGCAAATAGGTTATTGACAGAACGCCCGCGGCTTATATTATATAGTATAGAATCACCGGTCGAATCCTCGGTCGGTTGATTGAGTTGTTCTGAGGTGAGCTTATATGGCGTTTCGGAAATGCCCCAAATGCGAATTGAACTATATCCTGGACGATCAGCCATACTGCGTGGTCTGTATGCAAGGTCTGAAGGGTTTGAACCACCACGATGAGGACGGAGAGCTCTGTCCCATCTGCGGCGAGCGTGAGCCTGCCCCCGGCGAGGAATACTGTGCCGAGTGTCTCGTTGAGATGAAAAAACTCGACCGCAAGCAGTCGCCCAAGGAAGAAGAGGAGGACGACGAGCCGGCGGAAGAGGAAGAGGAGAACATTGTGGCGATCGAGGAAATCGCCGACCTGCCCATTGGCGACGAGGAAGAAGCCGCCGTGCCTCCCTTCGAGCTGGAGAGCATCAATGAAGAGCTGGCCGGGGAGGACGAGGCCCTCTTTGAGGAGGAAGACACCGGGGACGGGGAAGAAGAGGACGACGAGAAAGAGGCCGACGATGCGTAGCCACAGCCGCCCCGCGCGGTGCGGCACATGAGCATCTTTGCCATTGCCGACTTGCATTTATCCGGCCACCGGCCCAAACCCATGGACGTGTTTGGCCGCAAATGGGTTAACCATTGGGAGAAGGTTCAGACCGCCTGGCGAGAGCGGGTGGGGCCGCAGGATACGGTTCTCATCCCGGGGGACATCTCCTGGGCCATGACGCTGGAGGAAGCCCAAGTGGATCTCCAGGCCATTGCCGCGCTGCCGGGCCGCAAGGTGCTGCTGCGCGGCAATCACGATTACTGGTGGAGCAGCGCCAACCGCGTGCGGCAGCATTTGCCGCCGGAGATGGCGCTCATTCAAAATGACAGCATGACCATTGGCAGCGCGGTCGTCTGCGGTACCCGGGGGTGGACCTGCCCGGGCAGTTCGTCGTGGGAAGGCGCGGCCGACGAACGCATCTACCAGCGGGAGATCATCCGCCTGGGGCTGACGCTGGAGGCTGCCAGCCGCCTCAATGGCCGCCGGCTCATCGTCATGCTGCACTATCCGCCCTTCAATGAGCGGCAGGAGACTTCCGGGTTCACCGAGCTGGTGGAGCGCTACGGCGTGCACCACGTGCTCTACGGCCACCTGCACAACGTGGCACCCGGCGCGGCCTTTGAGGGGGAGCGAAACGGCATCCAATACAACCTGGTGGCCTGTGACTACCTGGACTTCGTGCCCCGCCTGGTGTACGAGGAATCGTCAGCGCCCGACGAAGGGAGCGTGCAGGCATGAAAATCTCCACCCGTGGGCGCTACGCCCTGCAGGCACTGACGACGCTGGCTGCCTCCACCGGGGACGAGCCGCGCCGCCTGCGCGACCTGGCCCAGGAGGCCGGCGTGCCCGAGGGCTACCTGGAGCAGCTTTTTTTGCAGCTGAAAGGGGCTGGCCTGCTGAGCGGCCAACCCGGCGCTGGCGGCGGCTATCGCCTGGCCCGCCCGGCAGAGGCCATCACCGCCGGCGACGTGCTGCGTGCGGTGGAAAGTTCCTTCCGGCTGCTTGACTGCCTGGAGGACGGCTGTGCGCGGCAGGACGCCTGTGTCAGCCGCCTGCTGTGGCAGGGTCTGCAGCAAGAGATCGACCGCGTGGCCGACGGGGTGACGCTCCAAGCCCTGGCGGCCCGCTGCCAGGCCCAGGGCGAGGAACCGCCGGACTACGCCATATGATGGGAACGAAACGATGAAGCTTTCTACCAAAAGCAGATATGGCGTGCGGCTGTTGCTGGACCTGGCACTGCAAGAGCCGGGCCGAGCCATGCCGCTGGTTGCCGTAGCCGAGCGGCAGGGCATCTCCCCCCGATACCTGGAGCAGGTGGCCGCCGACCTGCGCAAGGCCGGTATGCTGCGGGCCGTCAAGGGCGCGCAGGGTGGGTACCTCCTGGCGATGGACCCCGCACAGATTCACCTGGGCGTGCTGGTAGCGCTGTTGGAGGGCGACCTCTTGCTGACCGATCCGCCTGCCCCGCTGGCCACCGCCGTGGAGCGCTGTCTGTGGCGGGAGTTCTTTTCCCCCCTCAACGACGCTGTCGACCAATACCTGAACCACCGAACGCTGCAAGACCTGGTGGCCGAATACCGCCAGGCCACCGACACCGGCATGTATTACTTGTAACAAAATCATTCTTTCATTCTTCCGTTGACAGCATTCCAGGATGGGCATATAATATTATCAAGCAAAACACTACTAATCCAGTGTATTTACTAGAATATTAAACCCGTGAAGGAGCTGACAATATGGCTAACATCGCCAAGAGTTTGACCGATCTCATCGGCAACACCCCCCTGCTCGCCCCCAGCAACCTGACGAAGAAGCTGGACCTCAAGGCCAACCTGGCCCTGAAGATTGAGGCGTTCAACCCCGCCGGCAGCGTCAAGGATCGCATCGGCTACGCCATGATCAAGGACGCAGAGGATCGCGGCCTTCTCAAGGAAGGTTCGGTCATCATCGAGCCCACCAGCGGCAACACCGGCATTGGCCTGGCCTTTGTGGCGGCGGCCCGCGGCTACCGCATCATCCTGACGATGCCCGAGACCATGAGCTTGGAGCGCCGCAACCTGCTGAAGATGCTGGGCGCCGAGCTGGTGCTGACCCCCGGTGCCGAGGGCATGCGCGGGGCCATCGCCAAGGCTGAGGAGCTGGCCAAGGAGATCCCCAACGCCGTCATTCCCCAGCAGTTCCAGAACCCGGCCAACCCGGCCATCCACCGTGTCACCACGGCGGAGGAAATTTGGCGGGACACCGACGGTGCGGTGGACTTCTTCGTGGGTGGCGTGGGCACCGGCGGCACCATCACCGGCGTGGGCGAGGCACTGAAGGCCAAAAAGCCCTCAGTGAAGGTCGTGGCCGTGGAGCCAGCCGAGTCGCCCGTCCTCTCCGGCGGCAAGCCCGGCCCCCACAAGATTCAGGGCATCGGCGCGGGCTTTGTGCCCGCCGTGTTCAACGCCACCGTACCCGACGAAATCTTGCCGGTGAAGGGCGAGGACGCCATCGCCACGGCCCGGCTGCTGGCCCGCACCGAGGGTCTGCTCGTCGGCATTTCCTCGGGCGCCGCGACCTTCGCGGCCATCGAGCTGGCCCGTCGGCCCGAGAACGCCGGCAAGCTCATCGTGGCACTGCTGCCCGATACCGGCGAGCGGTACCTCTCCACCGCGCTGTTCCAGGATCTTTAAGTTTCCCCCTCCCCCCAAACCAACACAAACGCCGCAGGCCATGCCTGCGGCGCTTTCGTCCCAATAATGGTGGGGAAGCGGCCCGCGGCTCACCGGGCCGCCATGCCCGTTGACAAGAGCGCACGAAATGTTCATCATGGCAGTAGACTACCAGAGGAGAACACCATGCTGACCGCCGAAACCGTCAAAACAATGGCCCGGGAACTGGGCGCGGATCTTGTTGGCATCGCGCCGGTAGAGCGCTTCACCGCCGCGCCCCAAGGCTACCACCCCCGCGATGTGTTGCCCGGCTGCCGGTCCGTCGTGGTGCTGGCCTGCCACTTCAACCCCGCCACGCTGGACGCGGCATCCACCAGCCCCTATTGGGTCACCCGCAACTACTGCGCCGACCGCATGAACCACATGGCCCCGGCGCTGGCCCAGGCCATGATGGAGGGGGGCGCGGTCAGTCTGCCCATCGCCAGCAACTACCCCGACAACTGGGACGAGCGCACCGAACGCTACCGCGGCACCATTAGCCTGAAGCACGCCGGGGAACTGGCGGGCTTGGGGCACATCGGCCGCAACACCCTGCTGGTCAACGACCGGCTGGGCAACATGATGTGGCTGAGCGCCGTGCTGACCGAGGCGGAACTGACCCCCGACCCACTGGCAGACTACCAAGCCTGCATCCCCGGTTGCCGGCGGTGTGTGGACGCCTGTCCCGTTCACGCCCTGGATGGCGAGCTCATCGATCAACTGGCCTGCCACGGCCATGCCTTTGGCACGCGGGGCAAAAACGAATACCGCATCCACTGCTACGCCTGCCGCAAGGTGTGCCCCAACCGCACGGGCTTGGTGCTTCGCTAATCCGCGTTGAGCACGATGATGGCGAAGAACCGCAGCGGCTCGCTGCCGGTGTTGCGCACGCCATGGCTGGCCCCGCCGCCGGTGGTCAGTGTGTCGCCGGGGCGCACAGCCCGCACGGTGCCGTCGTCGTCCACCTCGCCCTCCCCGGCGATGAAGTGGAACACCTCGGTCTCCTTCTCATGGGCGTGGGCACCGATGGACGCACCGGGTGGCAGCTCAATGACGGCAGACAGGCGTGTGCCCGCGGGCAGCTTCTCCTGCGGCGTCTGGAAGAGCTGTACCGCCCCGTCGCCGCCGCGCATATGTTCCCGCACCTCGGGCAACAGCTCTTGTTTTTGAATCAACATGGAATCCCCTCCTGCAATGAAAATGGGCGTGCCATCAGCATAGCACGCCCGTGGTGCGCCGTCCAGCTGACGGCATCAGCCTGTCAAAACAGTCGATACGGGAAAAAATCAAAAGAGCCGAGCGCCCCGTCGCAACACTGCGTGTTGCTCGCACCACTCTCAACGATTCTAAGGAATCGTCTGTCGTGGTGCGGGGGTAACACCGTTTTATCCGACGGGAGGGAACAATTGCAGACGTGAACACTAACAGCCAAACTCCCGCCTGCAGGCGAAACGCATCCCTAAAAATCCGCATGAACACGATCACTTGTTATCGTTCGGCGACATGCGCGGCGGACGATACGATGAAATAGAACAAGCACTCTGAATCGCGGCTGTCGCCACAGCGGCAGCCGCGAAAGGCCAATCAAATGGTAGTGATGACGATCTCCCGCTCGGGGCTGAGGTGCAGACGGCTGCGAAGAAGATCCTGCCCCACCACGTAGGGTGTCGTGCCGATGGTCAGCTTGACGCCCATGTAGAGTTCGCGCTTGCACACCAGGGCACTGGTGGTGTAGCTCTGCATCTCCTGGCGTAAGGTGGCCAGCTCTTGGCGCAGGGCCTGCATTTCCCCCATCATGCTCTCGTGGGTCACAATGGCCTTGTCCAGCATGGCGTTCCGCTCGGGGGTGATGCGCCCCGAATCCCGCAGGGGCTGAAGCATGCCCACGATCTGCGCCACCTTCTGGCTCTCCTTTTCCAGCATGCGCAGGCGGTTCTCCACTTCCTTCAGCCGATCGTTGCGCATGGGGTCAATGCCCAGTTCAAAGGTTGTGGCCAGGCTGCTGGGGGTGCCGACGATGTTGGCAAACACCGACTGGGCCACCACGTAGAAGCCACCCAAAATGGCGCCGCGCTTACCCTCGGCTTTCAGCGCGCCGCCGCAGCGGATGGTAGACTGCATGATGACGTCGGCGCTCACGTCGCCAGTAACCAGCAATTCGGCGTTCTCAATGAACAGGGCCTTCAGGTTCCCTCCGCACCGGATGGGATCTCGCCCACGGCCCTTGATGCCGCCGTTGATCTTGATGTCACTGCCCGATTCCAGCGTGGCGTTATCCACAAAGCCTGTGACCTCAATGCGGCCGGTCGCCCGCACGCGAAACCCGGGCATGACGTCACCGGTGACAATGACGCTGCCATCAAAGTCCACATTGCCGGTGGCGTTGCAAACCGAGCCATTGACCGTAAACACATTGAGCACGTTGATTTTGCCATTGGCAAAGTCAACGTGACCCGCGATGGCGGCCACCAGCGTCACCTGGTCGTCCAGGATTTTTGTGTTCTTGCCCAGGGGCAGCAGCACGTTCTTCACCGTGGCTGGCAGCAGCGGCTTGCCCAGCACGGTGTAGCCCGGTGTGCCCTTCACCGCCGGGATCAATACACACAACACTTGCCCTGCTGTGACACTATTGATGAGCCCAAGGTCGCGGTAATCGACGGTGCCATCCTCCCGCTCCCGGGGTTTATGCTCCAGCGACAGGGCTATCTTGTAATCCAGGGAAGCATTGTGTCCCTCCTGCGCCGGTACCCCAACGGCCACGGGGATCATGCGGTTGTACTCCGGCTCCCGCGCCAGTTTGTCGATGACCTCCTGCTGGATGCCCGCGTTCACCCGCTTGGCAACCAAGGCCGCGGCCATGTCTTGGGCAGTCACCGTTGCCCCACCATTGACAGGCGGGTGCAACACAACATAAGCAGTCATCTGGTCGTCGGACACCACCGCCTCCACCGAGGCTGGCATCGCCACCAGATTTTGCTCCACTTGATCGGTACTCTCCGGCCCCTTTGTCGGAATCGTCACAGCACGACCCTCCCGGTTCCACTTTGCTCCCTTATATGTGCCCACCTTCAAACGCAAATAAGAGCGATTTTCTCAAAGTAACAGAAATGTGCTAGACAAAATGCAAAAAAACTGTTTCTGCTGCCGTTACAGGAAAAGACTGACCGCGCACAACGCCAGCAAAGCGGCCATTGCCCAGTAAAACGGACGCCGGTGACGGCGCAGGAAGCGGCGCAGCACATCACCAAAGAAGGCCCAGCAGAGGGTGGAGCCCAGGCACAGGGCCGCCACCGGTACACACAAAGCCGAAGCCAGTACCGCCCCGCCCGCCAGAGGCAGCAAGTAGCTGCCGGCGGCCGTCAGGGCAAAGAGCACCCCCTTGGGGTTGGCAAACTGCAGCGCGATGGCCGTGCCAAAGGGCACGCCTGCACTGCCCCCTCCTTCTCCGGCTGGTTGATAGTGCGCACCATCTTCCACGCCAGGAAGAGCATGTAGGCCGCGCCGACCACCTGCATCACCAGGGTGAGGCGCGGCAGAACCGCGGCCAGCGCCACGTTGGCCGCACAGCCTGCCCACAACACCAGCAGGAACCCCACAAACACCCCAAGGCTGAAGGGCAGCGTGCGCCGCCACCCCACCTGGTGGCCCATGGCCAGCGCCATGATGTTGTTGGGCCCGGGCGTGAAGATACAGATGAGCGCGTAGGACAACAAAGCAAACCATTGCAGCATGGTCGTTCCCCCAGTCAATGTGGTATACTGTTCAAAAGTGCGTCATCGCGCACGTTTGTTTTATTATACACATGTGCGTTATCGCGCACAAGGGGGAATTTGCATGGAACAAGCCCACGCAGCCCTGGCCGAAAACCTGAAGGCCCTGCGGGAGGAGCGTCGCTGGAGTCTCGATAAGCTCTCGGATCTCACGGGTGTCAGCAAAAGCATGCTGGGCCAGATTGAGCGGGGGGAATCGAGCCCGACGATCGCCACGGTATGGAAGATCGCCAACGGGCTGAAGGTGTCCTTCACCAGCCTGCTGCTGCCCCCCCAGCGCAACACCGAGGTGCGCCGGGCGGCGGACCTGCGGCCGGTGGGGCAGGACGACGGGTTGTTTCGCACCTACCCGCTCTTTCCCTATGATGAGGGGCAGCCCTTTGAGCTGTACAGCGTGGCCATTGACGCGGGTGGGGAGCTGCACGCCGAGGCTCACGGCCAGCAGACCGAGGAATTCGTGACGGTCTTCGAGGGGGATGTGACCATCTTTGTGGGCGAGGAGGAATACGCCTTGCACAACGGCGACGCCATCCGCTTCCAGTGCGACATGCCCCATGGCTACCGCAACGACGGCGACGGCCCGGCGCGGCTGTCACTGCTCATCCACTACCGCCAGCCGGGTTAACGCGCAAAGGCGGGGCTGTCGGGCGTCAGTTTCCAGACGCGGTCGTCCCCCCGCAGCAGCGAGGTCTCCTGCCAGTCCCCACCTCGCTGTACCCACTCACCCACCAGCCGGTCGATGCCGTCGGTGGCGCGCAGGAAGTCAAAGCGATACTCCCGCCCGTCGCCGCTGGCAAAGACGGACGTGCGGCTGTTTTGGTGGTCCACCAAGTCCACGCTGTCAACCAGGCCATATTGATCGCCATAGAGGATGGACACGAAGGACTGTGCCTCCCAGGCCCAACCATGCTCCGGCGCACACAGGAAGTCCTCGGGCAGGTAGTCTGTGGACTGGATGCGCCAGCCATCCCGTGCGGTATGGCGCACAACGATGAGCCCATAGCAGTAGCAGAACGCCGTGGGCTGGGGCTTGGTGCTCTGCCGTCCGGCCTGGATGTATTCGAGCTCCACCCAGTACACGGCCTCGTCCTCCCCCACCTGCAGCGGCTCCAGCGCCAGCGGTGTCAGCGCCCCCACCCCAGCGAAGGAATCCAGGAAGTCATCCAGCGAGAGCTTGTCCCGCGCCTCATCAGTCAACAGGTTCCAAGCGTAGGAATAGGGCGTGGTGCCCGCACCCACCGAGCCGCACCTCGCGCTGTATCCCTCCAGGTTGGAGGCCTGCCCCAACAGCGCCAGATAGCCATGAATGACCTCCTCCGGCTTGGCATAGGAGACGGTCTGGCCGCTCTCGTAGACGGCCAGCAGTGCGTCGCCGTCGTATTGCAGCGCCAGCGCCGGGGTGGAGGACGGCCGCCGGAACCGGGCCCACGCCTCCTGCCCTTCAGGCGTGCCAAACACCGTGCGCGACGCGTCATCCGCGGACACTGCCACCCCCTCGTGCAGGCCACCTCCCAGTAGCAGCGGGTCAGCCGGTGCGCGCCCCATGCGCACCGCGCCAATGAGCAGCGCCGCCAGCAGTACCATCGTTCCCCACAGTTTCCAATTTCGTACCATGTGCATCACCTGTCTATCCCTATGCGCCGATTGCCCCCGGGTACGCCGCCCGAATTGTCTATGCATCTGCCATTATGCTGGATTTTTGGCAGGGAATGGGCGACAGAAGGCGAATCATAACCGAGTATGACCGGCAGAGGCCGGGAATTGCGGCGGGGAGGCACCATCCCCCGCGGGAAAGGGAGAACGCACATGGAAATCACACAGAAAACCGCCTTGGTCACCGGCGGCAGCAGCGGCATTGGCCAAGGCATTGCCGAGGTGCTGGCCGAGGAAGGCTACGACGTGGCCATTACCTATGGCAGCAACCCCGACGGAGCGGAGAAAACCAAGGCCGCCATTGAGGCGCTGGGCCGGCGCTGCTTCGTCTACCAGGCCAGCCTGAGCGAGGCCGATGTGCCGGAGAAGACCGTCAAGCACGCCATCGCCGACCTGGGGCACCTCGATCTGCTGGTCAACAACGCCGGCACCAACTCGCGGGAGTCCATCCTGCTGGCGACGGCCGAGGGCATTGACAAAATCTACCACCTCAACTACCGCGGTTATATGCTGGCCACCGGTGCGGCCGCCCGGCACATGGTCGTCAACGGCATCAAGGGCACGATCATCTTCATCACCTCCTCCCGTGCCGAGCGCGCCTACCCCGACGACCTCGTCTACGGCGGCATGAAGGCGGCGCTCAAGCGCTCCTGCGAGTCCATTGCCATGGACCTGGCCCCCTTCGGCATCCGCGTCAACTGCGTGGCCCCCGGTGCCACCATCGTGCGGGAGGACGGCGGCCGCTGGCAGAACTCCCTGGGTGTGCGCATCCCGGTGGGCCGCCTGGGCACCCCGCGGGAGAATGGCCACGTCATCGCCTTCCTGGCCTCCGACAAGGCCAGCTACATCACCGGCACCACCGTGCGTGTGGATGGCGGGCTCATCCTTCCCGGCATGCCCGAGGGCGACTTTGAAAACGCCGCCCGCATGGGTTGGGGCCGCCCCGTCGTCACAGATGAATTCATGGCACAAGTGAAAGAACGCGAACAGCAATAAAAGGAGGCACCCCATGTCCGAGCTTCGCATCACCGGCGTACGCGCCATCACCTGCGCGCCCGACGGCTCCAACCTGATCGTCGTGCGCATCGACACCAACCAGCCCGGCCTCTACGGCCTGGGTTGCGCCACCTTCACCCAGCGGTGGAAGGTCGTCGTCACCGCCATCGAGGAGTACATGGCTCCGCTGCTGCTGGGCCGCGACCCTCGCCGCATTGAGGACATCTGGCAGGTGGCCCATGGCTCGTCCTATTGGCGCAACGGGCCCGACCTCCTCAATGCCATGTCAGGCTGTGACATGGCCCTGTGGGACATCCTGGGCAAGGAAGCGGGCGTACCGGTCTACCGTCTGCTGGGTGGCAAGTGCCGCGACGGCGCACCGGTCTACCGCCACGCCGACGGCCGTGACCCGGTGGAGGTGGAGGACAACGTCCGCCGCTACATGGAGCAGGGCTACCAGTACGTGCGCTGCCAGATGGGCGGCTACGGCGGCAAGATGAACTTCCTCAATAGCCCCGACGGGTCCAGCACCTTCGACATGCGCTACATCAACGACCCCCGCGCCAACAAGCTGAAGGACGCGCCCTTTGACGCGCTGGCTTACGCCCGCTCGGTGCCCAAGATGTTTGAGCACCTGCGCAACAAGCTGGGGTTCGAGGTGGAGCTCTGCCACGACGTGCACGAGCGCCTGACGCCCATTGAAGCCGTGCGCCTCGCCAAGGCCGTGGAGCCCTACCGCCTCTTCTTCCTGGAGGACGCGCTGCCGCCCGAACAGGTTGACTGGTTCCGCCACATCCGCCAGCACGCCGCCGTGCCGCTGGCCATGGGCGAGCTCTTCAACAACCCCATGGAGTGGACGGCCATCGTGAGCGAGCGGCTCATCGACTTCATCCGCGTGCACATCAGCCAGATCGGCGGCCTGACCCCGGCGCGCAAGCTCGCCATCCTCTGCGAGGCCTACGGCATCCGCACAGCCTGGCACGGCCCTGGCGATGTCTCCCCGGTGGGCCACGCCTGCAACGTGCACCTCGACCTCGCCAGTGCCAACTTTGGCATTCAGGAGTGGTGCGGCATCGACGAGAGCGAGCCCATCAACGAAGTCTTCAGCGGCGTGCCGAAGGTGAAGAACGGCTTCGTGTATGTGGAGGACAAACCCGGCTTCGGCGTGGACATCAACGAGGAAGCGGCCAAGAAGTACCCCTGCTTCCATGAGCTGCCCAGCTGGACGCTGACCCGACTGCCCGACGGCACCGCCGTACGGCCCTAAGGAGGACAGGCACCATGATTAAGGCCAACTGGAGAGACCATGCCCCGGGCATCGCCCACGACGCGGGCATTGACTGGCAGCTGCTGTCGGCCAAGAAGCCCGGCGACAACCGCCCCACCGCCTGCATGGAGTCGATGATGTACATCGCCCGTGCGCTGCTGCAGCCCACGCTGGAGTACCACAACCACGTGCACGACGACCACGAGGAGATCTACTACATCATCTCCGGCCGGGGGGAGATCGTCATCGATGGCGAGACCCAGCCCATCCGCGATGGTGACATCGTGTTCATCGGCGTCAACCAGTACCACCAGATCCGCAACACCGGGGAGGAGATGCTGGAGTTCTTCGCGGTGGGGGCGGCTCCCCACAAGTGAGTCGAACGCGCCGCTGCGCGACGCGTTCGAGTTAGGACGGTTCTCGTCACCGCATATGCACTGCCGTCCGGCGCACAGGTCGCCGGACGGCTTCTTATTTGTTTGTCTCGTGGCGGGGATTTTACGGGGGAAACGCGCTCACGCGAGAGAGAGCCGAGTGCCACGGACGGGCTACTCCGTACCTTGGGCGAATGAATCGCCCGGCGGCCTCGAAGGGTTGCTCACGCAGCGGGAGTTGGCCTTGCTATCCTCACGGGTGCGTTGCGAGTTTCTCCCTGACGACTGGCGGCAGCAAACCTAGCGACAGCCCGCGCGCCTTACGCCGCATCGTGCGGCTATGGCGACGAAAGCGTCGCCATCACGGCGCTTGGCTTGACGCCATCCCAGGCGTCTGGGGGCGGGATGTTTGAGCCTCCCGTTGCGGAGCATAAGGGAAGGCGAGTTACCGCCCTCTGGTAGTCGCCTCGTGCCGGTCGTCCGGTCTTGGGAAGTTCGCCCGCGCTCCTAGGCGCTTTTGGGCACTTTTGGCGCTTACCAAAAGTGCCGCCCGCGGCAGCGCCCTTCGTGGGCAATCCAGCTATTCCGGAGCGAATAACCGAGGGCTACCTCCTCCTCCCCCCTACCACCGCACCGCCCCCTGCCGGGCGGTGCCAAAGGGCGGGAAGCTCTCCAGCACCAGGCCAAAATGCTCCCGGCAGAGGGCCGAGAACTGCTCCTCGGTCTCAATCTCGTACCGCTCGGTGATGGTGTCGCCCTGGGACACGGTGAAGGTATGGTCGGCGATGGTGATGTGGCCACCGGTGGGGAAAATGGACAGGTGAGGGCAATCGATGAAAGGGGATTGGGGGTGGGTTTCGCAGTAATAGTTGGGCATGACGAAGTCAACCTCGTACTGCGGGGTCTCCTCAAAGGCAAAGACCGTGCGCCAGTCCTCCCCCTCCTTCCGCTGCCAAAACACCCAGCCCAACCGCATATCGCGGGTGAACCTGTACTCGCAGATGCCGTCGCTCTGCACTTTGCCCTCCGCAAGCTCCAGCGCATAGCGAGGCGACTCGTTTCGCACCCCCGCGTCGGCCAGGTAGGAGACGCCGTCGAAATCGACCCGGAGCACCCGGTGCCGCCGCAGTTGGGGCGGTTGGCCCGGGAACACGAACCGGCTGGCGTAGGAGGTGACCCGGTACCCCAGGGCAAGGAGCAGCCAATTCAACAGCCCGTTCACCTCAAAGCAGTAGCCGCCGCGCCGGCGGACGATCATCTTGTCATAGAGTTTCGCCCCATCCAGCGACAGGGGAACCCCAAGCAGAATGTCCAGATTCTCATAGGGAATGTGGGCCAGGTGGGCCTGTTGGATGCGCTTGAGGTTTTCGATGGTGGGCGGTAACCCCTGGGGCAACTCCAGCCGATCCAGATATCGTTCCACCTCACTTGGGCCTAATTGAAATTGTTCGTTGACCATGCGGTGCTCCTCTTGTGGTGTTTGGATTATGGTTGCGCCCAGCGGCATCCTATGCGCCGATTGTGCCGATAAGGAAAGCGCCCGTCGTTGCAACCGGCGGGCGCTTTGGCTTCACTCGGGTTACTTCGCCAACTCGGCGAACTCCACGGTGCGCTTCTCGCGGAAGGACTTGTACGCACCCTCCATGAGCTCCGAGAGGGCGACGGCGTCATCGATGCCATAGAGGGTGTCGCCGCCATTGACGCAAGCGTCCACCCACTGCACACATGGGCTGGGCAGGGCCTCGGCCGGCTCGGTGGTGAAGCCGTTGGCGTCCACGGTCGCGCCGGGGGTCGTCACCTTCACGGGGCTGTCGGGCGTCTCGGCGATGGCCGAGCCCTTGGTGCCGTGCACCTCGAAGGTGTTGGGGCAATGGTCGCAGACAAAGTTGGTCTGCACGATGGCCATGGCCTTGTTCTCAAACTCCACGATGGAGACGGCGTTGTCCTCCGCCGGGCGGTCGGTGAAGGAATTGAACAGGCTGGTGACACGCACGGGCTTGCCCAGCATCCAGCGCGACAGGTACATGGGGTGAGCGCCGAAGTCCATCATGGCGCCGCCGCCGGCCAGCTTCACGTCAAAGAACGCATCCGGCAGCCAACCAGCCGTGGCACCGTTGTGACTGGTGCGCATGAGGAGCAGCGTGGGTTGGCCCAGAGCGCCGCTGTCGAGCACCTTCTTGAGGGTCTGGCGGCTGGCCCAGCCCCGCTGGGGGTAGCTGATGGCAAACTTGACGCCGGCCTTCTTGACGGCGGCGGCGATGCGGTTGGCCTCAGCCAGGGTGAAGGACATCACCTTCTCGGTGAAGATGTGTTTGCCGGCCTGGGCGGCGGCGACAATGAGCTCCTCATGCATGCTGGTGGGCGACACCACGGCCACGCCATCCACATCGGCACGGGCCAGCACCTTGCGGTAGTCGGGTTCAAACTCTGCGCCCAACTCCTGGGCCCAGGCCTGGCCGCGGGCGGCGTCCTCGTCCCACACCACGGTGATCTTCACATTGGGCAGGGCGGCCAGTTCCTTGGCGTATCCCTCGGCGTGCACGTGCCATCTGCTGAGCATTGCAACTCGAAACATCTGGATTCCTTCTTTCTTGCATTCTCCGCCCTGGGGCGGTTTCGTCACGGGGTGGGGTTACTGGGCGGCGTCCCACCGGAAGCCGATGGCATCCAGGAACGCGTGGGCAATGGCCGTGTGGCCGATGATGCCGGGGTGGACGCGATCCCAGCAGACGTAGGACGAATGGTAGTTGGCCAGCAAGCCGTTGAAGACCGCCTGGGTATCCACAAACAGGGTGCCGTGGGCCTGGGCGATGGCGCGCACCACCGCGCCGTATTCATCCATACGCGCGCGCATGGTGTCGGCGGGGTTGGGCTCCACGTAGAAGGGCGTCATCAGCACCATGCCGCTGACCTTGGGCAGGGTATCGACCACCAGGCGCTCGAGGGTGGCGCGGTATTCCTCCAGCCCCACGTGCTGTTCGGGCATCAGGGGGGAGTCCATCTGCCGCCACACGTCGTTGGTGCCGATCATCACGGCCACCCAGTCGGGCTTCTGGTCAAACACGTCGCGCTGCCAGCGGTCCTTGAGGTCGCGCACGGTGTGGCCGGAAGTGCCCATGTTGACCACGCGGATGCGCCGCTCGGGGTAGAAGGCCCCCAACAGGCCCACCACCACGTTGACCCAACCGTTGCCGTAGGGCAGGAACAGGCCCTCACCCACCGGCTGGGTACGTCCACAGTCGGTGATGGAGTCGCCCATGATCAGGAGTTTGCTGTTTTGCTGCAGTATCATCGCTGCCTCCCATGGTTCGTCGTTTCCCGTCCATTCTACCACGAATTGCCACCACCGTCCTCCCCTTTTGTACACAGAGATCACGAAAAACGGCCCGCCGGAGACCCCGTCCCATCGGCCAATCCGCCGGCGATGGCCCGACGGATATCAAAAGGCCCCGGACAATTGTCCGGGGCCACGAAACAACAGGATTGTGCCATGAAAAGAGGCGAAGCCTCCCCTCAGCTCGGTGACATCTGCTGGTTGACGCCGCCGTCATCGTCGTACACGATGTCCTTCAGGGCATCGGGCAGGCTCTTGCCGGCCTCGTAGGCCACCTCGATGGCGGCCATGTGGTCGGGGTCTACTTTGCCGGAACCATGGGTGCGGGAGCCCACAAAATGGATACAGAACTGCCCGCACATATCGTTATCATCCAGGGAGTCGTAGCCATGGGGCATGCAATTCATGGACGCTGCCAGCCGCCGGCCATTGACGACGACCCAGATGGGCCGCCGTGCCCAGGAATAGCTGCCCACGGCCATGGTGAACGCCGCGGTGTCCGCCACAGTCAGCGGCTCCACATCGGCATGCAGGGTGCCGCCGGTGCGCCGCACGCGGAAGCTGTAGCCGGTCTGCACGTCAATGACGGTGGCGTCAGCCTTACGCGGAAAGGCCGCGCTGGTGTCGGCCTGTGCCCAGGTCAGCTTCTCTATGCCAATGAGGCAGGACGGATAGAGGCTGACCGACCAGGTGGGGATGGTATCCATGTCGTCGGGCGGGTTGAGCAGCGTATAGAGCGCCGAGAGCGTGTAGTTGCCGGCCACACCATCGCCATCCAGCCCCACCGAGCGCTGGAACCGCGACACGGCGTCCTTGGTCTCCGAGCCGAAGATGCCGGTGACGGTGCCGGTGAAATAGCCCTTCTTCTTCAGAGCCGTCTGCAGGTCCACCACGTCACTGCCCCGGTCGCCCTTCTTCAGGGTCACCTGGTTGTCATACCCGCCGCTCTTGGTGGGGTCCACCGAGGGGGTGGGGGTGGGGGGCGCCGTAGTAGTGGCATAGATGGCTTTGAAGGTGGTCTTGCCCACCACGCCGTCCTGTTTCAGTTTCTTTTTCTTCTGGAAGGCCTTGACGGCCTTCTCGGTGCCGGAGCCAAACTTGCCGTCGGCGGTGGATGAGTAGTATCCCAGCGTCTTCAGCCGTTTCTGCAGGCTCTTAACGTCGTCCCCCTTGCACCCTTTCTTCATGGTGCGGGTGAAGGTAGCTGTGGTCTTAACACTCTGGGTGCCGACGGTGGTCGACGGTTCCAGCGCCAGCGCAGCCGGCTGGCACAGCAACAGAACGCCCACCAACACGGCGGCCGCTCTGCCTGTGATGTGATGGATCAAGTGGCCCCGCCTCCCAATCAGATTTGCAATGAAACGCAATTACCGTTGCAATTTTACCACGGTATGCACAAACTGTCAAAGTGTGGCAGGCGGCGCGGTCAGCCCAGCTTCAGGCTGATATCCAACGCCCGCACGGTGTGGGTCAGCGCGCCAATGGAGATGAGATCCACCCCCGTGGCAGCCACCGCCCGCAGGTCACGCTCCCCCATGTTGCCGGAGGCTTCCACCACCGCACGGCCGGCGATGCGCCGCACGGCCTCGGCCATGGCCTCCAGGTTCATGTTGTCGAGCATGATGATGTCGGCCCGGCAGGCCAGCGCCTCCTCCACCTGGTCGAAATTCTCCACCTCGACCTCGATCTTCAGCGTGTGGGGGGCGTTGCTGCGGGCCGCCTGCACCGCCGCGGTGATGCCGCCAGCGGCCTCGATGTGGTTGTCCTTGATGAGAATGCCGTCGGCCAGGTTGAACCGGTGGTTGGAGCCGCCGCCCACGCGAACGGCGTACTTCTCCAGCACCCGCAGGCCGGGGATGGTCTTACGCGTGTCGGTGATGCGGGCCTGAGTGCCATCGACGGCGGCGACGGCCTGGGCCGTGGCCGTGGCGATGCCGGAGAGCCGCTGCAGCAAATTCAAACCCACCCGCTCGCCGGTCAGGATGTTACGGGCGTTGCCCACCACCTCGGCAATGACGGTGCCGGTGGCCACGGTCTGGCCCTCGGCCACATGGGGGATGAAGTGGATACCGGTGTCAATGAGCGCAAAGGTGCGCTCCACCACACCTAGCCCGCAGACGATGCCCGCGGCCTTGGCGATGTACCGGCCCGAGATCACCCGATCCTCCGGCACGGTGCACAGCGTCGTAATGTCCCCGGTGCCGACGTCCTCGGCCAGCGCACGGGTCAGAATGTCGTCGAGCATGCGTCGGTCAATCATCGCTGTCATCCTCCTGGGGTTGGTCATCGCGGAAATGGGCACCCACACTGCCCGGCCGGGCCAGCGCCGCGGTCAGCACCGCGTGGGCCACCGACGCCATGTTGTAGGTCTCCCTGGCCTTGGCACCGGCCAGGGCCGCGCCTTCCATGCCCGCCAGAATCTCGTCGACGCGGGTCAGGCCCTCGGTCATGCCGGTGGCGTTGCGGATGATGCCGCCCTTGCGGGTCATGAGCTTGCGAATCTCGGTGCGGATGGCGTCAAGGTCCTCCCCATACTCCGCCGTCGCGCCATCTGGCTGCCAGTCCGACGATGCCGGGGCGGGACTGCTGCCACCGTTGATGTCCTCGGCACAGCGGCGGCCAAAGACCAGACACTCCAGCAGGGAGTTGCTGGCCAGGCGGTTGGCCCCATGCACGCCGGTGCGGGCCGCCTCGCCGCAGGCATAGAGACCGGGCACGGTGGTGCGGGCCTCGGTGTCGGTGGCGATGCCGCCCATGAAGTAGTGCTGCACGGGGATGACGGGGATCCAGTCCCGGGCGATGTCGATGCCCCGGCTCATGCACTCCTCATAGATCGTGGGGAACCGCGCCGACAGGAAGGAGCGCGGCTTGCTGGTGATATCCAGATATACGTGAGGCAGGTCAAAACGCTGCATCTCCCGGATGATGGCGCGGGTGACGACGTCGCGAGGGGCCAACTCGGCACGGGGGTGCACGTCCTGCATGAAGCGCTCCCACCGGCGGTTGCGCAGCACCGCACCCTCACCCCGTAGGGCCTCGGAGATCAGGAAGAACCGGCCCTGGCTGTCGGGGTGGATGAGTGCCGTGGGGTGGAATTGCACAAACTCCATGTCCTGCAGGCGCGCACCAGCCCGGTGGGCGGCAGCGATGCCGTCGCCGGTGGCGCAGCGGGCGTTGGTGCTGTTGCGATACACCCGACCGATGCCGCCGGAAGCGATGACGATGGAACGCGCCTCATACCGGCGGGCCTGGCCGCCTTCCTCCGTCAGCACACCGCAGGCACGGCCGCTGCCGTCGGTCAGGATGTCCATCAGGAACACATGCTCCCGCACGGTCAGGTTGGTGCGGGTCAAGGCAATCTCCATCAGCCGCCGGGTAACCCCAAGGCCGGTGGCGTCACCACCGCAGTGTACAATGCGGTTGAAGCTGTGGGCCCCCTCCCGGGTTGCGTGCAGGTGGCCGGTGCCGTCGGTATCGAAGGGCACGCCCATGGACACCAAGTGCGCAATCTGCGCGGGGCCGTCGTGCACCAATACGCGCACGGCTTCCTCATCACACAGGTAAGCCCCGGCCTCCAGCGTGTCAGCGAAATGGCTCTCAAAATTGTCTTCCGGCTCCACCACGGCGGCGATGCCGCCCTGGGCATAGTAGGAGTTGCTGATGGTGTTGCCGCTCTTGTTGAGCACGGCCACCTTGAGTTTCGGGTCCAGGTTCAGTGCGCAGTAGAGCCCGGCAATGCCACTGCCCACCACCACCACATCGTATTGCTCGCGGGGCAAATCCCCGATTTGCCCGCCATACACCGTTCTTTTCACTGGGTGCTCCTATCCGTCATGCTTCCAGCATGCGTGTGAGGCTGCGGCGCGCGCCGGCAGCCACCTCCTCGTCCAGCTCAATGGCGTGGACGCCGTGCTCCAGAGCGTACTCCACGTCCTCCAGCCGGGTCTTCTTCATGTTGACGCAGAACAGCCGCGGCGACAACAAATGGAACTGCTTGCCGGGGTTCAGCCCCTGAAGCTTGTGCAGGATGCCCTGCTCGGTGCCGATGATGAACTCCTTCGCCTCGCTGCGGGTGGCATACTCCAGAATCTGGGCCGTGCTGCCGGCAAAGTCGGCGGCGTCCACCACCGAGGGCGCGCACTCCGGGTGCACCAGCACCGGCGCGCCGGGCTTGGCGGCCCGCGCCGCGGCTACGTCGTCGGCGGTCACCCGCTCGTGGGTGGGGCAGAAGCCCTGGAAGAGGATGAGTTCCTTCTCCGGCACCTGGCGGGCCACGAAGTGCCCCAGGTTGCGGTCGGGCACGAAGACGACCTGCCGTTCCTGAAGCGACTGCACGATGCGCACGGCGTTGGAGGACGTGCAGGTGATGTCACAGGCGGCCTTGACCGCCGCCGACGAGTTGACGTAGCAGACGAACGCCGCCTCGGGGTATTGCTGGCGCAACTCTGCGATGTGCTCGGGCGTCACCATGTCGGCCATGGGGCAGCCTGCCGTCAGCACCGGCAGCAGCACGGTGCGCGTGGGGTTGAGGATCTTAGCGCTCTCGGCCATGAAATAAACGCCGCAGAACACGATGACGTCGGCCTCGACGTCCCGGGCGCGGCGGCTCAGGTCGAAGGAATCGCCGACGACATCGGCCAAGTCCTGTATCTCAGGCTGTTGGTAGTAATGGGCGAGGATGACCGCGTTGCGCTCCCGCTTGAGCGCCGCAATCCTCTGGACAATGTCAGCCATGTGCGGCCCCCGTCTTTTGTGGAATTTACAGTATCATAGCACCGGGCCCCGGCGATTGCAACGCCAGGCGGTGGCCGTCTAGCCCGCTGACAAGGGCTGGAAGCGGGATACGGGCTTATGGCACCGGCTGGCACGCTCGAAACGAGCCGCGCGAGCAGTGAGGGCTGGGCACGGCGTGTCCCCTGCCGACGTTTTTTATGTTTGTTAGCCTCCAACCGTAAATCGTATGGTTTTTTCCCTGAACTCTTTTCTTTTTGGAGGAATGCGCTATGATCTTCCAAAAGCGGCGGAGGCAAGAACAATGGACACCATCGACGAGAGGATATTGGAAGAGCTTACGGCCAACGGACGGGCCACAACCTCGGAGATTGGCCGACGGGTCAACCTTTCGGTGCCGGCGGTGGCCGAGCGCATCCGCAAGCTGCAGGACGCCGGCGTCATTGAGGGGTACGCGGCGCGCATCCGCCGGGCAAAATCCCGCTACCGGCTGCTGGCCTTCGTGTCGGTGCGGCTGGCCGAGCCCGCGGCCATCACGCCCTTCTGCCAGGCCATGGCCCAGCACCCCGCCGTGCTGGAGTGCCACCACATCGCCGGGGCGTTTGACTACCTGATGAAGGTGCAGGTGGCCGACACCGACGGCTTGGAGGAGTTCCTGTCCCACGACCTCAAAGGTCAGGCCGGGGTGGCCGCGAGCAACACGATGGTGGTGCTCTCCACCGCCAAAGACCGCCCGGTGCGGTACTGACGATGGGCCAGTTCTTCCTGCGCGGCTTGCGTCTGGGCATGCTGCTGCAGCTATCGGTGGGGCCGGTGTGCCTGTTCGTCCTGAACACCGCCAACGAGGGTGGCCTGTGGGTGGGGCTGGCGTCAGTGACCGCGGTGGCGCTGGTGGACGGGCTCTACCTCACACTGGCCGGGGCTGGGGTGGGCGCGCTGCTTACCCGCCCCCGCAGGCAGCGGGCTCTGCGGTGGCTGGGCTGCGGGGTGCTGGCACTCTTCGGCGCGGACACACTGCTGAGTGCAGCCGGCCACCCGTTGCTGGGCGGATTGGCGCTGCCCGCCGTGGCTGGTGGCCCCTTCCTGCAGGCGCTGGCATTCACGGCCTCCAACCCGCTGACAATTCTCTTTTGGGGCGGGGTCTTTGTGGCCGAGGCCCCCAGCGGCGGCAGGCAAGCTCTTGTTCCCTTCGCCCTGGGGTGCGTGGCGGCCACAGTGCTCTTCCTCTCGGCAGTGGCGGGGGCGGGAGCGCTGCTGGGGCGGTTTCTGCCGGCGGCGTTGCTCACCGCACTGAACGTGCTGGTGGGCGTGGCGCTGCTGGGGTTCGCCGGGCGGCTGGCGTGGCAGGCTTGGCGGGGAAGGGCTTCAAAGGCGGAGGAGCGGCCCGACGCACCTGCGTGACACAGTCAAAAAGGCTACACCCTTTGGGGTGGGTGGCGGGGAGAACTACTTGTGGGAGAGAAACACTTCTGAAAAACTGAGGTGTCTTTATGATGATTTTGCAATAATGAAGTTAATCGCTTCATGTCATGCTTATACTGCGTTGTAATCCTTGGCTAAGATGGCATACATAGCGCTATCACATCGCCCGTGATTGTTCCAATCAGCTTCACGATGGGTACCCTCATATTTTAGGCCACATTTCATCATTACCTTTCCGGAATTAGGGTTCTTAGGGTCATGGCGTGATTCAATACGATTGATACCTACTTCCTCAAAAAAGAACTTTATAAGTGCAGCCAAAGCTTCAGATGTAATTCCTTGCTTCCACCATTTTTTCCCTATGCAATATCCTATATGTACCATTTCAACAGAGTCATCTTTATGAACAACCGCTATACTGCCAATCGGTGTATCTCCATTTTCTTTCAAGACAATAGCCCACTGATAATAGTCGTCTTTACCATATTGGTTAGTCCAATCAGTTAATACTGTTTTGCTAATTTCAATCGTTTTATGATATGGCCACATCAAATATTTCGTAACATCGGGGTCGCTTGCCCAATTACTATACATAGCCTCGGCATCACCAATAACGAATTGCCGTAGTATCAATCTATCGGTTTCAAGTCTTTTTGTGCCTTGATGTTTCATCTCAACGCCTCATGTCCATTATACAAATAACCTGTAGTTCAAAACTACCAAACAAATTACCGTCTATCTATGAACATTATAACATAGGGTCTGGGGCTTTCACCCGTGGAAATTGCCTTTTTGCATCCAAATGCGATGCACGGGCAAAGGAAAAGGCGACGGGCCAAAGCCTGTCACCTTACCATACTCCTCTATGAAAGCCACATTCTAGGGTGCGGCCTTTTGTTTATCCGTTCACCGTGGGGCTGCTTGCCCTGCTGTGCCCTGCGCCCCCCGCTTGCCGCAGCAACTGCCCTGCCCATCAGTGGGCTCAACGGTCACCCCGAATGGCGGCGCGGTGGTGCCGCGAACGATGAGCTCGGTGCCCAGGAGGCGCTTTCCGGCGATGCACTCCCGGCCATCCATGCGGGCCAGCAGCTCCTGCATGGCCAGGTGGGCCATCTGCTCGGCGGGCTGATTGGTGGTGGTGAGGCCGGGCGACAGGTTGGCGGCCGAGGGCATGTTGTCGTGCCCCACGATGGACAGATCCTCCGGCACCCGCAGGCCCAGCTGCCATGCGGCGCTCAGCAGCCCCATGGCCATGTCGTCGTTGTAGCAGAGGAACGCCGTGGGCCGGTCGGGGCGGCTCAGCACCGGCAGCATGGCTTCCTTGGCGCTGGGCAGGGTGGGCAGGTCGGCCTGCACCTCCCACCAGGGCTCCACCGGCAGGCCCGCCTGGTGCATGGCCTTGCGCCAGCCGGTCTGCATGCCCAGGGCCGCGCCCTCGTCCTGCTCGCGCAGGAAACCGATGCGCTGGTGCCCCAGCCGCAGCAGGTGCCGCGCGGCGATGCGCCCGGCCCCCTCCTGGTCGCTGGCCACCACAATGCTGTCGGGCATGTAGCACTCAATGCCGACCATGGGGTAGTCCGTCTCCAACAGGCCGGCGTAGAGCACCTCATCCCGGGCGTGAACGTCGCCCCCCAGGAAGATGATGCCACTCATGCGCTGCTCCTGCACCGTCTCCAGCACGGCGCGGTAGCGCTCGCGGCCCTCCTCCCCCGTCTCGGAGAGGATGAAGACGCAGGAGATGAGCTTCTGAGCAAAGAGCTCATTCTCCAGGCTCGTAATGACCCGCACCCAGGTCTCGTTGAGGGCGCAATCCACAATGAGGGCCACCATATCTACCTTGCGGCGGATGAGTGCCCGAGCGGTGGGGTCGGGCCGGTAGCCCAGCTCGTCCACCGCCTGCTTGATGCGCTCCATGGCCTCGGCACTGACGTAGCCCTTGTTGTTCATCGCCCGCGAGACGGTGGACACGCCCACCCGCGCCCGCTTGGCAACGTCCTTGATCGTCACACCCATTTCAAATCTCCTCTTCCACCGGGCCGCGACAGGCAGTGGCGGCCCAAAGCCCTTCCATTACAGGCAGCGAACCTCAACCGTGCGGCCGGCCGCACCACGGGCGACCACCGTGCGGCTATCCCCAGGCAGCAGGTCGAAATACTCGTCGGAGGTCACCACGTCGCCACCGAAGCCAAAGTACACATGGTGGGCCCAGCTCTGCGCCCGCACGGTGAACACGAGATCCGCGCCCTCGTCGCGCTGGTCGGTCACTACCACATCGCCCTGGCCGGCAGCCAGTTGCCGACGGGGCAGGCGGTGCAGGGTGACCGTCTCCACCCCCTCGGCCCGGGCAAACCACAGGCCATCACGGGCATCACGGTCGCCCAGCGGGAAGCGCAGCATCTCAGCTTTGTGGAAAGGTGGCAGCACGACCTCGCGGGTCTCGGTCTCCCGTTCCTCCCCGTCAAAGGACGTATATCCGTATTCCACCGTCAGCCGCAGGGGCTCGGCGGTCTCGTTCTGCCCCACCACGAAGGCCTCGTTGCCCTCGGTGCGGATGGTGAGCTTGCGCGGGGCAAAAGCCCGCCGCACGGCGTAGTAGCTGGGTTTGCGCCGGAGGTAGTAATCGACGATCGTCCAGCCCGTTTCGCCCCAGCAGTCGTTGTACATCCAAAAGAGCGAGCCCCAGCAATCCCGGTGGCTGCGCAGTGCCTCCAGCGAGTAGCCCAGCATCAGCGCCTGCACGGCACTGGCATAGCGCAGGTAGTCGGTGAGCGACAGCTCCTCCGGGTCGGTGTAATGCTTGGCAATGCCGGCCGCCACCGTGTGCTTTTCAAAGGTGTTGTTGTGCAGGTCCCAAATGGTGCCATCCCGGTTGATGGGCGCGCCGCCGAAATACTCCCGGATGGACTCAATGGCGCAGGGGCCGGGGTAGCCATACTCCGACACGAACTTGCTGGCGACGGCGTCGTACTCCTCGGGGGTAATGCGCCGTTCCATCTCCGGGTGCATCATGCAGTCCCCCCAGTGGTGGCGGTCGCCGACCTCATGGCTGTTGGCGTCCGGCCCGCCGTAGGGTGAAGACGCCCAGTAGGGCACCTGGGGCGCGCAGCGCCGCACCACCACCGGGGCCAGCTGGTTGTACACCCACAGGCCGCCCAGCTTTTCACCGTAGGGCAGGAAGATCTGCTGGTTCTCGTTGTTGCCGCAGAAGAGGGCCAGCGACGCGCGGCTCCCGAGCCGCCGCGTCTGGTGGATGAGCTCCCGCTCCACCAGGGTGCGGAAGTCCTCCCGGTGGTCGGGCACCAGGGAGCAGCCAAACATGAAGTCCTGCCAGACCAGAATGCCCAACCGGTCGCAGAGGTCATAGAAAATCTCCCGTTCGTAGAGCCCACCGCCCCACACCCGCAGCATGGTGAAGTGGGCCCCGGCGGCCTCCTGCAGTAGAGTCTCGTATTTGCTGTCGGGGATGCGCTGGTACAGGCTGTCACAAGGGACCCAATTGCCGCCCTTGGCCTGCACCGGCACGCCGTTGACGACAAACCGGAACCGCCGGCTGTCCTCGTCGATGCGGGCGGTGTCCAGCGCCAGCGTGCGGATGCCCACAGTCTTGGTCAGCGTCTCCTCCGCCCCGCCGGCCCGCGCCGTCACTGTGAGGGTGTAGAGCGGCTGGGCCCCGTAGCCATTGGGCCACCACAGCTGCGCATCCTCCACCGCCAGGGCAAAGGAGAAGAAGTTGACGCCGGACTGCAACAGCGCATCTCTCGCCTGGGCCCGGGCCACCACATGGCCGCCCAGGGCAAGGGTGGCCTCCACGTCGCCATCCTGGGTGGCGATGGGCAGCAGGCTTTCCACCTCGGCATCCACCCGCACGGTGGCGTTGCCCTCATGAAGGCCGGTGGTGGCGAAGGTGGCGTGCCGCACGGCCACCCGCCGGAAGCCCCGCAGCGTGGCAGAGCCCATGCCGCAGGTGACGCAGCGGGGGCCCCAATCCCACCCCACGGTGTACTGGGGCTTGCGCAGGAAGGCTCGGCGGCGGTCGCCGCGCTCGGGGCAGCCGTTGCTCTCCTCGGTGCACACGGCCCAGTCAATGCTGGCGAGGTCCTCGTCGGTCACCCGCTCCAGCCCGCACGTCAGGCGCACCGTCAGGCGGTTCGCGCCGGGGCGCAGGGCATGGCGCACATCGCAAACGAAGGGGAAGTGCACGCTGTCGTGCCGCCCCAGCGGCAGGCCATTGAGGGCCACATCCGCGCCAAAATCCAGCCGGTCAAGCGTCAGCTCCACCCGGTCCCAGTCTCCGCCGTCCCAGGTAAAATCGCGCACGAACCACCAGGAGCGCTGCTCCACCCAGCGGCTCTGCTCGTAGCGGTCACCGACCACCGGGTCGCCCACCCGCCCGGCCGCCATGAGAGGCATGCGCACATCGCAGGGCAGGCTGCAGGGCAGCGCTTCCCGCAGGCGCTCCAACACCAGGGGCAGGCGGTCGGCCTGCCAGTGCAGCGGCGCTTCCACCAGTTTCCAGTCATTGTTCAGCGTCAGTTCCATATTCTCTCCCATTCCGTTCCACCCCTACAGGGTGGAACACCCCATATGAAATGCACATGAAAATGAAAAAGCAACGGAGCACGCAACCATTCCGTCTGCCAACCTGCCGGCAAAAAGCCGGATGTGGTTACCGGATGGAATGTGTTTCCGCTTCAGTTGACACCGCAAGGGTACTGGTATCGTTGCCAGCTGCCTCGCCGTATGAAATCGGTATCATTGTAAATCGATTCATCAATGTGCGCAAGTGGAGAAAGGTACGGACAATCGGGTTATTTGCACAATTTCAGCATGGTCTCAATGGCTTCGTCCATGGCCTCCTCGTTGCCGGCTTGAACCTCGGCAACCAGGCAGGTTTTCATATGGGATTTCATGAGCTCTATGCCAAAACTGCGCAGGCCCTGCTGGGCGGCGGCCACCTGGGTCAGGATGTCCGTGCAGTAGCGCTCGTCCTCCAGCATGGCGCGGATGCCCTTGATCTGCCCCTCAATGCGATTGAGGCGGCTGACCAGCTTTGTCATTTCTTCCGGTTCCCGTTCGCGCCGGCGTTCGGGGTGGCAGTGTTCACAAGATTTCATGGGTCATCCCCCTTTTCTCAAGTATAGGGTGTGAGGCCGTCGTTGGCAATGCAGGGTTTTTTCCAACCGGCGGCGAATACACGGCAATGCCAAAACGATGTGACACGCCTCCTCCAATGGGGCGGGAAAGGATTTGCCATGCGAACCGAATTGCCGCGCAGCACACCGGAGGCCCAGGGGATTCCCTCGGCCGCCATCAATGCCTTCCTGGATGCCATGGGCAAGACCGACCTGGAGCTGCACGGGCTCATGGTGCTGCGCCACGGCCATGTGGTGGCCGAAGGCTGGTGGAGCCCCTACCGTGCCGACCTGCGGCACATGCTCTTCTCCCTCAGTAAGAGCTTCACCTCCACCGCCGTGGGTTTCGCCGTCACCGAAGGCTTGCTGACCGTGGAAGACCGGCTGGTTGACTACTTCCCGGAGTACAAGGACAAGCTCGACCCCCTGTGGGAGAAGCTCAAACTCAAGCACCTGCTGATGATGGGCACCGGCCACCAGACCGACACGATGGACTTCATCATGAAGAATCCCAACGGCAACTGGGCCGAGGGGTTCTTCCAAACGCCGCTGGTCTTTGAGCCCGGCACCCACTTCCTCTACAACACCGGGGCGACGTACATGCTCTCCGCCGTGGTGCAGAAGGTGACCGGACAGCGCCTGCTCGACTACCTGACCCCCCGGCTCTTCCAGCCCCTGGGCATCGAGGGCCCGCTGTGGGAGCAGAGCCCCCAGGGCATCGACGCGGGCGGGTTTGGGCTGGCCATCCGCACCGAGGACATCGCCCGCTTTGGGCAATTCCTGCTGCAGCGCGGCCAGTGGCAGGGCAAGCAACTCATCCCCGGTGCCTGGATAGACGAAGCCACCGCCAAGCACATTGAAAACGGCCCCAACGAGGGTGCTGACTGGGCGATGGGCTACGGCTACCAGTTCTGGCGCTGCCAGCCCGCGGGCGTCTACCGCGGTGACGGCGCGTTTGGCCAGTTCTGCATCGTCTCCCCCAGTCAGGATCTGGTCATTGCCATCAACAGCGGCCTCAATGACATGCAGAAGGTGATGACCAACCTGTGGGCCCACCTGCTGCCGGCCCTGACGGACAGTCTGCCCGAGGACCCTGCCGCCAGCACGGCCCTGCGCAAGCGCCTCAATGGCCTGCACTATGACCCGCCAAAGGCCTGCCGCCTGCCCGAGCGGGAGCGCGCCATCGACGGGCGGCGCTATGCCTTCCAGCCCAACGACCTTGGCTATAAGGCCATGACCTTCTCCTTCCAACCTGAGGGCTGCACTGTAACCGCTGAGACCGAAAAGGGCACCGCCGCGCTGCTGCTGGGCAGCGGGCAGTGGCTCATCGGCCGGGACGAGGGCTTTGTGACCGTGCCCCTGGGCCCTGATGGCACCCTGGCGGAGACCGCCGCCGCCTTCACCTGGCAGGACGGCCATCTGACGCTCATCCTCCGGCGCATCCAGTCGCCCTTCGTGCTGACGGTCACGGCCAGCTTTGAGGGCGACACCCTGACGATTGACGCCCGCGACAACGCCAGCTTCGGCCCCACCGAGCACCCGGCGCTGACGGCCACGGCCCAATAGAAACGGATCTATCCTCGCATCCACGGCGCGCCACAGTGCATTGTCGCTGTGGCGCGTCCTTTTTGCCTGGGGGTGACTCCTTCCCGTTAATTGACACCACCGCCCATCCATGGTATAGTGCCAAAAACAGCGGGTGAACACCTACCGCAAACAAGGTTCCTTGTTTGCGGTTTTGTTTTTTGGGGGGGCATGTGGATCATGTGGAATGTTCTTTGGCCGGTACTGCTCGTCGTGGGTGCCAACACGCTGTACAACGTGTGCGCGAAATCCACACCGGCAGGCGCGAACGCATTTGCTTCGCTCTCGGTCACCTATTTCTTGGCCTCCGTTCTGTCCGTGGTGCTGTACTACCTCACCGGGAACCAGAAAAACCTGCTGGCCGAGTTCTCCAAGGTCAACTGGACCTCGGCAGCGCTGGCCCTGGCCATCATCGGGCTGGAGTTTGGCTACATCAACCTCTACCGCGTGGGCTGGAAGGTGAGCGTTGGCTCCCTGGTCGCCAACATCAGCCTGGCTTGCGTGTTGTTAGTGGTGGGTTTGCTGTTTTACAAGGAGGCCGTCTCCCTGCGGCAGATGGTCGGGATGCTGGTGTGCGCGGTGGGCCTGTTCCTCATCACCAAATAGCACTTCCCCGCTGAAGCCCCGGCCATGGTGTGGCGCTGGAGACCCATACTCCCTCCCTATCCGTGTTCAACATGGCCGACCGAACGTCGGCTTTTTTGATATCCGCCCTACTTTTCCACCCCTCCTCAAAAATGCACAACACCTCTTGACAACTGGGTTCTTCTGTTTTATAGTTCATTACACAAGCAACTAACCACTTAACCAACGAACAGGAGATGAACCCATGCGACTGGACTTCAGGGACGACAGGCCCATCTACCTGCAACTGGCAGAGGCCATCGAGGACGACATCCTGCGCGGCGTGTTCCGCGAGGAGGAGCAGGTACCCTCGACCACCGAGATGTCGGTGACGCTGAAGATCAACCCCGCCACCTCGGCCAAGGGAATGGCCCTGCTGGTGGAGAACGGAATTTTGTACAAGAAGCGAGGTGTCGGTATGTTTGTCAGCACCGGTGCGCGGGAGCAGATTGCCCATAAGCGCAAGGAAGACTTTTTTGACCACTACATCGTGACCCTGCTGGAGGAAGCCCGCAAACTGGGCATCAGCCGGGAGGAACTCATCGAACTCATCAAAAGGGGGACCGGGGCATGAGCCGCATCACCGTGGAGCACCTGACCAAGACCTACGGCGCGACCCGCGCGCTGGACGACGTGAGCCTGACGCTGGAGCCCGAGCGCATCTATGGGCTGCTGGGCCGCAACGGCGCGGGCAAGACGACGCTTTTGAACATCGTGACCAACAAGATCTTCCGCACGGCCGGCGACGTACAGCTGGATGGCCAGGATGTGACCGAGAATGCCGACGCCCAGGGACGGCTGTTCTCCATGGTGGAGCAGCGGCTGTACCCCGACAATATGCGGGTGCGGGACACCTTCCGCTGGACGGTGGAGTTTTACCCGGCTTTCGACAGCGCCTACGCCCGTGGCTTGGCGGAGAAATTCAAACTGAACACCGCCGCCCGCGTTAAGGGCCTCTCCACCGGCTATGGCTCCATCCTGAAGCTGGTGCTGGCACTGGCCAGCGGTGCCGAGGTGCTGCTGCTGGATGAGCCGGTGCTGGGCCTGGACGCCGGCCATCGCGACCTCTTCTACCGCGAGCTCCTCGCCCGCTTTGCCGAGAAACCCTGCACCATCGTACTCTCCACCCACCTCATCGACGAGATTGCCGACCTCATTGAGGAGGCTATCGTGCTGCGGGAGGGCAAGCTCATCTGCCAGAAGCCGGTGGAGGAACTGCTGGACGGGGCCTACATGATCTCCGGCCCGGCGGCGGCAGTGGATGCCTTCGCCCAGGGGCGGCCGGCGCTGCATGGCGAGTCGCTGGGGGCCTTCCGCCAGGTGACCATAGGCGAGCGGCCCACCGAGGCCGACCGGGCATTGGCCCGCGAACAGGGGCTGGAGCTGGGCAAGGCATCGCTGCAGAAGCTCTTCCTCGACCTGACCAACTGACGGAGGGACACCATGAACAAAGCATTGAAAGTGACCAAATACCAGTTGATGGATACCATACGGGCTGGTGCAATTTTCTATGGCGTCATCCTTGCTGTGATGCTGCTGGCATCCCTGCCATTGGTGCTGCCCTCGGGCGGTGAACGCGGCACCATGAACGGCATGGAGTTTGCAACTGTCATCTTTCTGTTCGTCGTCGGTCTCAACAGCTTTAAGTCATCGTTCCGCTTCAGCCTCACGAATAGTGTCACCCGGCGGGATTTTTACCTTGGTACGGCGCTATCGTTTTTGGTGCTAGCCGCGGCCTTCACCCTCATCGACATTGCGGTCTATGCCGTTTTCCATGGCATTGGCACCATCAGAAGCAACCTATTCAACGACTTTTACGATGGCTATGGCGGCTGGGCGCGGCTGGTGGGGGTGGTCTGGAGCGGTGCGCTCAACCTGCTGGCTCTGACCGGCGGTTGGCTCATCACCACGGCGTTCTACCGCGCCAACAAAGGGGTAAAGATTGCATTGGCTCTCTCCCCAGTGGCGCTGCAGTTTGTGCTGGCGTTCCTCATCCGTTGGATCCCTGGTTTTTACGATGCATTGAGCAAAGCTTGGTTGTTGGTGTCTGGTTTCGGCACCATGAATGCACAGGTCGCCACCCTGTCCATGACCGTTGCCTCCCTGCTCTGCCTAGGCGTCACCTGGCTGCTGGCCCGCCGCGCGGCGGTGAAGTAACATCCCACCCACAACATCAAACGCCGCCTGGCAACCGGGCGGCGTTTACGTTTTGGCGGAAAGCGTAGAAGCGAAAGAAACGCCCAAGGGGATTTCATCCCCTTGGAACCCCGTCTTGGGTCACCCTGGGCGTGTGCACAACTCCGCAGGCGGCGAGGCGGTTCATCCGCCCGCGGCACGAGACAGTCTTGCCGGTGGCACATCACCCTTCGCCCGCAGGCGCACCTCTCTCGTAAAAATCTCGCACGACCCACCCAAACAAAGCGCCGCCCGGCGGCGTGTACGCCGGGCGGCACAACAAAACCATGCAACGAGCACTCCCACTCGCGGCGGTCGCCAAAGGCGGCCGGCGCGAAACGATGGCCGTCAGGCCATCGTCGCCAGCATTGCTTCGCTCACGCTCCAGCGCATCTCCTCGCCAGCAAGGAACAGCCGGCACTCCTCCACCATGGAGAAGCCCATGCGGGCCGTCTCCCCCCCGGTGGTGCCGGCAACGTGGGGGGTGAGGTAGACGTTGGGCTGGGCCAGCAACGGGTTGTCGGCCGAGGGCGGCTCGTCCGGGTCGGTCACGTCAAAATAGGCGGTGCGGGTGGGCACCTCCTGCAGGGCCTGCACCAGGCCGGGCACGTGCACCTGGCCGTTGCGGCCGGTGTTGAGGAACGTGCCGTAGGGCCCCATGGCGGAAAAGTGCTCGTAGCGCAGAATCTCCTTGGTCGTGGGAAGGTTGGCGATGTGGTTGGAGACGAGGTCGCTCTGGGCGAACACCTCGCCAATCTCGGTGCAGCGGCGTATGCCCAAGCGGGCAAAGGTCGCGTCGGTGGCGAAGGGGTCGTAACCGATCACGTGGATGTCGCTCCCTTGCAGGCGCTCGGCCACGCCCCGTCCAATCATGCCCAGGCCCAGCAAGCCCACTGTGGAGCCAAAAGCGCCGGGGTACCGCTCACAGAGGGCACGGGAACCGCGCCAGTCAGCCTTGGTACCGGCTTGCACCGGGAAGAACCCCTTGAGCGACAGGTAGATGAGGCTGGTGCAAAACTCGATGACCGGCAGGCCATTGACGGCCCAGGCGGAGCTTATGGCGATGCCACGCCGCAGGAAGGGCCGCGCGAAGTACTGCACCGACCCCGCGCCGTAGAAGACGACCTTGAGGTTGGGCAGAAACTCGGCAATCTGCTCCTCGGTCAATTGGGGCATGCCCCAGGTGGTGAACACCGCCTCGACGTCCCGGAGTTCGCCGCGCAGCCGCGGCAGGTCACCCTCGCGCAGGATGGTGCGGTTGAGGTCGACCAGCTTCTCCAACTCCTGCAGCACCGGCTCTGGATAGATGCGCGGCACCGCGTCGCCATTGCTGAGAAACACAGCCTTCATTCCAATACCCCCCTTTGATAATGTCCCTTGGTGTAGCCCGTCCCCTGCCAGCCCTCTGGCGGGTTGCCGGCCAAAGCTTGCCGGGTGGCGGCGATGAGCGCGGCCACCTCATCGGGCTCTTCGTCGTGGATCATCAGCCGCAGCCAATCCACCCCCGCCCGCGCCAAGCGCGGCAGCAGGCCAAAGGCCGCCAGTTTGTCCCCGTTCAGGATGGTGCTGTGGCAGTCGGTGGGGTCGCACAGCACCGGGAAGGCCTTGTCCCGCCGGTCAGTCAGCGTGAAGGGCCGCCCACCGGCACAAGCCCCGCAGGGCTCGCCATGGCTGCCATGCTCGGCCCCCACCGGGCAGTGTGCGCTGACCATCAGAGGCAGCCGACCGTAGACCACGGCCTCCCGCGCGAGGGGGGCCGCCGCCAGCCCGGTGACCTGCGCCAGCGTCATCTCTGGCGAGAGCGTGACACCGGCAAGGCCCAGCCCTGCCATGCGCTGCAGTGTCCAGCCGTTGAAGACCTGAAAGCTGAGATCCCCCCACAGCGGGAGGTCGCAGCCTTCCAGCATGATGAGGTGGCCCGCACTACCCACCAGCAGGCCATTGAGCCCGGCAGCGGGCAGATCTGGCAGCAGTCGCCCCAGTGCCTGCACCCAGCGCGGGCTGGTGACCATGGGCAGCCAGCCGAAGACCTCCGCCGGGCGGTGGGGCAGAGCGATCCCCCCCCTCAACCACGGCAGCAACGGCACCACCACGCGGTCGGCCCCTGTGAGGGCGTCGGCCAGCCCGGCCCGCCACTGCCACAGAAACACCGCCACCTTGGGTTCGACGGGCAGGGGCCGTTCCCCTGCCGGCGGCAGCGGTTCTGGCGAAAACACACGGTCGGGGTACCGATCGGCCCGCTGGGCCGAAAGCCCCGCCAACGCGTCCCGTCGCAGGGCATTGAGGGCCGAGAGCGGCGCGGCAGCCCGGTCGTCGAGGGCCACGTCGCAGTCCTCCAGGCGGTAGGGGGTGTCGCCGGTCTTTGCAAGCTGGGCACGCACGGCGTCGGCCTCCAGCGGACGGCTGCGGGCCTCCTCGGCGGGGGTGGGGCTCTCCGCCCCGGTGCGGTGGCCGTCGTCATCCCACAGCGCAAGCCGCAGCGGCTGCCCCACGGCGGCATGGAACCACCCATGCACGGGCACCAGCCGTCGGGGTTTGCCCTCCACAGTGTCGCGGGCCTCGTCCTCCAGCGCCCGGTCGGTGATCTTGCAGAGCCGGTCACCGGGGGCCATCGTGCCGGTCAGGTCGCCCAAGCGGGCGCGTCCGGGGTGGGCGGCGCGAGTGGCGGCCCCATCCTGCCACAGCCAGGTGACGATGCCGCCGGGCCGTGCGGGGTTGGCCACCTCCACCCCGTCGCCCAGGGCAAGAGGCGCGGTGAGCGTCACCTCCATCTGCCGCTCCCGCTCCAGCACCCGCTCCACCCGGCCAATGGGCACACCGGCGTGCTTGGGGCTCTCCCGGCTGATGAGGTCAGCCCCTGGCCAACCATTGAGGTGCCCCTTGGCAAAGCCTCCCCGGTTGAACACCTGGGCCAGCCGTCGCCGGTCCTCGGGCTCCACGGCCCACGGTTCCCCGGCGGCGATGCGGTCGAGATACTTGCGGTAGGTGGCCGTCACCACCGCCACGTATTCCAGGCCCTTCATGCGACCTTCAATCTTCAGGGAAGCAACCCCAGCCTTCACCAGCGCCGGCAGGTCGTCCAGCCCACAGAGGTCTTTGGGGCTCAGCAGATAGGCCGGTTCGCCCTCCCCCAGCCGCCAGGGCAGGCGACAGGGCTGGGCACAGCGCCCCCGGTTGCCGGAGCGCGCGCCGATCATGCTGCTCATCAGGCACTGGCCGGAGTAGCACACGCACAGCGCCCCGTGAACGAACACCTCCACCGGCACGGGGGAGAGCGCCGATGTCTCGGCGATCACGTCCAAGCTCAGCTCCCGCGCCAGGATGAACCGTGCAAAGCCCCACTCCCGGAGCGCCACAATGGACGGCACACCGGTCACCGTGCCCTGGGTGCTGAGGTGGAGCGGCAGCCCCGGCAGGCGCTGGCGCAGCAGGGCGGCAAAGCCCAAGTCTTGCACGATGAGCGCGTCGGCTCCATTGAGCCAGGCCTGCCCCGCCCCATCGATGGCGCGGGCCATCTCACCGTCGGCGATGAGGGTGTTCATAGCCACGTGCACCCGCACGCCCCGCTCGTGGGCATAGGCGATGCCCTCCCGCAGGGCGGGGCCATCAAAGTTGGCGGCGCTGGCCCGGGCGTTGAAGCCCTGACCACCCAGGTACACGGCGTCGGCGCCGTTCTCCACCGCCGCGCGCAGCTCCAGCGGGCCGCCGGCGGGGGCCAGCAGCTCGGGGATTTTCATGTTGTGCTTATTGTCCATCATTGGCAATGAGATAGGCCCAGCCGTCCACCACAATGGTGGCGGTGGGGGCGGTCATGCGGTTGCTGACGCCCACCGGGCGATCCATGGGAATGGGAAGGGGCTCCACGGTGCCATACTGCAGGCCCGAGAGGTACCGCACGGCCACGCCGTCGCCGGCGGGCAGCAGCGACACCGTGCGCCCCGGCGCACCGGCAATGGTAACCGCGCCGGTGACAGCCCGTACGGTGCTGGTACCGTCGAGAATCGTAGCTTCCACCCCCCGTCGGGCAGCGCGCAAGATGAGCTGCAGGTTCCCCAGCAGGTGATCGATGCGCCCGCCGGTACCGCCCAACACGGCGAGGGCCGTCGCGCCGCGCTCAATCGCCGTATCCAACGCCAGTTGTCCGTCGGTCTCGTCCTTTTGGGCAGGGCTCACGGCAAAGGCGACACCCTGCCGCCGTAGGTCGTTGGCCAGCGCCGCGTCCAGGGAGTCAAGGTCACCTACAACAAGGTCGATGGCCACCCCGGCAGCGGCGCAATGGGCCGCTCCATGGTCGGCGCACACCACGAGATCGGCCCCGGCAGCCTCCCGGCGCAGGAGCTCCGGGGGCGGCGGGTTGCCTGCCAGCACCAGTAACGCCTTCATCGGGCAGCCTCCCGCAGGGCAGCGATGGCCGCGGCCCAGTCGGGGGCATTGAGCACAGCCGACCCGGCCACGATGACGTTGGCCCCGGCCCGCACTACCTCGCCGATCGTGTCACCATTGATGCCGCCATCAACCTCAATGGCAAGTGCCACGCCCTGGCGGTCGGCCTCGGCCCGCAGGCGGGCAATGCGCCGAGCGCTCTCGGGCAGGTACTTTTGCCCGCCGTAACCCGGCCGTACGCTCATCACAAGGGCCATGTCCAGCTCCCCCAGCAGGGGGAAGAGCGTCTCCACCGGCGTCTCGGGGTTGACGGACAGCCCCGCCCTCACCCCCAGCGCACGGATGCGCCGCAACAGGGCCTTCGGGTCATCGGCGGCCTCGGCATGCACCGTGAGGATGGACACCCCCGCCTGGGCGAAGGCCTCCACTTGCCGCTCGGGCTGGCGCACCATGAGGTGAGCATCCACCGGCAGGGCCGTGCAGGGCTTGAGTGCCGCAGCCATGCCCGCGCCAAAGGTGATGGGCGGCACGAACTGCCCGTCCATCACATCCAGATGGAGGAGGTCAGCCCCGGCACGCTCCAGAGCGGCCACGGCTTCCCCCAGGGCGGCAAAGTCCGCCGTCAGAATGGACGGTGCAATCTCAATCATAGCGGTTCCTCCAGTTTTGCCGGCACTCGGTCAAAATCTGCTGGTACCGGGCTAGCCGCCCGGCCGGTATGGCCCCCGCGGCAGCGGCGTCCTTCACGGCGCAGTCGGGCTCCCGGTCGTGCAGACACCCGTGGAAGCGGCACTCCCCCCGGTGGGGGTCGAACTCTGGGTAATGCTGCTCCAGCAGGCGGGGCTCCACACGCTCCAGCTCCACCAGGGAGAAACCGGGGGTGTCGGCGACCTCGCCGCCCTCCGGCAGGGCCAGGAGCTCGGCGTGGCGGGTGGTGTGGCGGCCACGGGCGAGCTTGCGGCTGACGGCCCCGATCTCCATCTCCGCCTGGGGGGCCAGACGGTTGATGAGCGAACTCTTGCCCACACCGGACTGCCCGGCGAAGCAGGAACACCGCCCGCGCAGGCTCTCCTGCAGGGCGTCCATGCCCCGGCCATCGGCGGCCGAGACCGCCAGCGTCATGTCCACCGCGCCGGTATACTCCGCCAGCAGCGCCGCCACGGCGTCACCGGCGGCCAGATCGCTCTTGTTGACGACCAGCACCGGGTCGATGCCCAGCATCCGCGCCTGCAGCAGAATCTTATCGAGCAGCAGTAAGTCCGGCGCGGGGCTGGCGGCAGCCGTCACCAGCACCAGCCGGTCCACATTGGCCACCGGCGGGCGTTTGAGCTCATTGGAGCGGGGCAGGATCTCTTCCACATACCCCAGTTCCTCGCCATTGGCGGGCTGGAACGTCACCCGGTCGCCGATCATGGGGGTCATGCCGTCCTTGCGGAAGCGGCCCCGCGCCCGGCAGGTGTGCAGCGTTCCGTCGCACAGCACCTCATAAAACCCGCCGACACCCTTGAGAATGCGCCCTTCCATCAGTTGCTGTCCTCCGCGGTGAAGGTCACCGTCTCGCTCTTCAATGGATTGCCATCCAGGAACACGGTGACCGTCTTCTGCCCCAGGGAGTCACTGTCCAGCGTCAACGTCTGGCTATGGCTGCCGGCCTTCTCGGTGGCGCGGTAGAGTGTCTGCTTGCTGTCGCCGTCCTGGTAGACAATCTCCACCAGAACGTTGCTGACCTGCACGTCGTAAGCCAGGGTCAACTCCTTGGTGTAGGCCGGCAGCGTCCCGTTGCTCACCCACAGCTCCAGCACTTGGTTGGGCTCAATGATCTGCCCGGGCTGGGGGTCCTGCCCCACGACGGTATCGACGGGCAGGCTGCTGGCCTTCTGCACGATGCGATCGGCACTCACACCCATGTCCCGCAGGGCCTTGGTGGCGTCAGACTTCGGTTTGCCATAGAGCAGCGGCATGGAGAGTGAGGTGTCGGACTGCTGGCTCAACCACAGGTCCACCGTCCCGCCCAGTTTCAGCATCTCCCCCTCGGCGGGGTCCTGCTTGAGCACGGTGTCCTTGGGCTGGTCGCTGTCCTCATAATGGACATTGCCCACCGTCAGGCCCGCGGCCTGAATGTCCTGGGCAGCCTCCTCATAGCTCTGGTCGGTGACGCCGGGCACCTCCACCTTGACGGGACCGGCACTGACGGTCAGCTCCACCACCCCATCGGGAGCCAGCTCCTCCTCGGGCTTGGGGTTCTGGCCCATCACCAGGCCCTCGGCAATCTTGTCGCTGTTCTTTTGCTGCACGGTGCAGGTGAGTCCAATGGCGTCCAGCCGGTCCTTGGCCTCCTCCAGCGTGAGGTCAGTGAGCTTGGGCACCTGCACCGGGCGGAAGAGCCGCCCCAGTGCCCCACGCACGATGAGGTAGCCACCGCCCAGGATGAGCACCGCCAGCGCAATGCTCATCACCACGATGGGCCCCGCCCCGCGCCGGGGCCGGGGCCGCACGGGTTCGCCGCGCACGGCTGCCAGCCTGCGGGAGCCGGTGTTGGAATAGGAGGTGTAGCCCGTGCCGCCGCCCGGTGAGGCTGGGCTGCCATCCCGCACCATGTGCAGGGGGCGGGTGCCCTCAAACTCCTCCGACGGGGGACGGATGACGACGTAGCTGCCGTCGGGCTCCACCAGCGTGCGCTCCAGGTCGCGGGCCATCTCCCGGGCGTTGTCGTACCGCACGGCCGGGTCCTTGGCCATGGCTTTGAGAATAACGAGCTCCAGCGCCTTGGGCATGTCGGGCACAATCTCCCGCGGGGGGCGGGGCGCCTCCTGCAGGTGCTTGATGGCCACAGCCACCGGTGTTTCGCCGGCGAAGGGCACCGAGCCGGTAATCATCTCATAGAACACGACGCCAATGGAATAGAGGTCGGCCTTCTCGTCGATGACGCCGCCTCGGGCCTGCTCGGGGGAGATGTAGTGCACCGAACCCAAGACATTGGAGCCGGAAATTGTCATCGTGCTGTCCGGCGCCTTGGCAATGCCAAAGTCAGCCACCTTGATGGCGCCCTCGCGGCTGATGAGGATGTTCTGGGGCTTGATGTCGCGGTGCACAAGCTGGTGGCTGTGGGCGTAGAAAAGCGCGTCGCAGATCTGCCAGCCGATGCGTACCACTTCCTCGGGCTGCAGGCGGCCATGTTCGGCGATGTATTCCTTGAGCGTCTGGCCGTCCACATACTCCATCACGATGTAGTGGCGGCCCGCCTCCACCCCCACCTCAATGGTGCGGACGATGTTCTTGTGGGCGTAGCGGATGGCGATTTGGGACTCCTTCTCAAACCGGCGGACGTAGGCCTCGTCCTGCACGTATTCACTGCGCAGCACCTTCACGGCCACGGCCTGGCCGGTGTGTTCATCCTGCCCGCGGTACACGATGGCCATGCCGCCGGAGCCAATGATCTCCCCAATGCGGTACCGGCCTGCCAGCAGGCTACCTTCCATCGGGGTCACCTCCCACGGCGCGTGCCAGCACCACGGTCACGTTGTCGGAGCCACCACGCTCCAGCGCCAGGCGCACCAACAGCTCCGACGCCTGGGCCAGCGTGGGGCTCGCCCCCAGCGCCGCCGCCATGTCGCCCTCATCCACGTAGTTGGAGAGGCCGTCGGAGCACAGCAGCAGCACATCGCCGGGGGCGATGGCCACGGTATAGATGTCCGCGCCGGTGTAGCTCTCTGACCCGATGGCGCGGGTGACGACGTTGCGGTAGGGGTGCTGGCGGGCGGCTTCGCGGCTCATGCTGCCCCGGTCCACCATCATCTGCACCAGCGAGTGGTCGCGGGTGACCTGCTCCACCACGCCGCCGCGGGCCACATAGGTGCGGCTGTCGCCCACGTTGCCCACCAGCCACCGGTCGATGTCCAGGGCGGCCATGGTCATGGTGGTGCCCATGCCCTGGTAAAATTCGTTGGTGGCGGCGTACTCCAATATGGCGCGGTTGGCCTCGTTGAAGGCCCGGCGCATGGTCTGCTCCACCGGCGGCAGCAGGGGCTGGCGGCGGTCGTTCTCAAAGATGTGGCAGGCGACCTTGACGCCCAGCGCGCTGGCCACGTCACCGGCGTTGTAGCCGCCCATGCCGTCGGCCACGATGACGAGCCCGTCCACACTCCCCCCTTCGGGGATGTACAGGCTGTCCTCGTTGCGCTTGCGCACGTTGCCCCGGTGGGTCAGCGCGGCGTATTGCATCGCTTGCGGCTTCATCGTTCCCCCTTCTCCATGTGGCGGCGCCGCAGCTGCCCGCAGGCGCCCTCAATGTCCTCCCCCAGGGTGCGGCGCACGGTGGCCGAAAGGCCCAGCGACGTGAGGCGCGCGGCAAAACGATTGGCACCCTCCCGCGTGGTGCCCGCCAAGCCCGCCTCGGGCACGGCGTTCAATGGAATGAGATTGACGTGGCACAGCGTGCCCTTCAGCAGGGCCGCCAGTGCCCGGGCGTCCTCTTCCCGGTCGTTGGTGCCGGCGATAAGGGCATACTCCACAATGGCGCGCCGCCCGGTGGCGGCGATGTAATCCTTCAATGCCTGCACCACCTGCCGCACGGTGAAGGCCCGCGCCGCCGGCATGAGCCGGGCGCGCGCCTCATCAAAGGGCGAGTGCAGCGACAGGCAGAGCGTGAGCGGCAGGCCCTCTTGCGCCAGCCTCGCCATGCCCTCGGGCAGGCCGCAGGTGGAGAGCGAGATGTTCCGCGCCGAAATGCCCAACCCATTGGCGTCGGTGGCCCGGCGCAGGAAGGCGAGCACGTTGTCGTAGTTGTCGAGCGGCTCCCCGCTGCCCATGAGCACGAGGTTGGTGACCTGCCGGCCGCCGCCCAGCCGGGCGTTCACGGCGATGGGCTGGCCCAGCATCTCCCCAGCGGTGAGGTTGCGGATGAGACCGCCCCGGGTGGACGCGCAGAAGGCGCAGCCCATGCGGCAACCCACCTGGGTGGAGACGCACAGCGTGTTGCCGTGGTGGTAGCGCAGCAGCACCCCCTCCACCACGTTGCCATCGGCAAACCGGTAGAGGTACTTTTCAGTGTCATCCTTCTGGGACTGGCGTGCCTCCACAATGGCCGCACCGCCTACCGCATAAGCCTCGGCCAACTGCCCCCGCAGGGCCGCCGGCAGGTTGGTCATGCCGTCAAAGTCCACACCACGCAGCAGCCACTCCCCCACCTGACGGGCGCGGAAGGCAGGCTGACCCAGGGTGGCCAGCGCACTGTCCAGCTCCTCCCCGGTCATATCGAGCAGCGCGGGTCTGCCGTTCATTCCTTCACCCGGGTGAGGAGCCCCAGGAAGAACCCCTCGACGCCATCCAACGGCGGCAGCAGCTGCAGCATGCCATCCTTCACGCGGGGACGAAGGGCCTCGGGCAGGTGGGCCGCCAGGTCCGCCGGGCGGAAGGCCCGCTCCAGCCGCAGGAAGTCCCGCAGGATTTTCTCATTCTCTGCCTGGCAGATGGTGCAGGTGGAGTAGAGCAGGTGCCCGCCGACCTTGACGCACTCGGCGGTGTTGCGCAGGATTTTCTTCTGGGTGGCCGCCAAGGATCGGATGTCCTCCGGCCGACGGGAGACCTTGATGTCCGGCGAGCTCCACGCCACGCCGAGGCCCGAGCAGGGGGCGTCCACCAGCACGAAATCAAAGCGTCGCTGGTCGGCAAAGCGGGCGTCGTGCAGCTCGGCCTGGGCCGGCACCTTCAAGCGCTGGAATGTCTGCTTCATGAGGTTTACCCGGTGCAGGTGCACATCCCAGGAGGTGATGGCGCAATTGCCACCCAGCGCGTCGGCCATCAGGGCGGACTTGCCGCCGGGGGCCGCGCAGGCGTCCAGAATCTCCGCCCCTGGGCCGGCGATGGCCGCCGCCACGCGGGAGACGAACTGGCTGGCCTCGCCCTGGGCGGTGACCTTGCCCGCCGCAAAGAGCGGCCAGGCCGTCAAATCCGCCGCGCCCTTCACGCCAAAGGAGTCGGCCGCCAGCGACCCGCGGGAATATTCGAACCCGCTGGCCTGCAAAAACTGCTCCAGCTCCTCCGCCGTGCCGCCGGCCAGGCCGTTGGGCCGCACCGTCAGGCGGTAGGGGGGCTCCCAATTGAGCAGCGCCTCCGCCACGTCGGGCTGTTCCTTCTGCCACAGCTCCACCACGAAGCGCGGCCAGCTGGTCGTCACGCTCAGGTACCCCACCGGGTCGGTCTCCCGGTCGGGCAGGGGGATGTCTCGCCCGGCTCGCTGGACATTCCGCAGCACCGCGTTGGCCAGGGCGGCATGGCTGGCAAAGCCATCCTCCCGCACCAGCTCCACGGTGGTATCGAGGGCCGCGAAGTCCGGCACGGCATCAAAATATAGCAGCTGGCACACCCCCAGGCGCAGGGCATTGCGCACACGCTCGGGGGTGGCCGCCGCGTCCAGGTGGGGCTCCAGCGCCCAGTCGATGGCAAAGAGTTTGTCGAGTGTTTGATAGAGGAGCTTACGCGCAAAGCGGCCGTCCCGCTCGGGCAGGTCGCGAAAGCGTTCCTTGGCCGCGAGATCCGCGTAGGCACGCTTGATGAGTACATCGTTTAAGGCTGCGTAGGCCGCCTTGCGGGCGTTGTCAACCGCCATGGAGCACCGTCCCTTCCAGTATGCGCCGTCCGCGCAGGTAATCCGCCGACGCCATACGCCGGCCGCCGGGCATCTGCAGCTCCAGCACTTCCACCGCGCCCTGCCCGCAGGCCACCAAAAGGCCCTGCTTGCCATCGGCCCGCAGCACCGTGCCCGGGGCACCCTCGCCATCGGCGGGGCGGGTGCGCCACAGTTTCATCGTCTGCCCATCACAGAGCGTCCACGCCCCCGGCCAGGGGTTGACCCCCCGCACGAGGTTGTGCACCTCCGCCGCTGGGCGAGTCCAGTCCACCCGCCCCGTCTCCCTTGTGAGCATGGGGAAGTGGGTGGCCTCGTCGTGGTTCTGGGGGCGGCGGGGCAGCGTGCCCGCTTCCAGCTGGCGCAGCGTTTCCAGCAGTGTTTCAGCCCCCAGCGCAGCCAAGCGGTCGAAGAGCTCGCCCGCCGTTTCCTCCGGGCCGATGGGGGTGACGCGCTGCAACAGGATGTCACCGGTGTCGATGCCGGCGTCGGTCATCATGGTGGTGATGCCCGTTTCCGCCTCGCCCCGGATGACCGCCCACTGGATGGGCGCGGGGCCGCGGTACTGGGGCAGCAGGCTGCCGTGCACGTTCACGCAGCCGATGCGGGGGATGTCCAGCACCTTCTGGCTGAGGATTTGCCCGAAGGCCGCGGTGACCATGAGGTCGGGGGCCAGCGCCGTCAGCGCGGCCACACCCTCGGTCCGGCGGATGCGCTCAAAGGCAAAGACCGGCAGGCCCAGCTCCAGCGCAGCCTCCTTGACCGGCGAGGGCTGTGTCTTCTGGCCCCGGTCGCGGGGGCGGTCGGGCTGGGTGAACACCCCCACGACCTCATACCCCGCACCCACCAGCGCCCGCAGCGGGGGCACGGCAAAGTCCGGCGTGCCAAGGAAGGCGATTCTCAAGCCTCTACCTCCCAAAGGTCGCCAATTGCCCGGTCGATGTACAGTTTGCCGTCCAGGTGGTCAATCTCATGCTGCAGGGCCAGAGCCAGCAGGCCCTCCCCCTCCACGGTGTAGACGTGACCGGTGCGGTCCTGTGCGCGCACCTTCACCCGCTGGGCGCGCTTGGTGTGCCCCCGCATGCCGGGCACCGACAGGCACCCTTCCTCATACTCGGCCTCGCCCTCGGCCTCCTCAATGATGGGGTTGACGAGCTCGTACTTCTGCTCCTCCCCCACGTCTATGACGACGACGCGCTTCAAGACGCCCACCTGGGTGGACGCCAGGCCCGCACCGTCGTCGGTGGCGTACATGGTCTCAAACAGGTCGTCGACAAGCTCTCCCAGCCGTTTGTCAAACACGGTGACCGGCTTGGCCACCCGCCGCAGCTCAGCTTCGTTGGTGTCAATCGTCAGTATCTTTCGCAATGCCACAGGTTTCACTCTCCCACAGTCCTATGTGTCTCTTTTGTATGAGTATCGTCGCCGCGCTGGGTTGGGTGATGCCCACCCAGCTGCAGCCTTGCACCCCAATCGTTGGCAGCCACCGGGGCATACCCCAGTAGGCCGCCCAACACCACGATGGGCGAAACAGTATTATAGTATCACAAATAACGTGGTTTTAACAGGGTGGGCGGCCTAGGGCGACACCACACAAAGCCAGCGGCCGTCTTGCTTGGTCTTTTCTCGCCCTGCCGCGTTGTCATTCGTCGCCTATGCCCTGTGGCATAAGCTCCTTCCTCCGCCTTGCAGGACAAGAAAATCCTCTGCGCAATCCGA
>JAEWRW010000024.1 GCA_023398815.1 Bacillota bacterium
GGGCTGATGGGCAGGGGCGTGGTGGGCCGCCGCAGCGACGTGCCCTCGGTCTGGGTGGGGGTGGGGGTTACGGTGGCTTCGGTGGCCGTAGCGGCCTCAATGGCCGCGGTCGCCTGGGGGGTGTCAATGGCGTCGGACGGGGCAGCGGCGGCGCAACCCGCCAGCAACAGCCCCATGAGTATGGTGCACAGCGCGGCGAAATGCTTCCCGTTCATGGCCGCGCCTCCTTTCTTGTCTTTCTGCATGATTGGACGAGTGGAGATGGCCCGGTGGTTCCCAGCGGGCAATGGCTCCGCTCAGGCACCAAAGCGCAGGGTCTGGGCGTCGGCATCCAGCACCGCCGGCACGCCGATGGGCAGCACCCCGTGGTGCACGCCATGGCCGAAGTCGTCACAATACACGACCGGCACACCGTACTTGGCCCCGAAGCGAGCCAGGCGATTGAGCAGCTCCGGCGGGACGATCTGCGCGTAGTGCCCGAAGAGCAGGCCGGCCACGCCCTGGATGAGCTCGCTCTGCTCCAGGTGCGAAAGGTAGGCGCTGACCGCCGCAACGTCGCTGAACTTCTCGTGATCCTCCAGGAAAAGCACGTACCGCTGCCCGGCGTCAAAGGCAAAGTACGGGCCGCCCTGCAGCATGGCAAAGTTGCGGGTGTACCCGCCGGTCAGCAGGCCCTCGCCCCGGCCGGGGTGCAGGGTGCGCCAGCTCTCCGCCGGCACGAACCCTCGGGTGCCCTCCACAAAAGCCGCCATGAACTGCCGCCAGTCGTAGTAGCGCAGGTCAAAGAAGATGCCGGGGGCCTGGCCGTAGTAGGTCACCAACCCCGTGCGGGCGTGGATGGCGTTGAGGATGGTGGTGCCGTCGCTGTAACTTAAAAAGAGCTTGGGGTGCTGGCGGATGGCGTCATAATCGAGCAGGGGCAGCACCTCGTTGCCGCCCTCCCCGCCGCCAAAGAGCACCATCTTGACCTCGTCATCCCGCACCATGGCGTTGAGGTCGTCGGCCCGCTCCTGCTCCGTCGCCAGGTACCCGTAGGTGTCCTGGTAGAGGTTCTCGCCGCACTTCACCCGGAACCCCAAGGACTCCAACACGGCGATGCCCTTGGCGTAGCGCTCGGCATCGGCCACGTGGCTGGGGCTGACGATGCCGATGGTGTCGCCGGGTTTCAGTTTGTCTGCAATCATGGCCTTGGCCCTCCTGCACGCATTGGCTAGAGTATAGCACGGGGGTGGGGCGGGCACCAATGGGTGTTTGGTGGTGCAGCCGCCTCCTGTTCCCTTACCCCTCTGCCGCGCGCGGGCGAGGGAGAGAGGACGATTCTGCCGGGTGTGGCGCTTCCCCTCCCCCAAGCCTGGGGGAGGGGTTGGGGAGAGGGTTAGCCTCCGCTGCGGGTGAATTACTGCGCAATCCCCTCAACATCAATAAGAGGACACGCGCTGCGCTGGGCCCAGGTGCCCGGATGGCGCCAAGGCCGTGGGCCGTGATGGCGTTGCAGCGCAACGCCATAGCCGCCGGATGCGGCGTAAGGCCCGTAGGCGGTACTTTTGGATGGCGCCAAAAGTACCCAAAAACGCCTAGGGCGCGGACGAGTTTCTTAGACCGGGCGACCGGCACGGGGTTTGGTGGCAGAGGGTGGTAACTCGCCTTTCCTTATGCTCCGCAACGGAAAGGCTCAAACATCCCACCCCTCTGTCGCGAGGTTTTCTGCCGCCGGTCATCCGGGGGAAACTCGAACGCGCCCCGGAGGGAGACGAAGGTGTACGCCCAAAGGGGCCCTGTCCATGTCAATAAACGTTTGCGGCTTATTCATATACTGGAGCCCCAGATTCATGATTCAACCATACTTCTTTCTTGATATCATAAGGTACTGTAAATTGCTCTACTACCATACGTTCAGCACAATCCTTTATTATCGTAAAGTTACTCATTCCATCCTCTCTTAACCCGACACTTGCCACATTAACAAGCATTTTATTGTTCAGACGGATAACATGATGGTCATGATAATGTCCATAAACAACAATGTCATCCGTAAAAATCCCATATGCCTCATTTAGTATTTGTTCTGGAATCTGTGGCCCGCAGACCCTATCCCAGACGCTTTTGGGAGTAGCATGACATACAAGTAAAGATTTATCATTACCGAATTGGTATCGTCGAACCATTGGGCTTTGCGTCAAGGTATTCCATTCAGCTATGGTTAATTTTTTCTGAAGCCATTCATACCAATTATTCATATACTGTCGAAACCTTTGCGGGACATTCTCAGTATTACTCTCTGGGTCCGCAAGGAATGCCTCTGCATTTCCTCGAATAATGTCTGCTTGGTTTTCGGACAAAAGCTGCATAAGGTCAGTGTTGCCGGAGCTTGCAGTCACCACATCACCAGCAACTACCAACTTATCTACTCCACCAAGTTGTTCTATTGCCTGAAGTACAGCTCTCATCCCTGTAATATTACCATGTATATCAGAGACTATTGCCAGCTTCACTTGATTGCTCCTATTCAGTAAAAAGAACAGACTCTAAACAGCTCTAATTTTACGCTATAGGCATTATACGACACAAAATACACATAAAGCAATGACGACCATCTGCATTAATAATTATGAGTCGAATCAATCAATTTGTCTCAAGCTTAATGACATTGCATCCACTTGGACTCTCTATCTTAGTTTAGATCAGGGCGTGTGCTTGCTCCTCAGCAGCCGCCGGGCGATTCATTCGCCCAAGGCACGCCACAGCCCGCCCGTGGCACACAGCCCCTCCCCGCGCACGGCGTCTCCCCCGTAAAAACCCCGCACGACCAACGCAAACGAAAGCCCGCCAGCGACATGCGCGGTGGCGGGCTTTGCTACTATAATGACGAGCTCTCCTGTTCGCCTTTGTCGCTTCGCGGCAAAGGCGACCCAAACTCGCGGCGGTCGCCAACGGCGGCCGGCGCGAAAGGCTCCGTTAGGAGCCGACCTCCTCCCCACCCACAATGTGGGTGTAGGGCGAGGGCACCGGCCGGCCGGCGGCTGAGAGGCGTTCCATCTCCCGGTGTGCGGCGTCGCGCAGGCGGGCCTCGGCGGCGGGGGAGGGGCCGTTGTCGATGGAGTAGAGGGGCTTGCCGATGACAAGCGTCATGCAGGGGCGGCGGCGCCACAGCCGGGCGATGCCACGGGTGGGGCGGTAGGTCACCACCATGGGCAGCACCGGCGCGCGTTGGCGCAGCGCCAGGTGGAAGGCTCCGCGCTGGAAGGGCCGAAGCTGGGTGTCGTAGGGAACCAGCTCCCCCTCGGGGAAGAAGTGGACGCAGCCGCCACGGGCAATCGTGCGCTCCAGCGCGGCGAAGAACCGAGGCAGCCCCGCCGTACTCATGGGGATGGGCAGCCCGCCCAGCGCCCGCACGAAAGTGCCCGCCACCTTCAGGTGGGTGTTGGCGTCCAGCGTGGGGAAGAACACCTGCCGGGGAAAGAGGCTCAGCCCCACCATGGTGCTGTCCATGGGGTGGACGTGGTTGCAGACCGTCACAAACCCGCCCCGGATGCCACGCACGTTCTTGAGGCCCTTCACCCGCAGGCCCAGCCACACCTTGTCAATGAGCAGCAGGAAGGGCATGGCAAGCGTGACGCCCAGGCGGGTGAACCACCGGCGCACGGGGTTGTCGGTGGGGCTGTCAGCCCGCTGGGCCATGGCGATGCCCGATGCCCGGCGTTCCCGCTGGCGCTGTTCGCGCTCGATGGTCTGCCGGTAGACGTCCTCCATGCGGCGCACGCTCACATCCACCCGCAGGCCCTCGGCGGCGCGGGCATACCGGGCCGAGAGCACCTGCCGCTGCAGGGGGTGCTCAATCCAGTAATCGATGCGGTCAGCCAGGGCCTGGGCGTCGCCGGCGGCAAAGGTGCACTCGGGCACCAGGGCAAACTGGTGGGTGGCTGACTTGGGCGAGGTGCCAATGACCGGCACCGCCCCGCAGGCGAAGGCCTCCAGGCAGGAGATGCCCTCAATCTCATAGTCGGCGGCGTGGACGTAGAGGTCCGAGGAGCGGGCCAATTGCACCAGCTCCTCCTTGGGGCGGAAGCCGAACACCACCGGGTGGGGCAGCCGCCGGGCCAGGCGGCGCAAGTGCCGCTCCCGCGGGCCGCTGCCGGCCAGCACCAGCTGCAGCCGGTCGGCGTAACGGCTCAGCGCCGCCGCGCGCAGGAGCAGATCCTGCCGCTTCTCCCCGCCGTAGCGGCCGATGGAGAGCAGCACGAACCGGTCGCGCCACTCAGCGGGACGGGTGTCGGGGCCGGGGGTGAAGAGGGCGTCCATGCCGTTGGAGATGACGTGCAGCCGCTGGCGGTAGCCGTGCCGCCGCAGCTCCCCGGCGATGAAGCGACTGGGGCAGTGGATGTCGTCCACCCGGCGGTAGAAGAGGTGATACAGGAACCGGTAAATGAAACGGTTCACCGCCTCAAAGCGCGCCAGCCCGATGTTGGCGGAGACATTCTCCGGCTGCATGTGGAAGGCCGCCGTGGCCGGGATGCCGCGTTCCCGCGCCATCCGCAGGGCCATGCGCCCCAGCGCGTAGGGCAGCAGGATGTGCACGAGGTCAGCGCCATCGAGCGCCTGGGCCAGCACGGCGCGGTCGGGGCGGGCAAAACGCATGCCGTGCAGGTGGGCCACAGGCGTCACCACCGGGATGTGCCGCTCGCCCACGGGGTAAAAGCCCGGCTCGGGGTCGCCCACGCCCACCACGCGCACCTCGTGCCCGTGGTCGCGTAGCGTCTGGGCAAAGCGCCGGGCCGAGATCGTCGTGCCGTTGTTGGGCGCGCCATATTGGTCGACGATCAACACCAATACCATCAGTCTCAACCTCCTTATGACGGACGAATGAAGCAATATAGCATAAGTCTATGAATGGTTCGATACGGAAACAAGCGGAATTGCGCCAACTGTCGCGCGGGGCGGCTGAAGCGTCGGGGCAGGGGCCGGGCGTTGGGGAGAGGTGCCAAGACTTGGCAAAAAACGACAGGATTGCCGATGGACACGGCGGAGATTCGGCCTATTATTACAATATAGATAGGTGAAACAAAAACGCGCGGAGGTGCGCTGGTTTGGCGGGGAGTGCCCATAGGAAGGGGAGGTGCGACCCATGAACAAACAACCCTGGATGCGGGTGGCGGGTGCTGCGGCGGTGGTGCTGCTGGCGGTGACGCTGCCACTCTTCGCTGTGCGGGTGACGATGGCTGACGGGGTCTTTGGCGAGGGAACACTCAGCGTCGTGCCCGTTCCCTTTTGGGCCTGGGGCGTTGCGCTGGGGCTGGTGGCCTGGGCGCTGACCGGCGTAGCGCTGTCTCCTTCGGCGCTGGGTGCGGGGGCGGGGGTCGTGGTGCTGGCGGTGCTGCGGGTGGCTCGGCCCCTCACGCGGGGGCTGACGGGCGAATGGACGCCGGTGACCGGTGCGCTTGCCCTCGGCCAGTCTGCCGCCGGGCCAGCCTCGGCGGTGCTGTTGGGGTTCGCGGGCGCACTGTTCGTTCTGGCGGTCATCGCTGGGGTATTGCAGGGCTTCCGGTGGGATCGGCGGTTGCTGTGGTCGGTGCCCGGTTGGGCGGCGCTGGCGGTGCTGGCCGGCATGGCCGATGGCCTGCTGGCCACCGGGCAGCTGCTCAATCAGTCGTCTTTGCTGGCCCTGCGGTTGGGTGGGGTGGGGCTTTCGCTGGCCGTGGGGCTGGTGGTGGGCTTGGCCGTACCCCAGAGAACACCCGCCCCGCGCTGGGCCGGGGTGGCGCTGCTGTGCGCGGGGGCGTGGCTCATCGCCCGCACGGCACTGCTGCTGACGGGCGTGACCGGCACGCTGCTACTGGCCCTGCTGCCCGACACGCTGGAGGGCGGCATTCTCACCGGCCTGCTGTTGGGCCTGTGCGCCCGGGGGGTGGCGGTTGCCATGCGCGGCCGGGGGAGGGTGACGTCCCCGGCGGCGCAGTCATGTTAATTTAACAGAAAGGTACACAGGGGGAGCGCCCGTTCGCGGCGCTCCCCCTTCGGTTTTGGGGTGCGGGTTCCCGCCCCGCGCCCAGGCAGAATGCACTTTTTTCGCCACCCCCCGGCCTTTATTTTGTGGGTTCCCGGCTCGAATTTATCTACATATTGACATAATTGTTCCGTTCATTGCATTTCTACCCGTAATCGTGTAAACTAACTACGGCTACATTGGCCTTGCGGCAAAGCAAGGGCTTGAGATGACTCATTTGGGCACTTAGGGGGAATTTAGTCTTTCCGGCGTCTTCCAAACCGCTGGGGCGGAAGCGCGGAAAAGATCAGCGTTAGAGGGATAGCAATGGTAAACGGGTTAAAGGTGACCGCGCTGCTTACAGGGCGCGGCAATAACACTCTGCGCGACAAAAACGTGCTGGAAGTGTTGGGAAAGCCCCTGCTCTACTACCCGGCCAACGCCGCGCGGAAGTCCAGCGTGGTGGATGCCTGGCACTGCAGCAGCGACGACGAGAAGATTCTGGCTGCGGCGGAGGAAAACGGCTATGGCCGCATCGTTCGCCCGGCAGAGCTCGCGTTGCCCACCTCCCAGCACATCGAGTGCATCCAGCATGCCCTGGGCGTGTTGGGTGACCGCGGGGAGCTGCCCGACATTCTCATTGTCATCCTGGCCAACAACGTGACCATTCGTAGCGGGTGGATTACCGACTGCGTCATGGCCATGGCGCAGGACATGACGGTCTCCGCCGTGGTGCCCGTCTACCAGGACAACGACCACCACCCCCTGCGCGCCAAGCGCGTCAATGCCGACGGCAGCCTTGCCATGTACGAGCAGAACGTCTCGGGCAAGGTCTCCACCAACCGGCAGGATCTGCCCAGGTGCTATTTTCTGGCCCACAATTTCTGGGTGCTGAACGTCCGGTCCGTGCTCTCCGGCGAGGAGGGCCAGCCGCCGTGGACTTTCATGGGCAACCGCATCCTGCCCTATGAGATTGAGCACTCCATCGACATCCACGATCGAAGCGACCTGCATGTGGCAAAGAGCTGGATCGAGGACAATTACACCGATTGAAAAGAGTTGAGGGCTGACGATGACTGAGGCACAGGCAGGACACAGACATCTCTATGTATGTGAATCCGTATACCAACTGTTCAACGCGATCGTCCTGCGGTTAAGCGTTTTACCTGACGTTCCGGCGGACGTGATCCTGACCGAGCACACCGACTTTTCGGCCATTGCCCGGGCGCTGGAGACCACTGGCGTCTTTGATGAGGTGTTGCGCCCGGTGTGCCGCCCGCTGCAGGATGTCTACTATGCCGCCTCCCCCGCCCAGCGCGAGGCCTACCTTCGCGCGCCGGAGACGCTCATTGGCGACCCACTCAAACGGGTGTACACCGATTTCTTCGTGGCCATTGACCACATCTACCCCAAGATGCTCTATTACCGGCAGCTGCAGAAGGGCATGAAACCCGCCGTCCACTTCTTTGAGGAGGGCATGCGGGCCTACACCATCGACATCCGCCAAAGTGAGCGCACCCGCGACCCGATCGTTACCAGCCACTACGGTGCCGATTCTTTTGCCCGCAACATCGTGGATCACTACCTGTATGTGCCTGAGCTCTTTGCGGTGTCCGACCCGGCTTACGAGCTCAAGGCCATCCCGAAGATCAACCGCAACGACGCCCGCCTGCGGGACACGCTGACCACGGTGTTTGGCACCAGCCCCCTGCCGCCGGAGCGGTTCCTGTTCTTTGAGGAATCCAACTACTGCGACCACCAATTGACCAATGACTTCCAGCTCTTCGAGCAGGTGGTTCAGCTGGTGGGCAAGGAGAATATTATCGTCAAGCGCCACCCGCGCAACACCGTGGACCGCTTCACCGACGCCGACCGTGGCTACCAGGTGATGAAGGGCCACGGCATCCCGTGGGAGATGCAGCTGCTGCACAACGACGTGAGCCACAAGATCTTTGTGACCATCGTCTCCACGGCTTCGGTGACGCCGTTCTTCCTCTTTGGCCAGCCGGCCCACACCATCCACCTCAAGGGGATGTTCCACGGCAAGTCCAGCCTGTTGAACGACAAGGCGTTCGCCAAGTTTTACCACCGGATGATTGAGTACTTTAACCGGGAGGAGCGGATGATCCACACCCCCCAGAGCGAGACTGAACTCAGGGAGATCATACGCTACCTCAACGCCACCGTATAAGGCGATCGGCCGACTGACAAAGGATTTGGAGAGAGACACATGGAGCAACAGAGCGAAGCAACGATACCAAACGGGCCGGGGGGGCAGGCAAGCACCGCTACTCCCAAGGTTTCGGTCATCGTGCCCGTTTTTAACCGCGCTTCTTACCTCAATCGCTGCCTCGATTCGCTGGTGAACCAGACCCTCGAGGAGATTGAGATCCTGGTGGTGGACGATGGCTCCACCGATGGGTCCCTGGAGATTCTGCAAAACTACGTCCAGCGGTACCCGGGCAAGGTGTTCGCCTTCCGCAACCCCAAGAAGGGGGCCGCCAGCGCCCGCAACTACGCCCTGGTGCGTGCCCGGGGGGAGTACATCACCTTTGTGGACTCCGATGACTTCGTCATCTACACGGCCTTCCAGGGGGCATACAAGCACGCGGCGGCCAGCCGGTGTGAGCTGCAGATTTCCCCCTATCACAGCCTGCAGGGCACGAAGTCTGTCATCAAGGGCCGCTTTGTGCCCGACGGCAGCAAGGAATGCTACATCGGCAACATCACGCCCTACATGTGCACCAAGCTCTTCCGCAGGGATTTGTTTGATAAGCTTGGCCTCATCCCCGAGCTGTGGGTGGGGGAGGATGCCACGTTTACCTACATCGCCTATTCCTTTGTGGAGCGGTTCGACTACTACGATGTGCCCTACTACTATTACGAGCTCAATGAGACATCGGTGACCCAGCAGAAGACCGATGTGCGCATGGTGGAGCACGCCATTGAGGGAACGCTGCTCATTCTGGAGCGCTGCAACCCCGACTGGAAGGACTGGATGCGCGCCGCGGTCACCGGGCGGCTTGTCAACTTTGTGGATAACCGCTGGCCCTTTCAGGATGTGTTCATTGAGCACTTCAAGGCCCACCGTTCGCTCTATGAGCACAACGCCGTCTTTGAGCAATTCTACCCCCGCCAGGCCCAGAAGCTGCAGCGGCTGCTGGATCTGCCCGAGCCGTCCATCCCTCTGCGGGTCTACGTGGGCGGCTTCGGCGGTGCCCCCCAGGCCCAGTGGTTGGAGCAGGTGCGTCAAAACGCCTTCCGCGAGGATGGCGAGGTCGTGGTGCTCGATGAGTCCAACTGTGATGTAACAGCGCACCCGCTGGCAGCCCAGGCCCATGCCGCCGGCAACTTTGCCTTCGTGGCGGCCTATTTCGCCGTGCGGCGCATCCATGAGACCGGCGGCTATTTCCTCGCCGACGCCATCCGCCTGACCACGCCGCTCAATGCCCTGCGTTACAACCCGGCGTTCTTTGGGTATCTGGACGACGAACACTTCACCGATGAGATCTTCGGCGCCCGGCAGGGAAACCCGGTGCTGGGGGCGATTTTGGGTACCTACGACCACCCGGAGCTCTACGACAACCCGTTGGAGCCGCTGGCCAGCCGCATCCGCACGGTGCTGGTGGCCACCCGGGGTGTGCCGCTCAAGGCCATGCAGCGCCAGTCCCACCGGGATGTGGTGATCTATCCGCCGTCGGTGTTCGTCTACCAGCTGCGGGGCACCATGAACTTCAGCATCCATGAGTTCAACCCCACCAAAGCCGGCCAAGACTATGTCGTGCTGCCCATGGGCGTGTACCGCAACCTGCTGAGCCAGGACGCCGGCCACCTGGCCATCGCCCGCAAGAAGGCTGCCGCCGCCAGTAAAGCCAAAAAGCAGGTGCGCAAACTCAAGCAGAGGCTGGTGCGCATCCGGCACTCCAACTCCTGGCGGTTGACGGCACCCCTGCGAAAGATACACCGCGTGCTTGCCCGTTTCCTGCGGCGACTCAAATCCAAGCCCGCATAACTCCACTGCCTGCGCAGACCGCGCGGGCTTTTGGTTTGCCTGCACGATCAAACGCACTGTATGGGGGGAGACCAATGCTCTTCAACTCGCTGCAATTCCTGCTGTTCTTTCCGGCTGTCACGGCGGTGTACTTTCTGCTGCCGCACCGGGTGCGGTACCTGTGGCTGCTGGGCACCAGCTACTACTTCTACATGTGCTGGAACCCGAAGTACGCGCTGCTCATGGGCACCTCCACCCTCATCACGTTTGTGAGCGGCCTCTTGATTGACCGCTCCAACCGGCTGGAGGACAAGGCGCGCGGCACCCGGCAGAAGAAGCTATGGGTGGCGCTGAGCTTCACGAGCAACCTCGCCATTCTCTACTTCTTTAAGTACTTTGACTTTTCGGTTGCCAACATCAACGCCGTGCTGGGGCTCTTCAACGTGGCGCAGCTGCGGCCGGGCTTCGATGTGCTGCTGCCGGTGGGCATCTCCTTTTATACCTTCCACGCCCTCAGTTACACCATGGATGTCTACCGTGGGGAGATGCGGGCCGAGCACAACGTGGCCAAGTACGCGCTCTTCGTATCCTACTTCCCGCAGATGGTGGCCGGCCCCATCGCCCGCAGCAAGCAGCTGTTGGTGCAGATGAGCGACCGCCACACCTTTGAGTGGCCCCGCGTGCGCGACGGGCTTCTCCTCATGCTCTGGGGCTATTTCCTCAAGCTCGTCATTGCCGACCGGGTGGCGCTGCTGGTCAACCAGGTGTACAACGACTACACGGCCTACTCCGGCGCGTCGCTGGTGGTGGCGACGGTGTTCTTCGCCATCCAGATCTACTGCGACTTCGCCAGCTATTCGCTCCTCGCTATTGGCTCGGCCCAGGTCATGGGCTTCCGCTTGGTGGAGAACTTCAACACCCCCTACTTCGCCCGCTCCATTGGGGAGTTCTGGCGGCGGTGGCACATGTCGCTGTCTACCTGGTTTCGCGATTACCTCTACATCCCCCTGGGCGGCAACCGCAAGGGCCGCTGGCGCAAGTATTTCAACGTCATGTTGGTGTTCCTGGTCTCCGGCTTCTGGCACGGCGCGGCTTGGACGTACATCATCTGGGGCGGCCTCAACGGCGGCTACCAGGTCGTTGGGGAGATCACCAAGCCCCTGCGCGACCGCCTGCTCGCCTTCCTGCGCGTCAACCGGGAGAGTCTGGGTCACAAGCTCCTGCAAACCCTCATCAGCTTTGTGCTCATCTGCGTGGCGTGGGTGTTCTTCCGCGCCAACAGCCTGCACGATGCCGTGGGCATCTTCCGCCGCATCGCCACCCAGTTCCAGCCGTGGACACTCTTTGACGGCACACTGCTGCGCCTGGGGCTCGATCTGCCGGATTTCATGGTCGTGGTCTTCTCGGTGATGGTGCTCACGGCCGTCTCCATCTGCAAGTACAACAACATCCGCCTGCGGGCGCTCTATACCCAGCAGGATCTGTGGTTCCGCTGGACGGCGGTGTTGGCGGCCATCTTCCTCATTCTGATCTTCGGCGTCTATGGGCCGGGGTACAGTGCGGCGGCGTTCATCTACTTCCAGTTTTAGGTGGTGAGGACAGTGATGAAACACAGAAAGGCAATGTGGGGTGCGGGCAAGGCGGTTCTGTTTGCGTTGGCGTTTCTGCTGGCGTTCAACGGCGTCTCTTTTGTACTGCGCGGCAAGGGCGCCATTCACTTCCTCTATCCCTTTGATCAGCAACCAAAGGATACCATCGATGTGGTCTTTGCAGGCTCCAGCCATGTTCTCAACGCTGTCTTCCCCATGCAGCTTTGGCAGGAGCAGGGTATCACCAGCTACAACATCGCCCAGAAAGCCCAGCCCATGCCCCTCACCTACTTCACCGTGAAGGATGCCATTGACCGCCAGCACCCCAATCTGGTGGTGTTGGATGTGTACTATATGTTTTACGGCGGCGAAGGGGCGTACGATCCTAAATGGGGTGGGTATATGCACCAGACATTCGACGATCTCAGGCTGTCAATCAACAAGGTTCGCGGCATCCTCGAGGTCATCCGCCCGGAGGATCGGGAGGAGATGTTCGTGCCACTTATGCTCTACCACAGCCGTTGGAAGGATCTGCAGAAAGAGGACTTCCAGCCCGTCACCGACTACTACAAAGGGGCGGAACCCTATTTTGGCAAGACCCCATACGGTGGCTTCACCATACTGGCCGAGGACCAGACTATGGACATCCCGGCCATGCAGCTGGAATACCTGGAAAAGACCATCGACCTGTGCCGGGAGTCCGGCACCAAACTGTTGCTCATCAACCTACCCTACCACACTGATGAGACCACCGAATACCGCCAGCGCTTGGGCAACAAGGTAGCGGAGGTGGCGACAAAAAAGGATGTGCCGTACCTGAATTTCTTCCACATGCTGGATCAGGTGCCCATCGACTTTGACACGGACATGCGGGACGAAGGGCACCTGAACCCCCAAGGTGCAGCCAAGATGACTGCCTTCCTAGGCCAATACATCGCGGATCATTACCACTTGGCTGACCGTCGTGACGACCCGGCGTACGTCAGCTGGAAGGACGATTATGAGACGTACCAGCTGGTAAAAACGGCGGACGAGCTCAAGACGATCAAGGATCTGCCGGCCTATCTGGACATGCTCGCGAAAGGGGATTTCGTGGTGGCGTTTGCGGTGCGCGCCACGCCTGGGGAAGCCATGACGCCCGCCCTGCAGGCAAAGCTTGCTGACCTGGGCGTGACGCGGAACCTGGCGGATGGGACGGTTACGAATTACCTTGCGGTGCTGGACGGTGGCAGTGCTGTTGTGGAGAAGGCTGGCGTTGACATCGAAAAGAAGCTGTCGGCTACTACGGTGGTGGACGGTACCCAATTCAAGCTGACAAGCGGACGGAGTGAGGCGCTCATTAGGGTGGCCGGCCAGTCCTTAAGCCGCAACGGTACCAGCCTCAATTTCGTGGTGTGGGACAAACTAAGCAACGAAGTTGTGGACAGTGTGCGGTTCAACTGCCACGATGCTGACTACTATTGTGCCCGGAAGTAGGTACCCGTTGAGTTTGACCAGAATGTTTATGGCTGGGGGTGAAGGGAAGCGATGCAATATAGAGGGAAAATCGTGGGCGCGGCCAAAGCGCTACTGTTTGTGCTGGCGTTTCTGTTGGTGTTCAACGGTGTCAACGATACGCTGCGGCTGAAAACCTACGCGGCCTACTCCTACCCCTTCTACCAGGAGGAGCAGGGCTCCATCGATGTGGTGCTGGCTGGCTCCAGCCACATGCTCAACGGCGTGCTGCCCATGCAGCTGTGGCAGGAGCAGGGCATTGCCAGCTACAACATCGCGCAGAACGCCCAGTCCATGCCCGTCACCTACTATGCCGTGAAGGACGCCATTGACCGCCAGCACCCCAAGCTGGTGGTGGTGGATACCTACCACATTCTTTTTGACACCCTCTACAACGAGGGCTCCTTGCGGCTGCTGCACGACACTTTTGACAACATGCCCACGTCGCTCACGAAGCTCCTGGGCATCCACGCTACCATTGAGGGGGCCAAGGAAGAGGAGTTCTACCTGCCCATCGAGCTCTACCACGGGCGGTGGAAGGAACTGAAAAAGATCGACTTCACCCCTGTAGAGAACTACACCAAGGGTGCCCACCTCAACTACGGCGTCACGGAGTATGGGGATTTCCCCATCTTGGCGGAGGATGACACCACCGAAATCCCGGCGGTGCAGCTCACCTACCTCAACAAGCTCATCGACCTGTGCGAGGGGACGGGGACGCCGCTGCTGCTCATCAACCTCCCCCATTATGCCACCGGGGAGAATGAACGCTTCCAGCGCCTTGCCAACGCCGTGGCCGCAGTGGCCGAAGCCAAGGGGGTGCCCTACCTCAACTTTTTCCACATGTTGGACGAAGTGCCCATCGACTTCACCACCGACATGAAGGACGAAGGGCACATGAACCCCGCAGGTGCGGCCAAGGTGACCGCCTACCTGGGGCAGTACATCATGGCCCAGTATGACATCGCCGACCGACGCGATGACCCGGCCTGGGCCAGCTGGAAGGACGCCTACGACCGCTATGTGAGCTACGACGCCAGCGAGCACCTGCGGTACACCACCGACCTCAGTGACTACCTTGACCTACTGGCCAAGGGCGACTTCACCGTGGCGCTCGCTGTCAAGTCCACCCCTGGGGAGTGCATGACGCCTGCGCTGGCCGCCAAGCTGCAGGCCCTTGGCGTCACCTGGGATCTGACCGACCAAACCGTGATGAACTATCTCACGCTGCTCCAGGGTGGCCAGGCCGTGGTAGAAAAGGGCACCCGCGACCCCGACGAGGAACTCTCCGCCACTGCGATGGCGGACGGCACCCAGTTCCAGCTCACCAGCGCCATGTTCCGCGCGGGCATCTCGGTGGCGGGCCGGGCATACAGCCGCAACGGCACCAGCCTCAACTTCGTCGTGTGGGACAATCTCCGCCACGAGGTCGTGGACAGCGTGCGCTTCAATGCTCACGACCCGTCGTACTACTGCGAGCGCAGGTAAGACCGCCCCATCGCGCAGCAACCAATCCCGCCCGGTGTTCCTTGTGGATGCCGGGCTTTTCTGCGTGTGACGGGCACATATAAGTGATTGAATTCAGTACACTTTGGTGGTGTGTATGGAAAAGCAATCGCCGGCGGGTTGTATGGACTTTATCCTGCAACTTTAAGTGACACGTCAAAGAAACGGCGCTGTGCTGAGCCCAGGCGCCTGGATGGCGCCCAAGGCCAAGGGTCGTGGCTGGTCGTTCACTTCTCGAACTGCTCGCCTATGCGACCTAGAGTCGCGGCCATTGGCCGCTGCTCGCCCATGCATCTGGGATGCGGCGTAAGGCGCGCGGGCCGTCGCCACCCAAGTGTCGCCGGTCGCCCAGGAGAAACTCGAACGCGCCCCGGAGGAACGAAAAAAACGAAGGAAACCGAGGCGAACGCCAAAGGGACACAGCGTTCCTTTGGAATCCAAACCATAACCCGAAACAGGGCGAGTGCGCTTCCCCCGCAGCCGCGAAGGCGGTTTATTCGCCCGCGGCACGAGGTAGCCTGCCGTGGCACATACCCCCCCCGCGTGAGCGACGTTCCTTTCATAAAACGCCAGCACGACCAACCCAAACCAAACGCCCGCCAGCGACATGCGCGGTGGCGGGCAAGATACACTCGTGTCGAGCATTCCTATTCGCGACGGTCGCGTCAGCGGCCGCCACGAAAGCGAAGCGCAAGCGAAGCGAAAGGCGCTGTTTTTCTGCCCCATTTCCGCTATAATAACGGTGAATCCTGGAGAACCCAAGGAGGCAAAGATGCGCATCCATCGCGAACCGCCCGATTATATGAACCCCAAGCTCATGCACAAGGGCCGGCTGCCGGCCCACAGCACGCTCTTCTCCTTCGACACGCTGGAGGAAGCCATGAGCGGCCAACGCAACAACAGCGCCCGGTTCCTGTCCCTCAACGGGGCATGGCGCTTCACGCTGGCCGACCGCCCCGACGCCCTGCCCGGCGACTTCTGGGAGGAAGACTACGACGACAACGACTGGGACGACCTGCCGGTGCCGTCCTGCTGGGAGATGGAAGGTTACGGCCACCCCCAGTACACCAATATCAACTACCCCATCCCCTACGACCCGCCCTTTGTGCCCGATGAGAACCCGGTGGGCTGCTACCGCAAATACTTCCGCCTGCCCGAGCGCTGGCACGACAACCGCGTCCACCTCACCTTTGAGGGCGTGGATTCGGCCTTCTACGTGTGGGTCAACGGCCACTTCACCGGCTTCAGCAAGGTGCCACACATGCCGGCCGAGTTTGACGTGACGGACTTTGTGCGCTCCGGCAACAACGTGCTCAGCGTGCAGGTGATGAAATACTCCGACGGCACCTACCTGGAGGACCAGGACATGTGGCGCTTGAGCGGTATCTTCCGTGATGTGTACCTGACGGCCCGTGGCCACGCCTTCCTGCGGGACGCGTGGGTGGAGACGGCCTTTGACGAGCAGTATGCGGACGCCCGGCTGCGCCTCAATGCGGAGCTGGCGGCCAGCGACGGAAACGACCTGACGCTGGAAGCGACGCTCTTCGATGGCGACGTGCCCTGCCTCACCCGCTCCTTCACCACCAATGCCGTGTGCGGCGCGGCCCACATCGACGAATGGATTGACGTGCCGCGGCCCCGCCACTGGACGGCTGAGACGCCCGCCCTCTACCCCCTGGTGCTGACCCTGCGGGATGGCGAAGGCGCGGTCATCGAGGTGACCCGCCTCAACGTCGGCTTCCGCGAAGTGAAGATCGTGGGGCAGGAACTCTTCGTCAATGGCGTGTCGGTGAAGCTGCGCGGTGTCAACCGCCACGACTCCAACGCCGACACCGGCCATGCTGTGTCGTGGGACGACATGGAGAAGGACATCCTTCTCATGAAGCGGCACAACATCAACACCGTGCGCACCAGCCACTACCCCAACGACCCCCGGTGGCTCGATCTCTGCGACCAATACGGGCTGTATGTGGTGGATGAAACCGACCTGGAGGCCCACGGCGTGGTGAACCTCGTCGGCGGCTACGCCCAGCGGCGGGATGAGCTCAGCGACAACCCCGAGTGGGAAATTGCCTACGTCGACCGGGTGGAGCGCATGGTGCGCCGCGACCGCAACCACCCCTCCATCGTCATCTGGTCGCTTGGCAACGAGTCGGGCTGGGGCTGCAACCAGCGCGCGATGATCGGCTGGATCCGGGAAAACGACACCACCCGGCCCATCCACTACGAAAACGGCTACGACGCACCCGAGCTCGACATGGTCTCGGTGATGTACCCCACCATTGAGAACCTGCTGAAGGAGGCCGTCGCCGACGATTCGCGGCCCTTCTTCCTGTGCGAGTACGCCCACGCCATGGGCAACGGCCCCGGCAACCTGCAGGAATACTGGGACGCCATCTACGCCCACAAACGCCTCATCGGCGGTTGCGTGTGGGAGTGGTGCGACCACGGCATCCGCACCACCGACGAGGACGGGCGTGAATACTTTGCCTACGGCGGCGACTTTGGCGATGTGCCCAACGACAGCAACTTCTGCATCGACGGCCTGACAACGCCGGAGCACGAGCCCCACACGGCTCTGCTGGAGCTGGCCCGCGTCTATCAGCCCGTGACGGCCGAGGACCTGGGCGGCGGGCAGGTGCGGCTCACAAACCGCCTCGCCTTCACCGACCTTGCTGCGCTGGAAGGCCGCTGGCGGCTGACGTGCGACGGCAAGAGCGTGCGCACCGGCTCCCTGGCCGACCTGCGCCTGGCTCCAGGGGCACAGACGACGCTGTCACTGCCGGTGGGCGACCTCAAGCCCAATGGCGACTGGCAGTTGAACCTGGAGTTTGCCCTGCGCGACGACGCCCTCTGGGCCGAGCGCGGCCATGTGGTGGCCCGTGCCCAGTTTGCCCTGCAGCCCGCCGTGGTGGAGATTCTGCCGGTGGCCGGCATGCCCGCGCTGGATGTGAGCCTCATCGGCGGCGACGTGATGGTGACCGGGCAGGAGTTCTCGGCCCTCTTCTCCACCACCAATGGGCGGTTGGAGTGGTACGAGTACCAGGGCCAGCCCATGCTGGGCGGCGGGGTGTCGCCCACCCTGTGGCGCGCGCCCACCGACAACGACAAGTACATGGAGCCGCTATGGCGCGAGCAGGGTCTCCACCGCCTGCAGTCGCGGGTGGCCGGCGCGTTCTTTGAGCAGATCGGCCCCAACGCCTTCCGCTTCTGCGCCGAGACAGTGCACGGCGCGGCCAGCCGGGAGCCGGCGCTTCGTGTCAACGCCGAGTACCTGCTCTACGGCGACGGCTCGCTGCGGTTCCAGTTCCGCTTCCAGCCCCGGGCCGACCTGCCCCATCTGCCGCGCCTGGGCGTGACGCTGACGCTGGAAGGCGACCTCGACCGGGTGAAATGGTATGGCCGCGGCCCGTGGGAGGCTTACCCCGACAAGAAGCTCTACGCCCCGGTGGGCCTGCACAGCGCGTCGCTCTTTGACCTGCACGAGGAATACGTGCGGCCCCAGGAGAACGGCGCCCACTGTGACACCCAATGGGTGGCCCTGCACGACGAGCGCGGCGTGGGCCTGCTCTTTGCCGGGGAGCCCAGCTTCAGCTTCAACGCCCATGATTACAGTGACGAGCACCTGACCGAGGTGGAGCACGCCCAGGAGCTGGAGAGCGGCGAGCACACCTGGCTCACCATCGACGTGGCCCACGGCGGCCTGGGTTCCAACTCCTGCGGCCCCGGCCCGCTGGATTGCTACGAGCTCAAGCCCGTGCCCGCTTCCCTGTCCTTCACCCTCAAGCCCGTGCAGCTGGGGGCCGACGACCTCTTCCGCACGGCGCGGAGATTGCCCACCATCCTTTGATTCGCCTTTGCCGCTGCGCGACAAAGGCGAGCTAGGAGTGCTCGACACAACGATGGTTTGCCCCTTGACGCGCATGTCGTCAAGGGGCTTCCGTTTGCGTGGGTCGTACGGAGTTTTTACGGGGAGACACGCCTTCGGGCGGGAGGGGCTGCGTGCCTCGGACGGGGTGCTTCGTGCCGCGGCGGGATAAACCCGCTCGCGGCT
>JAEWRW010000053.1 GCA_023398815.1 Bacillota bacterium
AATATGTCTGGTGATCATAGCGAGAGGGTCCCACCTGTTCCCATACCGAACACAGAAGTTAAGCCTCTCATCGCCCACGATACTTGGCCGGCAGCGGCCCGGGAAAATAGGTAGTTGCCAGACTCCAGTAGTGCACAACCCCCGATCGAAAGGTCGGGGGTTGTGCGTTATCAGCATTGGATTGGGTATTTGAAATGAGATAGAACCGTGGCCGTTAAAATGTAGTGGCGCAACTCTTGACAGGTCTTTCCACAATGGCTATAATAACAATCACGCGCCAGATATTCCTCAGTAGCTCAATGGCAGAGCACTCGGCTGTTAACCGAGGGGTTGTAGGTTCGAGTCCTACCTGGGGAGCCAAAGCCCTGCCGAATGGCAGGGCTTCTTACTTTTTCGGGGAGGATAAGGTATGCGGTACGCTCAGTTGCTTGCGGCGGTGTGCGTGCTTCCACTGCTGTTGGCAGGCTGCGGCGCTGCAACCCAAACGCAGCCACAGGCGTCCTCCGCCTCTGTGGTGCAGGCCGTCGAGGGGCTGACGCCCGCGCCGGCAACTGCCACAGAGGACACCAAGGCGTCTACCGCGCCGGAGCCGACGCCCACACTCTTCCAGAAGAAGGTAGATGACATGAAAGAGCCCTTCATCCGCATCCATAAGGCTCAGCGTACGCTGGAGCTTTACGATGGGGATGAGTTGGTGGCATGCATCCGGGTGGCTCTGGGGCACAAGCCCGAGGGAGCCAAGGAGAAGGAAGGCGACAACAAGACGCCGGAGGGCCAGTACTTCATCTGTGTGCGCAATGCCAACAGCAAATACCACCTGTCTCTGGGCATCAGCTACCCCAACGCCGAAGACGCAAAGGTTGGCTTGGACGCAGGGCTCATAAACGAGACTCAATACCGGAGCATCGTCAGCGCGCAGGAGCAGGGCAAGCGCCCGTCCTGGAGCACGGCGCTGGGTGGCGAGATCATGATCCACGGCGGTGGCACGGATAGCGACTGGACGGCGGGCTGCATTGCTGTGCGGGATGAGGACATGGATTACCTTTGGGAACTTGTCCCTTTGGGTACGCCGGTGGAGATTCTGCCCTGACGGGGCGGGTATTTGTCACCGGGGCTGTGATTTAGTATAATAGGCACATCTTACACCCTGAGGAGTGTCGATGACCCGTTGGTTGAGGGCGGCCGCACTGGCTGCACTGATCCCCATATTGTTTGCCGGCTGCGCCAGGGCAACTTGGCAGCCGCTGTGGAGCACGCCTCTGCCCGGTTCAACCAAAGCAACCACGGCACCGGCCACCAGCCCTAAGAGCACCGCTCTGCCAATCCTGGAACTCTTTCAAAAGGATGCGGACAGTATGACGTCACCCCATGTGGTGGTGCTCAAGTCCAAGCGTCTGCTGGAGCTCTATGATGGTGACACGCTGATGGCCCGCATGAAGATCGCATTGGGTACCACGCCGGAAGGCCCCAAGACCAAAGACGGCGACGGCAAGACTCCGGAGGGGTCCTATTACATCTGCGCGACCAACGCCAACAGCAAGCACTACAAATCCCTGTGCATCAGCTACCCCAACGAAGGGGATGCGCTGCGTGGTCTGGGTCTGGGGCTCATCAGCGAAGCACAGTATGACAGCATCGTCAACGCCATTGAGGCCAAGGAGCAGCCCAACTGGAAGACAGACTTGGGTGGGGAGATTGCCATCCACGGCCTGAGCGATGAGGACAAGGACAAGACCGGTGACTGGACGGTGGGCAACATCGCCGTGACCAACGAGCAGATGGATTACCTGTGGAAGTATCTGAAGAAGGGTGCGGAGGTCGTCATCCAGCCCTAGACAGAGGAGAATGCATATGCAGGATTTCTACTGCGAGCAGGTGCTCAACGGAAAGACACCGGTGCAGGTGGTGGCCGAAACTTCCGGCGTTCTTGCGTTCTATCACACAAAACCGTCCTACCCGTCCCATATCGTCGTCATCCCCAAGCGTCACATCCCATCGCTCCTCGCCGTGCAGGAGGAGGATTCCCCTCTGCTGACGGAATTGTTATCGGTGGTGCGGCAAGTGGCGGAACAGACGGTAAAGCAATACGGCGCGTGCCGTGTCATCACCAACTGTGGGGAATATCAGGATTCCAAACACCTGCATTGGCATGTGGTGTTTGGTCCCAAACGGTAAATCACCTGTTTGACTCGTAAATCCGTTAAAAAAGAAGCCATCCGGCTGGATGGCTCCTTGTGTTTGTGGGTTAGCGCGGTGAGCCGAAGCAGAACACCGCCATGGTACCCGGGCCTGAGTGAGCACCAATGACCGGGCCGATGGTGTGCAGGTGGATGTCGGCCTGCGGCAGCCGCGCGCGGATCATCTCAGCGGTGGCCTGGGCCTCCTCCAAAACGTCGCCGTGGCTGACAAAGATGGTGTTACAGGTGTGGTCAAAGCGCTCCACCAAACGATCCACCATGGTCTGCAGGGCCTTTTTGCGGCCGATGGCTTTCTCCATGGGGATGAGCCGCCCTTCGTCATCCACGTGCAGCACGGGCTTGATCTTTAAGAGTGACCCCAGCACGGCCTGCGCCGCCGAAACGCGGCCGCCGCGGTGCAGGTGGTTGATGTCGTCCACCGTGAACCAGTGAACCAGACGCCCCTTGTTGGCCTCCAGCCAGTCGGTCAGCTCGGTGAGGGACATACCCTCGTCCCGCTTTTGGCAGGCGGTGTAGACCAAAAGCCCCTCCCCCATGGAGGCACAGAGCGAATCCACGACTGAAATGGTGCGGTCGGGGAACTCCTCCCTGAGCTGGACAGCGGCCTGGTTGGCACAGCTGGTAGTACCGCTCAGCGCCGAGGAGAAGCCGATGTACAGGATGTCGATGCCCTCTTCCAGGTAGGCGCGGAAGTGGGTGAGAAACCGGTCGGTGTTGATCATGGAGGTTTTCGGCATGTGGCCGGCCCGTACGCGGTCATAGAACACGTGGGCGTCCATATCCACCCCAAAGTTGTCCCGGTACTCCGCCCCCTCCAACAAAAACGAAAGCGGCAGCACATCGATGCCGAGGCCATCCACCATCGCTTTGGAAAGATCAACCGTGGAATCGCTGATTATCTTATAGGGCATGGCGTTCCCTCCTTTGTTCACGCAATATTCTACCTCATATCATCTCGTTTTGTAAACCGCATTCTGGGCAAGGAAGGGCTTTTTGCCCTCATTTCATGCCAAAGAGCTGCTCTTTGCGGTCGAGGTAATAGAGGTAGTCGGCCTCCGGCACGTTGGGCGGGCACCGGTGGTCGCAGAAGGGGATGTAACCGCCGCGCTCCACGTAAGGAATGAGTGTGTCAAGGTAGGCGTCGATGGCCGCCCGGCCGCTGCCCAGGGCGATCTTGTCCACCCCGCCCATGATGCGCAGCTCGGGGTACTGGTCCATCAGCTCCCCCGGGTGGGCGCAGGAGTTGACCTCGTAGGGGAAGAGGCAGTTGATGCCGCCAGCCAGGAAGACGGGCAATATGGGCCGCACGTCGCCGTCGCAGTCGGTGTACCAGATGTCGATGCCGTGGGCCTTGAGCTTGTCACCAATGCGCCGGTAGCGGCTCTGCAACACGTCGCGGAAGAACCATGGCGGCACGATGGGGCCGTTCTTGAAGCAGATGTCCTCCCAGCCGCTGGCAAAGTCAAACCGGAAGTGGGGCAGCACTTGGTCGAGGAACTGCTCAATGAGCTGGCAGGTCGTCTCCACCATGTCCTCCACCATCTCGGGGTAGTCGTAGATGGCGTAGCAGATGCCCTCAAAGGTCAGCATGTCGCGTATTTTGCCGATGAGGGAGCCGCAATCCACCCCCAGCGGGTAGTCGCGGCCTGCGTCGGGGCGGTGGATGGCCTGGAGCGCCGCGATGTCCACGACACGGTCGGGGTGATGGAGGTCGAAGCGTTCGGCTTTCACCCACGCCCAGTCCTCGGGCGTGACGATCTGGCTCTTGATGTAGTGGGGGATGGTGCTATGGCCATCGGCGGGCTGCTCGGCAATGAGCCCCTCGCCGTTCTGCAGCAGCACCTTGCCGTCGTCGGTGCGGCCGATCTCCTTCTGCTCAAAGAGCGGCCACAGGAACACCTTGCCGCTGATGACCGCGATCGGGTCAAAGCTGAAGAACCGGTCGGCCTGTTCGTTGGTGCGGATGCCGTTCTCCCGGAACATGGCCCACTCGTCGAAGTTTTCGTCCCAGTAGCCAAACTCCATGTGAAAGCTGCGGTCCACGCTTTGAAAGTGCATTTGGCGGTTGAACCGCTCCCGGGGTGTCATCGTCCCCTTCCAGGGTGCGCGGATGTGCTCAATGGCCATGACGGACCTCCTCAATGCGAACTAATTGCCCTCCTAGTATAGCATGGCGGGCTCTGGCAGGGCAGAAATCCGTTGCGGTGCTGCCTTGCTTTTTGCTATGATGGGGGCAACAGACGATCTTCACGGAGGGCGAACCATGTTTGAGGGGAAGATGCAGCGCCTGGCGGGGCGCCGGGTAGTGGTGACGGGCGGGGCCCAGGGGTTGGGGGAGGCGCTCTGCCGTCGCTTGGCGCAGGAGGGCGCGCGGGTGACGGTGGCCGACATCAACGTGACGGCGGCCCAAGCCGTGGCTGACTCGCTGCCCGGCGGGGTGGCTGTGGCGGTGGATGTGACGGACTTTGACAACTGCCAGCGCATGGCCGACGCCGCGGCCGCGGCCATGGGCGGCATTGATCTGCTGGTTAGCAACGCAGCGATCCTATTCTCCGGCGCGGTGGAGGACCTGACGGCCGACCGGTGGCGCAAGGTCATCGACGTGAATCTTTGCGGCTACTTCAACACCGTGAAGGCCGTGCTGCCCCATCTGCGGCAGGCTGGCGGCGGCGCCATCGTGCAGATCAACAGCAAGTCCGGCAAGAAAGGGTCGTTCAAGAACTCGGCCTATGCTGCCAGCAAGTTCGGTGGCATCGGCCTGACCCAAAGCCTGGCGCTGGAGTTTGCCGAGGAGAACATCCGCGTCAACGCCATCTGCCCCGGCAATCTGCTGGATTCGCCGCTGTGGACGCAGAGTCTCTTCAAGCAGTACGCCAAGAACCAGGGCATTACGGAGGAAGAGGTGCGCCTGAAGTACGTAAACCAGGTGCCCATGAAGCGCGGCTGCAGCTACGAGGACGTGGCCAACGTGCTGGTGTTTCTGGCCAGTGACGAGGCCGCGTACATGACCGGCCAGGCCATCAACGTGACCGGTGGGCAGGAGATGCGCTGATGCCTGCCACGCGCATCGCCGGGTAAGCCATGGACGCAAGCAAGGCCATTATCTTTCTTGTCAACGCTGCAGAGATGAGCATCTTCTTTTGGCTGCTGCACCGGCGGCTGGGATTCCGTCGGTTGCCCGTCGGGCTGCCGTGGCTGTGCGCTTTGGCCGTCACCTTTGGCCTGTGGCTCATTGCCGCCAATGGCCAATCTCCCCTTTGGGTGGCGGTGCTGCTGCCGGTGGGGATTTTGCTGTCGTTCGTCCTCTGTGAGAGTTCGGTGCGGTTACGCATCTGGATTCCGGTGCATTTCTTTGGGTTGTGCCTGTTGCTGCACTTGCTGCTGCCGCCGCTTTTCGCGGCTTTGGTGGGCCGCACCACCGCAGAAATACTCGCGGAGGTGTGCAGCGCCACGGAGGCCCACAGTGGTGCCGCGGTGCTGCTCTTGTATCTCACCTTCCTGGTGGGTACCAGGGGATTAGGTAAACCGCACCGCCGGCCTGGCGTCGTCCACGTCATCTACGGCCTGATGCCACTGCTGAGCCTGGGGTACCTGGCCCTCATTCTGGATCATGAGATGGCCATGGGCGACACGGGCGATTCTCTGGTGCTCACCATGGCGGCCGGCGGCATCGTTGTCATCAACCTCATGGTGCTGCTGTTGCTGGAGCTTTTTCTATGCAGGAACGAGGAGCTGTGTGCCCGGGAGCTGCAATTGCGGCAGATGGAGGTTGCGAAGGGTTTCCTGGATGACCTGCAGGCCGTGGCCGATGTGATCCGCCGCTTCCGCCACGACATGGGCAACCACCTGCAGGTGCTGCGTGGGCTGATGGCCACCCACCGGGAGGAGGAAGCTCGCGCCTACCTGGACGACATCGGGCAGCTGATGCAGGACCTGGGCCAGCAAGTGGATACTGGCCACCCGCTGGTGGACACGCTGGTAGGCACCAAGATCGCCCGTGCTGAGCGCGAGGGCATCGACGTCGATTATGCCATAGAACTGCCAAAGGAGCTGCCCTTTGCCCCGCTGGAGCTGTGTTCGCTGCTGGGCAACATTCTCGATAACGCCATCGAGGCCTGTACCATGCTAGGCCCGCAGGCCGATCGCTTTCTCTTCCTGCACATTGGCCCCGTGGGGCAGGATTTGTTGGTGACGCTGCGCAACTCCGCCCCGCCGCCCCACACGCCTCCCGCCCGGCGGCAGAGCGATGGCCACTGTGAACGTGGCCTGGGTATCCCGACAGTGCGCGGTATTGTGGATCAATATGGTGGCAGCCTGCACATCGACCGCCTGGAGGACGAGTATCACCTACTGTTGCGGGTGCCGCTCACCGCCCCCCAATGGCGTTGACAACAAAACGGACGTTGCTTATAATAAGGGAAAATCAAGATCATATTGAACTGCGAGGATGGGGAAACGACCCGCGAATGCCCGCGAAGAGAGCCGCCGGATGGTGCAAGGCGGCGGGGCACACCGGTTTCACTCACCCCGGAGCAGCCAACCGAAGCGATGCGTAGGCTTGGCCGGCCGTCCCCCGTCAGCGGGACAGGGCATGGGTGTGCCCGGCAAGTGGGAGCCAATGGCTCCAAACAGAGTGGTACCGCGAAGGACCCTTCGTCTCTGGCAGACGGGGGGCCTTTTTTTGTGGCAAAGCCGCAAGGAATGATAACAAGGGGCAGGACCCCATGGGAGGAACCAGCATGGCACGGGATTTTTACACGCCGGACACCATTGAGCGCAAGTGGCAGGACGTTTGGGAGAGCGAGGGCGCTTTCCGCGCAGGTGACGACTACTCCAAGCCCAAGTTCTATGGGCTCATTGAGTTCCCCTATCCTTCGGGCGCGGGGCTGCACGTGGGGCACCCCCGCAGCAACACCGCCATGGACATCATTGCCCGCAAGCGGCGCATGGAAGGGTACAACGTCCTCTTCCCCATCGGGTGGGACGCCTTCGGCCTGCCGGCGGAGAATTACGCCATCGCCAACAACATCCACCCGGCGGTGGTGACCAAGCAGAACATCGACCGCTTCCGCTGCCAGCTGAAGCTCATCGGGTTCTCCTTTGATTATTCCCGCGAGGTCAACACCACCGACCCGGCCTACTTCAAGTGGACCCAGTGGATCTTCCTGAAGCTCTTTGAGCACGGGCTGGCCTACAAGGCTGAGATGCCCATCAACTACTGCACCTCCTGCAAGGTCGGCCTCTCCAACGAGGAGGTGGTGGACGGGCACTGCGAGCGCTGCGGCGGTGAAGTGGTGCAGAAGGTGAAGAGCCAGTGGATGCTGCGCATCACCGACTATGCCCAGAAGCTGCTGGATGGCCTGGACGACGTGGACTTCATTGAGAAGGTGAAGCTGCAGCAGCGCAACTGGATTGGCCGCAGCGAGGGCGCGGAGATCCGCTTTGCCATCGACGGCGTGGATGACACGATCACCGTCTTCACCACCCGGCCTGACACGCTCTATGGCGCGACATACATGGTGCTCTCGCCCGAGCACCCGCTCATCGATAAATACGCCGGCCGAATCGCCAATCCCGATGAGGTGGCGGCCTACCGGCGCGCGGCGGCGGCCAAATCCGCCATGGAGCGCACCGAGCTTGCCAAGGAGAAAACCGGCGTGCGCCTGATGGGCCTGGACGCCGTGAACCCGGTGACCGGCGAAAAGATACCGGTGTACCTGTCGGATTATGTGCTCATCACCTACGGCACCGGTGCCATCATGGCCGTGCCGGCCCACGACACCCGCGACTGGGAGTTTGCCCGGAAGTTCGGCCTGCCCATTGTGGAGGTGGTGGCCGGCGGCAACGTGCAGGAAGAAGCCTTCACCGACACCGCCACCGGGACGCTGGTCAACTCCGGCATGCTCACCGGCCTGGATGTGCAGGCCGCCAAGAAAACCATCATCGACTGGCTGGAGAGCCAAGGGCTGGGCAAGCGCACCATCCAGTACAAGTTGCGTGACTGGGTGTTCTCCCGTCAGCGGTACTGGGGCGAGCCCATCCCGCTGGTGCAGTGCCCGAAGTGCGGCTGGGTGCCGCTGCCCCAGGAGCAGCTGCCCCTGACCCTGCCGGAGGTGGAGGAGTTCCGCCCCGGGGAGGAAGGGGAGTCGCCGTTGGCGGCCATTGAGAGCTGGGTCAACACGACTTGCCCCCATTGCGGGGGCCCCGCCCGGCGGGAGACCGACACCATGCCCCAGTGGGCCGGCTCCAGCTGGTACTTCCTGCGCTACATTGACCCGCACAACGACGACGAGCTTGGCGCGGCTGAGAAGCTGAAGTACTGGCTGCCGGTGGACTGGTACAACGGCGGCATGGAGCACACCACGCTGCACCTGCTGTACTCCCGTTTCTGGCACAAGTTCCTCTACGACATCGGCGTGGTGCCCACGGCCGAGCCCTACCGCAAGCGCACCAGCCACGGCATGATCCTGGGTGAGGACGGCCAGAAGATGAGCAAGTCTCGTGGCAACGTCATCAACCCCGACGACATGGTGGCCCAGTACGGGGCCGACGCTTTCCGCATGTACGAGATGTTCATGGGTGCGTTCGATCAGGTCATCCCGTGGTCCACGACCGGCGTCAAGGGCTGCCGGCGGTTCCTCGACCGGGTGTGGCGCATGCAGGACTTCGTGACCGGCGACCGCGCCGACGCCCTGCAGAGCACGCTCCACAAGACCATCAAGAAGGTCTCCGAGGACTTCGAGGCCATGAAGTTCAACACCGCCATCGCCGCGATGATGAGCTTTGTCAATGACGCCTACGAGGCCCAGACCATTGGGCGCGAGGACATGGGCGTGTTGCTGCGGCTGCTGGCCCCGGTGTCGCCCCACATTGCGGAGGAGCTGTGGCAGCGGCTGGGCTTTAAGGGCCTCATCTGCCGCGCCGCCTGGCCCCAGCATGACCCGGCCCTGTGCCAGGATGAGGTGCGCGAGATCGCCGTGCAGGTCAACGGCAAGGTGCGTGGCCGCATCACCATCGACGCCGCTGCTGACAGCGCCGCCATCGAGCGCATCGCCCTGGACGACCCCCACGTCAAGGCCTGGATCGAGGGCAAGACCGTCGTCAAGGTCATCGTGGTGCAGGGCAAGATCGTCAACATTGTGGTGAAGTAGGAACGGACGAAAAAGCGGGGAGGGCATTGCCCTCCCCGCTTTGCATTTGTCAAAGACAATCACAAGCTGAGGTGGTGGAAAACTTTCCCGCTTTCCACGGTTCATTTTCCGGGAAACAGCGGTACCTATGTCATGCCTTGCCCTTCTCAGTCGATGACCAGTTCCCGTACAGAGATGTTTGCAAACCGGGCGGTGCCCCTGTCCACCAGCAGGCCGAAGCGGCCCTCCGGGGTGAAGTGGCAGACGAACTGCAGCACCAGCACATCGTCGATGTAAACCTCAATGAATTCGCGGTTTGCCAGCACTTTCACGTGGTACTTTCGCCCCAACTGCAGTGTCCAATTCCTCATATCCACCAGCTGGAAGCGCGGCACGGTGAAGAACCCCACCTGCCCGCGGGCGAAATCCAGCAGGGCGACGCCGCCGGCATGCCCGTCGTTCTGGCGGATGAGCAACCCTGCCGCAACGCCACATTCCAGCGTGATATCCGTGCTGAACAGGAAGTTACGGCCCACGGCGTCGAATGTGTAGCGGCACCAAGCCGTCTGCACGCTGCCGCGAAGGATGCCGTTCTGCTCCTGCCAGGTTCCATCCGTTTCATGCGTACTTCGGAAAGGGAGTTTGGTCGGCAGGTTTCGCGGGTCGATGAGCGTACGGCTCAGTTTTTGCTCCAGCAGATCCGCCCAGCAGGCGCGCAGCTTCCCTTCTATTACTTTGAGCTCCTTTGGTGTGCCCAACACGCCGAATGCCCATTTCAGGTTGTTTTCGCCTTCGTTTTCCGCCATGGAGTAGAGCATGTATTTCTTGCCATGGAAATCCACGGAGCGGCAGCTGAAGCCATTGAAGCCCATGGACGCCATCAGAATGTTATCCTCCGGCACGGCATAAGGGCCCTCCACGTTGTCTGCCACGGCATAAAAAGTACCGCTCGTCAGCAGCTGTTCCCCCAGAACTTCGCGGTTGCCGTAGGCGTTGTTTTCGAGTATTGTCAGGTACCATTTTCCGTCCAGTTCAAACAGATCCGGCATTTCCACGATGGAGTAACAATCCTGTGCGCTGCGGTATACCGGCGGTGTCTGCTGCCAGTGCACCATGTCCTCGGTGTAGGCACCTGCAAACACGCTGCCCTGCGGCAGCTCTTTTGTGGGGATGCGTGTGGCGAAGACCCCGAAGTAGCCCGGCTTCTCCGGGTGCTTGACCACCATGAGATCGCGGCAGTCCACCAAATCGTTGGGTGCGGGATTCTCTCTGGTGTTGTACCAACGCCCGTCCGGCTCGATGACGGGGTTGCCTTCGTACTTTGTCCAGTTCATCAGGTCGGTGCTCATCGCCAGGCCGATGGACTGGTGCTTTGCGCCGTCTGCGGAGGAGCGGATCGTGTAATACATGTAGTATGTCCCGTCGCGCTCAATGGTGGAGCCCGTCCAGCTTTGCATGTCTCCAGGACAGCCGGGTTCTTCCGGCGGGATCACCGGGGGTAGCTCCTGCCAATCGAGCAGGTTGGTGGAAACGGCATGGCCCAGGCTGTCCGCATCGCGGTCTGTGCGGGTGCTGCCGGGTCGCTTGTATTGCAGGTAAAATGCATGGACTTCATCCGTTCCTTTGCGTTTGCAGTACCAGGTATCCCACTGGTACAGGCCTTCCCCATGGTAATTCATGCGGTTCTCCCCTCGGCATATCTTCGATTGTCCGTATCAATATACCATAAAGCTGCCCGCTTTTCCCCATGACTGGCCGCCTCAAGGCATGAAAAAAAGCAGGTCTTGCCTGCTTTGGGTTTACAAGGTAGAAGCGGCGGCGCCGCGCTGGTGTATCGTCGTTTGCTCCCACAAGCGCGATGCAGAGCACCGCGGCTAAAAGGAACCCGTTGCCGTCAGAACCATCCGACGAACGCGGGGTGATGGAGCCAAACAGAAGGCGGGCCTTGCCCGCTGTGCCTGAGGTAAGAACGTCGCTTTCGCGCCGGTGTGTCAGATGACTCTCTCAAGCACAGGCTTAGTATACGGCCAAATGATGAAGAAAATGTTACCGAATTGTTAAGACCAAGTAAATAAAGGGGGAGGAGAAAAAGAAAAAGCGGGTCTTTCCCGCTTTTGTCGACTAGGGCGGAGTAGAGGCGGCAGCGCCGCGCGGGTGGGTGGGTTGCTCTCCTGAGCACGAGGACAGCATACCGCCGGCGTGTGAAGAACGCGTTACCAGCCGGTGAAACATGGGTTAAGAAATGAAACTGAGGGCACAAAAAAAAGAGCGGCTTTTCCGCCCTTTCTATATTCACGCGGTTACCCGCGTTGCGTGCGCAGCGGGGTCTATGCCCCTTCCGGTTACCACTTGCGGGTTTTCTGGTTTTTGGCCAAGAAGAACGATGTCGAAACCTTGGGATTTTGTTCTTTCCGCTTCATCTGCTTGCGCAGTTCCATGGCGTTCACCTCCTTTCGTTTGTTTCTGTTGCCAGTATGCCACTAAACTATGACAAGCCTATGATGGCAACGTAAAGATTATGTGAAGATCGACAGCAAGAGAAAGGGGACGACGGGGTTGGGGCAGCGGGATTCTGCCCGCCGGCTAAGCCACCTGTGGTATACTGGTGCCGATAAAGCCATGGGGAGGAATCGCCGATGATAGATGAATTGCTTGCTGCCCGCCACCTGCCGCCGGTGCTGCTGCCCGGCACCACCGCCGCTGATTGGCCCCGCCGCAGGGCCGAGCTCCTCGCCCTGCTGGCGCGGGAGGAATATGGCTTCGCGCCGTCCGCGCCCACCGCTGTGCGGGCAGAGGTGGTGGAGGAGAATGCCGGCGCCTGGGCGGGGAAGGCGCTGCACCGCCGGGTGAAGCTGACGGTGGAGACGCCACGCGGGCCTTTCGCCTTCCCGGTGGATGTGGTGGTGCCCCATGCCGAGCGGCCCGTGCCGCTCTTTGTGCACATCTCGTTCCACCCCTACCCCGGTGGGGAATATATGCCGGTGGAGGAGCTCGTGGACGGTGGCTACGGCGTGGCGTCCTTCGACTACAACGACGTGACGCGGGACTGCGACGACGGGTTCTCGTCTGGCTTGGCTGCCTGCTTCCAACGGGAGGGGGACACCGCCCCCGGCAAGATCGCCCTGTGGGCCTGGGCCGCCAGCCGGGTGCTGGATTACGTGCTGACGCTCGATGGGGTGGACGTCAAACGGGTGGCGGTGGTGGGCCATTCGCGCCTGGGCAAAACCGCGCTGTGGGCCGCCGCCCAGGATGGGCGATTTGCCGCGGCACTCTCCAATGAGTCAGGCTGCAGCGGCGCGGCCATCACCCGGGGCAAGCAGGGGGAACACCTCGACCACATCACCGGCGTGTTCCCCTACTGGTTCTGTCAGCGCTACGCCGCCTATCGTGGGCGGGAGAGCGAATTGCCCTTCGACCAGCACGCACTGTTGGCGCTGCTTGCGCCGCGGCCGGTGTGTGTGGGCAGCGCCGCCGGCGACCTGTGGGCCGACCCCGAAAGCGAGTTCCTTTCCTGCGTGGCAGCCAGCCCCGTGTGGGAGCTGTTGGGTCAGCCGGGGTTCACCCACGGCGACGCCCTGCCCCAGCCCGGCGACCGCCTGTACGAGGGTAGGGTGGGGTACCACCTGCGGCCCGGCACCCACTTCTTCAGCCGTGCGGACTGGCAGGGTTACATGGCATTCCTCAATCGCCAGCTGCCCGCCGGGGACTAAGCAGCGCTTTTGGGGCGGGCTTTGCGGCGCGGCAGGCTGCGGATGGCATCGATGAGCAGAGATGAGAGCAGCACCGTCACCACCGACCAGGCGATGCGCGTGAGGGGGATATAGGTGAGGGACAGCGCCAGCACGGTAATGTCACTCACCAGATACACAAGGGAAATGCGGCAGCCAAAGCGTTTGGAGAGGGCCATCGCCAGGCCGTCGTCGCCACTGGTGGCACCACCCTGGCGCACCACCAGCCCCACGCCCACGCCCACGAACGCCCCGCCGGCCAGCGCCGCCCACAGCGGCTGGGCGGCCAGGGAGGGCAGCAGCGGGCCCAGCCCCTCCCACAGGGCGAGGCAGCCCGCCAGGCTCACCGCAGACAGAGCAGAGAGCAGCAGAAACCGCTTGCCCAGGAACCGGTAGGCCACGGCGTAGCACAGCGCGTCCAACACCGGGGAGAGCAGCGCCGTGGACACGCCCAGCCAGTGGTTCAGGAGTAGCAGCATGCCCAGCGAGCCGCCCTCTGAAAGCCCGGCGGCCCGGTGCACGTTGACCAGGCCAAAGGACAGGATGGCGTTGCCCAGCACGATGAGCACCACCCTGCCCGGTGTCAGCGTGGCCCGCGCCTGCCGCACGTATTCTCCCAGTCTCTGCTGTAGTTTCATGGTACCCTCCCTGTCTGTGTACGTGCCCGATGCCCCCGCACAAGAAAACCCCGCGTGGCGTTTGCCTGCGCGGGGTTTCGGTTGCGCTGTGGGTTGCAGGCCGTCGGTTACTTCAGCACCGCGCGGATGCGGCGCACGCCGGACGACGAGCTCTGCTCCTTTTGGATTTCAAACTGCCCCAACTCCCCGGTGTGGGTGGCGTGGGGGCCGCCGCAGATTTCCTTGCTGAAGTCGCCCATGGTGTAGACCTTGACGACCTCGCCATACTTGGAGCCGAAGAGGCCCATGGCCCCGGTGGCGCGGGCTTCGTCCACGCTCATCTCCTCGCAGGTTACCGGCACGTCGGCGGCGATGGCAACGTTAACGAAGTCCTGCACTTCCTTGACTTCTTCAGGCGTCATGGGGCGGGCAAAGGAGAAATCGAAGCGCAGGCGCTCGGCGGTGATGTTGCTGCCGCGCTGCTCCACGGTGTTGCCCAGAACTTTGCGCAGGCCGGCGTGCAGCAGGTGGGTGGCGCTGTGCAGGCGGGCGGTCAGCTCCGAATGGTCGGCCAGGCCGCCGCTGAAGCGCTGGGCCGCGCCGGCCGAGGACAGCTCCTGGTGGTGGCGGAAGGACTCCTCATACCCGGCTTGATCGACGGTGAGACCGCGCTCGGCGGCCAGTTCCATCGTCATCTCCAGCGGGAAGCCGAAGGTGTCGTACAGCCGGAAGGCGTGGGGGCCATCGATCTGCCCGCCGGCGGTGAGGCCGTCGGCCACGCGGGTGAACTCCTTCATGCCCTTCTCCAGCGTCAGGGAGAAGCGCTCTTCTTCCTTGACGAGTTCATCGAGGATGCGCTGGCGGTTGTGGGCAAGCTCGGGGTAGACAGCGGCGTACTGCCCCACAATGCCACCGGCGATGGTGGCGGTGAAGCCCGCTGGCAGGTTAAGCTGCCGCCCGTAGCGCACCGCCCGGCGAATCAAGCGCCGCAGCACGTAGCCCTGGTCCAGGTTGCTGGGGGTGACGCCCTTCTCATCGCCGATGAGGAGGGTGGAGGTGCGGATGTGGTCCGCCACCACGCGGAAGGCCTTCGTGAGCGACGGGTCGGCGCCATACTTCTGGCCGGCCAAGCCCTCAATGGACGCGACAATCGGCTGGAAGAGGTCGGTCTCGTACACGCTGGACACGCTCTGCAGCACGCCGATGGTGCGCTCCAGGCCCATGCCGGTGTCGACGTTGGGTTGGGCCAGCGGCTCGTAGCGCCCGTCGGCGGTCTTGTTGTATTGCATGAACACGTCGTTCCAGATCTCTAGGTACTTGCCACAATCGCAGGCGGGGGAGCAATCCGGCCCGCAGTCCGGCTGGTCACGCACGATGAACATCTCGGTGTCGGGGCCGCAGGGGCCGGTCTGGCCGGCGGGGCCCCACCAGTTGTTCTTCTTCGGCAGGTAGAAGATGCGCTCCCGCGGCAGGCCGCAGGCCGCCCAGATGTTGGCGCTCTCCTCATCACGGGGGGCGTTCTCGTCACCGGCAAAGACCGACACGGCCAGCCGATCGGGGTTCAGCCCCAGCCACTGGGGACTCGTCAGGAACTCCCAGCTCCAGCGGATGGCATCGGCCTTGAAGTAGTCGCCCAGCGACCAGTTGCCCAGCATCTCAAAGAACGTCAGGTGAGACGCGTCGCCGACCTCATCGATGTCACCGGTGCGGATGCACTTCTGCACGTCAGTCAGACGCGTGCCGGCGGGGTGTTTCTCCCCCAGCAGGTAGGGTACCAGCGGGTGCATGCCGGCGGTGGTGAAGAGCACGGTGGGGTCGTTCTCCGGGATGAGGGAGGCCGAGGGAATGACGGCATGTCCCTTCTGGGCAAAGAACTCCAGGTATTTGCGCCGAAGCTCGGCGGCGGTAATCATAGACATCGGAACGCTCCTTTTGGGCAGAATACCTCAATTTTTAGCATGTAAGCAACATTATAGGGAAGGGCCTCGGGCAAGTCAAGGGCCGGGCGAGCAGGGTCGAACGGTGGCGCAAGACGCGAAGCACCGCTGTTGCCGCCCGCCGCGATTGGCTTTATAATGATACTACTGTGTGAAACGCAAAGGATGGGTGGGCAGCGGCGCTGCCCGGAAGGAGTACGGCCGATGAAGGGGTTCTGGAAGGCACTCACGGTGCTGCTGTTCCTGCTCTGCCTGGTAGGTGGGGGTCTGGTGGCCGCCGACCACTATGGCACCATCCATTTCGACACCCATCCGCTGCTGTCGGTGTTTGGCTACGGCTGGACGGACATCCCTCTCCAGGTCGGCGTCGTCAACCTGCCCGAGGGCGATATGATGATTGTGCGCTACACCCCGGCCATTCAACCCAGGGTGGGCGATGTGGTGCTGCAGTACAAGTCCGGCTTGTACGGCCAGTGGGCAGCGTGGGTCACGTCCATCGGGAGCGATGGCACCCTCCAGCTTGCGCGGGGTGAGGACGTCTCTAGCTCCGCACCCCCGGAGGGTATCCCGGCGGTGTATGTGGCACACATCCCGCACTTGGCGTGGGCCATCGGGTGGATGCGCCAGCCCCTGGTGTGGGCGGCGGCCTTCCTGGCGCTGCTGGTGGTCTACCTCGTCTATCGCCTGTGGCCCGTGCCTTACTACCCCGATGACGACGCGCCGCTCAGCCCCAAGGACGCCGACGTCGAGACCCTGCTGGATCGGTAACTTCAAAACCAAACGCCCGCCACGATGCACCGTGGCGGGCGTTTTTGTAACTGGTGACCGGGGGTAACGCTGCCGGGCAGCGAAGGGATGACACATACCGTCGTGCCTACACTTTGTGTGCTGTGACTCATGTAGCCGCCAGCCGGTTATCCGGCGGCGGTACGAAACAGCCAGAGTGGAGCACTCATTCCTCTCGCCCGCAGGCGCGTTCCCCCGGAAAACCCTGCACGACCAACGCAAACGAAAGCCGCGCGGCGACATGTGCGGCGCGCGGCAAGGATGCAGTTGTGACGAGCTCTCCCAACTCGCGGCGATCGCGAAGCGGTCGACGCGAAAGCGAAGCGCCTAGTAGCCCAGTGAATCGTCTACCAGCAGCACGTGGAACTCCCGCCCACCCGGCGGCTCCATGATGCGCACGAAGGCCTTGCACATGCGCTGGGGGCTGCGGCAGTCGGTGCAGCGGTTCAGCGTGGCGCAGGGGGTGTCCAGGTTCAGGCGCCGCGCGTTCTGGGGGCAGGCCACGGTTTGGATGCGATGGAGTCCCTCGGCTTCGTCGGCAACGATCTTGTTGCGCCCAACGATGACGATGACCTTCTTGGGGCCATAGAGGAGGGTACCGGTGCGGTTGGACTTTCCGTCCATGTACAGCAGCTCTCCGTTGGCGGTCACGCCATTGGCGCTGGCCAGGTAGAAGTCCGCCTTGTGGGCCAGCTCCTGAGCGACCTCGCGCTTTTCCACCGGCATGAGCCAGTGCCAATAGACCGTGCGGCCTTCCTCAGCCAGGGTCTCGTGCAGGCCCATGGTCAGTATGGTCATGGAGCCGCCAACACCCACCGTGGCGTGCTCGGGAATCAGGCGCAGAACCTCTGCGCGGGCTTTCGCGGCGGAGGACAGCACCTGGGCATGAAAGCCGTGACTGTTCAACTTTTCCGCGACGGAATTGAGATCCATGTTCTCTCCCTCTCGTCCTTTGCAATTTTGCAATAGTACATATTATATACCGGGTTTGTGGTTTTGTTTATAGCACAATTGCAAAGAAAAATGAACACAATGTTAATTATTTGTTACAAGAGCCGGGCGGGGCAGGCACCCCAACGCATGGGTCGGGCCGGCATCCTTGCAATTTGCCGGGGCTTTCGCTATCATAGTACAGATACCACCCCGACAGACGAGAGGATGAGACCATGCCCGCCAGGCAAGAACGGATTCGTAATTTCTGCATCATCGCCCACATCGACCACGGCAAGTCCACGCTGGCTGACCGCCTGTTGGAGGTCACCGGCGCGGTGGCCAAGCGCGACCTGGAGGACCAGATGCTGGACACCATGGACCTGGAGCGTGAGCGTGGCATCACCATCAAGGCCCAGGCCGTGCGCATGCACTATCGCGCCCAGGACGGTGAGGAGTACGAGCTCAACCTCATCGACACCCCCGGACACGTGGACTTCAGCTATGAGGTCTCGCGGTCGCTGGCCGCCTGCGAGGGCGCGATCCTGGTGGTGGATGCCACCCAGGGCATTGAGGCCCAGACACTGGCTAACGTCTACATGGCGCTGGAGCACAACCTGGAGATCATCCCCGTCATCAACAAGATCGACCTGCCCAGCGCCGATGTGGAGGCTGTGCGGCGGGAGATTGAGGACATCATCGGCCTGGACGCTGCGGACGCGCCAGCCATCTCCGCCAAGGAGGGGCTGAACATCGCCGCCGTGCTCGAGCAGGTGGTGAAGCTGGTGCCCCCGCCCAAAGGCCGGGAAGGGGAACCGCTGCAGGCGCTCATCTTCGATTCCCTCTACGACAACTACAAGGGCGCCATCTGCTTTGTGCGGGTGGTGGATGGTGTGGTGCGCCCCGGCGACCGCATCCGCATGATGAGCAAAGGCGCGGAGTTTGACGTGACCGAGGTGGGCATGCTGCGGCCCAAGCTTGTCAACACCGAAGCGCTCTACGCCGGTGAGGTGGGTTTCATCGCCGCGTCCATCAAGAATGTGGCCGACACCCGGGTGGGTGACACCATCACCGATGCCAACCGACCGGCCCCCGCGCCGTTGCCCGGCTACCGTGACGCCATCCCTATGGTGTACTGCGGCATCTACCCGGCCGATGGAGCGCACTACGACGATGTGCGCGACGCGCTGGAAAAGCTGCGCCTCAACGACGCCTCGTTCCTCTTCGAGCCGGAGACTTCGGTGGCGCTGGGGTTTGGCTTCCGGTGCGGGTTCCTGGGGCTTCTCCATATGGAGATCATCCAGCAGCGGTTGGAACGGGAGTTTGACCTCGACCTCGTGACGACCGCGCCCAACGTGGTGTACCGCGTGGTGAAGCTGGATGGCACCGAGATTATGGTGGACAACCCCAGCAAGCTGCCCAACCCCTCGGAGATCGACCACATGGAGGAGCCGATCACCGAGGCGCATATCATCACCCCCACGGAGTTTGTGGGCGCGGTGATGGAGCTGTGCCAGGACAAGCGCGGCATTTTTGTGGAGATGAAGTACCTGGAGGCCACACGCGTCCAGATCCAGTACACCCTGCCATTGAATGAGATCATCTACGACTTTTTCGACGCGTTGAAGTCCCGCACGCGGGGCTACGCGTCCTTCGATTATGAGATCAAGGGCTATGAGACCAGCGACCTGGTGAAGCTCGACATCCTGCTCAACGCGGAGATTTGCGACGCCCTGTCGATCATCACCCACAGCAGCAAGGCCTACGCCCGGGGCCGCTCCATTGCGGAGAAGCTCAAGGAGGCCATTCCGCGCCAGCAGTTTGAGATTCCCATCCAGGCGGCCATCGGCGGCAAAATCATCGCCCGCGAGACGGTCAAGGCCTTCCGCAAGGACGTGCTGGCCAAGTGCTACGGCGGCGACATCACCCGCAAGAAGAAACTGCTGGAGAAGCAGAAGGAAGGCAAGCGCCGCATGCGGCAGGTCGGCTCGGTGGAGGTTCCCTCCGAAGCCTTCATGAGCGTGCTGAAGCTGGACGAGTAACCCGCGCGGACGTAAAGTGCACCGCTCGGTGAGTTGGCTGTGGTGAAGGGCTGACGCTCCCATTTCTCAACCGCTTTTTGTTTGAACCACTCTGCGACGTGCGGCCATGGGCCTGATGGCTGTGGCCGGATTGGTGTGTGATGCAATGCCCGGACTCTACGTCCACATCCCTTTTTGTGAGCGAAAATGCGCCTATTGCGACTTCCCCTCCTGGGCCGGTCGGCAGGCGGACGCCGCGCGTTACCTCATGGCCCTGACGCGGGAGGCCGCGCTGTGGCGGCAAGAGCGCGGCCCTATGGCCTTCGACACGGTGTATGTGGGCGGCGGCACACCGTCGCTGCTGCCGGCAGGTGCGCTGGAGGGGCTTTTTGATGCCCTGCGAGATACCTTCGATTTGACCGGCGTCACCGAGTTCACCGTGGAGGCTAACCCCGGCACGGTGGACGCGGCGAAATTGGCCAGCCTACGGCGGGCTGGGGCCAACCGGTTGTCCTTTGGCGTGCAGGCGGCACAGGACGAGTTGCTCCGGCGCATTGGGCGTATTCACACCTGGGCACAGTTTGTGGCGGCGGTGGGGCTGGCCCGTGCGGCGGGCTTCACCAACCTGAGCGGCGACATGATGACGGGCCTGCCGGGGCAGACGGCCGACGATGCCGCCGACACCGCCAAGCGCTTGGCGGCGCTGGGGTTGAGCCATGTGTCCTGCTATGGCCTGACGTTGGAGGAGGGCACGCCGCTGGCCCGCGCCGTGGAGGAGGGGCGGGAGACCGTGCCCGACGACGACGCCGAGCGCGACAGCTTCCACCGGGCCAAGGCGGTGCTGCTGGGATATGGGTTTGAACGCTATGAGATCTCCAACTTCGCCAAGCCGGCCCAGGCCTGCCGGCACAACCTCAACTATTGGGCCAGGGGTGACTACCTGGGCCTGGGCTGCGGGGCGGCGTCCCACTTCGCCGGTTGGCGGCGCGAGAATACCGCTTCGCTGGACGATTACCTTACTGCGGTGGGGCAGGATCGCCTGCCACCGGGGGAGGAACACCGCCTCAGCCGGGACGAACAGCTCTTTGAGACGGTGATGCTGGCGCTGCGCACCAGCGCCGGCTTGTCAGAAAAGAGCATTTTGTCGGCTTTTGGGTTGGATTTTTATGCAAAGTGGCGAAGTTCGATTGACAAGCTTGTAGCGCAGGGCTTATTGTATAGACAGAATGGGGCAATCGCCCTAACTGAGCGGGGAATGGACCTGCAGAACACCGTTTTGATGGAGTTCATGGGGTAGGAGGGGTCAAATGCGAAGTCGTGAGATCATACAGGATATGATCGAGGGCATCCTGTCCGGCGAGATTGAGCGGGATTCCAAACTCCCCTCCGAAGCCAAACTCTCTGAGCAATACGAGTGCAACCGCCACACCTTGCGCAAGGCCATCGATTATCTCATCGAGCGGGGCTATGTGCGCAAGACTCATTCGGGCCACGCCTATGTCAACCACGACCCGTCCAAGTATTCGTTGAAGCTGGGCTCGCTTTACGACCTTTTCTCCGCGCGGGACATCAAAACCGAGGTACTGCAGTTTGAAAAGCAGACCCCGACGGCGGAAATCGCCGCGAAGCTGCGCATCAAGCCGGACGAAAAGATCTGGAGCATCGTGCGGGTGCGCTGGGCAATGGGCAAGCCCCATCACATTGAGTATACCAGTATGCCGGTCAACCTTTTCCCCAACCTGACGGCCAAGGACTGTGAGGCCAGTCTGCTCGCCTACATCGAATACGAGATGGAAATGGAGATCAGCCACGGCATCAAGACCATCCGCGCGGCGACCGTTCCCTCCTACGCGGCGGAGGCGCTCCACCTCAATGTGGGCGACCTGGTGCTGCAGGTGGAGAATGTGGGCTACCTCACCAATGGCCGCATCTACGAGGTATCGACCAACCTGCACTGCAACGACGAGGGGATCATCTACTACGCTAGGCGGTAAGATATTCACAAAACCGCATATTCATGCAATGAGATAAACGCCCCGCGCACGCGGGGCGTTGTTGTGTGGTATGGAGTCGTGCACTCTACGGCCATATTAAGAATGCCGTATGATCGGGGCTTATCAGTTACCTTCCAAGTTGGCATGTAGGAGAAATTACGAGCCGACCGACGGTTCATCCGGCGGGAGGACCCCAAACGCTGACGCAAGAGCGAATCCGTTTCCTCCGCCCGCAGGCGACGTCTCCCTATGAAAACCTCGCATGAGTTTCGTGATTTGATATCATCCGGCGACCTGTGCGGCGGATGATGCAAGGTAACCCAGCACAAGCAGTCTAGATCGCGGCTGTCGCCGCAGCGCCAGACGCGAAAGGCCGCCGCAAGGCGGCCGTCAAATGGTGTGCTGCTGGCGCAGGTGGTACACCGCGCCGATGATGTTGGCGCTGTTGCGGTGGCGGCAGCGGGTGACGCGGGGCAGCAGGGGGCCGCCTTGGGCTGCCTGCAGCTCACGGAGCCGCCGCTCCACCTCGGGGATCAGCAGCTCCCACTCCGATACGCCGCCGCCCAGCAGGAAGAGCTCGGGGTCAACGGTGTACTGCAGAATGGTGATGGTGTTGGCCAGCGTATCCAGGAACCGGTCGTACACCGCGCGCGCGTCGGGGTCGGTGGCACGATTCTCATACATCTGGGGGATGGTGAGGAAACGCCCGGTGCGTTCGCGGTACTGCTGCTCCACACTGACCGGCGCAATGTGATAGGAGAAGCTGTGGTCGCCGGGCTCGGCGGTGCGGAAGGCGTAGCCGGTGTCGCCGCCCTGGGTGTGGGCGCCGTGGTGCACCCGGCCATCCAGCAGGATGCAGCCACCCAACCCCGAGCCCAGCACCAGCGTCATGGCCGTGCGGCAGCCCTGGGCGTTGCCCACCCAATACTCGCCAAGGGCGGCGCAGTTGGCGTCCTGCTCCAGGCTCACGGGTACACCAAGGCGGGCCGAGAAATCGAAGAAGCACCGGCCGAAGATGTAGGCCACCGTGGGCGCGGGGATGCCGGAGATGATGCCGGTGACCGAATCGGCGGTGCCGGGGGTGGCAAAGCCCACGCCGGCGATGGGCGTCTGGGCCGAAGCCTCACGGAAGAGGGCCTCAATCGTGTCCCCCATGGCGTCCCAGTCGGCAGGCAGGGGCAGTTTGCGGCGGCTTTGCAGTACGCCGTTCTCATCCACCACGCCCACCTTGATGCTGGTGCCGCCAATGTCGATGCCAAGATAGTGCTTCAACGCAACCTCCACCGGTCTTACCGGCCCTTCATCCGCCGCAGAATGGTGTCGTAGCCTTCCTGCTTGCCAAAGAGCGCCGCCGTGCCCAGCACGAAGCGGTCGGCCCCCAGGGCCGAGAGTTCAGCGACTTTCTGCTCGCTCATCGCGCCGTCCAGTTCAATCTCGAAGGACAGGCCACGGGCGCGGCGCATCTCGGCCAGGGCGGCGACTTTTCGCGTGCAGTAGTCGATGTAGGCCTGCCCGGCAAAGCCAGGGTTCACCGTCATCAGCAGTACGAAGTCGCAGTTGGCAATGACGTCCTCCAGCACCGAGAGGGGGGTGCCGGGGTTGAGGGCCACGCCGGCCTCGATGCCTTTTGCCTTGAGGCCAGTCAGAATCCGGTCGATGTGGCGGGACGACTCCCAGTGCACGGAGATGCTCTGCACCCCCAGCTCGGCGAAGCGAACGGCTTGCACGTCGCTGTCGGCCACCATGAGGTGGGCCATCAGCGGCAGCTTGGCCACCCGCCGCAGGGCCTGAATGTCACTGACGCCCAGGGCGAAGTTGGGCACGAAGCTGCCGTCCATGATGTCGATGTGAAAGCCGTCGGCTCCGCCGGCCTCCAGGGCGGCGATTTCGTCGCGGAAGTCCTCCAGCCGGACGCACATGACCGAGGGAAGAAGTTTCATTGGGCACTCTCCTTTGCGGTGGCGATGACACAGTCAGCCTGGCCGGCAAACTCCACCAGCTCCCCGGGCAGGGCGATGACGCTCATGCCGGGTGTGACGGCCTGGCCGTCAATGGTGAGGCTGCCGCCCAGCACGGTGATGCAGGCAAACACGGCGCTCTCGTTGCGCCAGGGGGCGGCAAGCGTGGTGCGCACCACGGTGTAATAGGGTTCGGCGAAGGCATGGCCGGGGGTGCCGGGCACGCTGCGGGCCGTGAGGGACGGGTCGATAACGGCCAGCGCCTGGCTCTGGTGCAGCGGCCGGCGGTTGCCCTGGGCGTCCGCCCGGTCGTAGTCGTAGAAGCGGTAGGTGATGTCGGTGGATTGCTGAATCTCATAGACCAGGGAGCCCGCTGTCAGCGCGTGGATGGCACCGGCCCGCACAAACACGTAGTCGTCGCGGTTCACGGGCAGGTTGCCCACAACGTCCATCACGCGGTGCTCCGCCACTGCAGTGGCGATTTCCTCCACCGTCGCGGCGGGGGTGCCCATGTAGATGCTGCCGGAGGCCGGCGGCTCCAGGAAGTACCAAGACTCGCTCTTACCATAGGGCAGGCACAGGTGGGCCTGGGCGTAGGCGTCGGTGGGGTGCACCTGGATGCTCAGGTTCTGGCAGGCGTCCACAAAGCCGATGAGCAGCGGGAACTCCCCCTGCCAGCCGAAAGCGGTGGGGTTCGATACGTAGACTTCGCGCAGTGTCTGCCCGTCGTGGGGCCCGCCCACCACGCGGTTGGAGTAGCTGGCCTGGGCGGCCACGGTGTACAGCTGACCGATGCGCCCCATGGCGCGGTCGCCGCCGAAGGCATACAAACGGGTGGAGCCCCAGATGGTCTCCACCGAAAGGGGTTGCAACACTAGCATGGTTTACCTGACCTCTTTGTAATCGAATTCGTTGGCGTCCGACACCTGCCGGTACCAGCGGCCACTGGCCTTGATGCGCCGGCGGCAACCGTCGTCGATGTCCACCTCAATGAGCCCATAGCGGTTCTTGAAGGCGTTGAGCGGCGAACAGTTATCAAGCGACGCAAAGATCCAATAGCCCTTGCAGTTCGCGCCGTCGGCGATGGCCTTGGAGAGCCAGGCCAGGTGCTCCTGCAGGTAGTCAATGCGGTAGGTGTCGTCGATGGTGCCGTCGGGCCCGCGGAAGCGGCTCTCATTCTCCACCCCCATGCCGGACTCGGCCACCACCCACTCTATATTACCATACTCTTCCTTGATTCTCATAGCCGCTTCGTAGAGCGACTTGGGGTTGATCTCCCACCCGCGGTAGGGGTTCATGCGCTTACCGGGCATGTCCCAGTTGGCATAATACTTGCTAGGGTGGAAGGGCGTTTCGGGGTTCCAGGCGTGCTCGGGGGCCTTCACCCGCATGGGCTGGTAGTAGTTGAAGCCCAGCACGTCGATGGTGTTCTCGGCAATGATCTTGAGCTCTTCCTCGCTGTGTTGGAAGAGGCAGCCTTCCTTCTGCAGGATCTCCAGAAACAGCGGAGGGTAATGGCCCTTGATGGCCGGGTCCATGAACGAACCCCAATGAAAGGCGTCGGCCACCTGCGCCGCGCGCACGTCCTGGGGGTTTTCGGTGGTGCGGGGGCTCACGAGTGCCGGGTTCAGGATCGTGCCGATCCGCCCGGGGATGGCCATCTCCCGGAAGGCCTGCACCGTGAGCGCCGTGGCCAGCACCTTGCCGTGCAGCCACTGCATTGCCCGCTTGGGGTCGCACACATAGGGCCACCAGAAGCCATCGAGGAAGCAGAGCGTGGGGATGACGATGGGCTCGTTGAAGACGAAGAACAGATTCACCCGCCCGGCAAAGCGGCGGAACACCTCCCGCGCGTAGCGTACGAAGAGATCCACCACGTGGCGGCTGGCATAGCCGTCGTACTTGTGGTAAAGCTCAGCGGGCAGCTCCCAATGCTCCAGGCACAGCACCGGCTCGATGCCCTCGGCAATGAGTCGGTTCACCACGTCGTCGTAGTAGGCCGCCGCCTTTTCATCCACCACCACGTTCTCATAGTCGGTCAGGAACCGCGACCAGTCAATGTTGAAGCGGTACTGACGAATGCCGACCTCGTGGAAGAGCTTGGCGTCCCCCTGGTACTGGCGGTAGAAGTCGGAGGCCACGTCGGGGCCGATGCCATTGTGCCACCGCTCGGGGTGGGCGTTGTACATGAGGTGGGGGAAGTGGTGCTGGTGGGGGGCCTTGTCGGTCTCGCCCTCCATCTGCCAGGCAGCGCCCGTCGCGCCGATCCTGAAATCCTGCGGGAAGCTGTATCGCATTGCATTCATTCCTTTGCATATATTTTGTTCATCGTAACAGACAGGTTGTGAGCGGCCCCATGGATGTATAGACGCAGGACAAAACTGTCTAGACAACATAGCGTTGGGCTGCGCAGAAAAACACCCTCCAGCATGGCTGGAGGGTGTGGAGGAAGCTATTTACTTTTTACTCGCTCCTCAGCGTAGTGATTGATGAGACTGCCTGCCAGCAGGATGGGCCGCTCGGAGGCCGACAGTGGGAGCTTCAAGCGCACGGGGCGGACGGTGTCGCCCTCTATGAGCAGGGCGTCGATGTCCTCCCGCCCGCTGGCCACGGCCGCGCGGATGCCCGGCAGCACCAGGCGCTGGCCCACGGCGAAGGGCTCGCTTGTGAGCAGCGGCAGCATTCCCCAGTTGCACAGATTGCTGCGGTAACGCTTGGTGGCGTACTCACCGGCCAGGTTGGCCCAGCCGCCCAGTACCTTCTGGCAGGAGGCAGCCTGTTCCCGGGCCGAGCCGTCGCCGGGCTTGACGGCATACACCGCCGAGCCGATGCCGGTGTTCGCCGGGGTGAGCACGAGGCCGGTCAGCGCCGCCAGGGCGGTCAGCGTCGCGCTTTCGCCCTTTAGGCGCTCCTCTTCCAGCTCGCGGACGGCCTTGGAGCGGCCCACGTAAGCCGGATCCTTGCGGGAGAGGGTGAACTCCGCCAGCTTGTAGGGGTTGGAGCGGTAGCTCGACGTCTCACCCGAGGGGATGAGCTCGTCGGTCGTCGTCACCGGGTCGCGGAGGCTGGCGGCGACCTCCAACACCAGATTCTCTGGCAGGGGCTGCATGGCCGGCCAGTCGGCGATGTTGGGGCCAAACTTCAACTCCGCGGCGGGGTCGGCATGGCCAAAGCCCACGTACACGCGGGAGCGGTAGGGGCTGTCGTCGTAGTGGTAGGCCGGGGCCTCGGGGATGTCGAGGTTGGTGGCGGCGGTCAGCAGGCCGCCGTTGGCCGCCGTCGCGGCGATGGAACGGGCGTCCATCAGGGCCACCGCAGCCATCTGGCCGTTGCCGGGCTTGGACCCCTCGCGGTTGGGGAAGTTGCGGGTGGTGTGGCGGATGCTGAGCCCTTGGTTGGCCGGCACGTCGCCCGCGCCAAAACACGGCCCGCAGAAGGCCGAGCGCAGCGTGACGCCGCTGGCGATGAGGTCGGTCAGCGCCCCGGTGCGCATCAGCTCCATCATGACTGGCTGGCTGCCGGGGTAGGCCGACAGGCCAAACTCACCGCTACCGGTGGCGTGGCCCTTCAGCAGGGCGGCGGCCACCCACAGGTTTTCAAAGGTGCCGCCGGCGCACCCGGCAATGACGCCCTGGTCAACGCGCAGGCGACCGTTCTCCAGCTTGCTTGTAAGGTCGTAGTGCAGGCCGGGGGCGTCCATGGCCGTGGAGGCTTCGCGCTCCACCTGGCGCAGTAGGTCGCCGGCGTTGGCGTTGAACTCCTCGATGGTCCAGGCGTTGCTGGGGTGGAAGGGCAGGGCGATCATCGGGCGGATTTTATCAAGCTCCACCACGACGGCCCGGTCGTAGAGAGCCTCGTCCGCCGGGGCCAGCGGGCGGTAAGCCTCGGGCCGCCTGTGCTGCACAAAGAACTCACGGGTCGCCTCGTCGGTCGTCCAGATGGAACTGAGGCACGTCGTTTCGGTCGTCATCACGTCGATGCCGTTGCGGAAGTCCATGGTGAGACCCGCAACGCCGGGGCCGGCAAACTCCATCACCCGGTTCTTCACGAAGCCATTGGCGAACACGGCCTTCACAAGGGCCAGCGCCACATCGTGGGGGCCTACGCCGGGCACGGGTTTGCCCGTCAGCCACACCAGTGTCACCTCAGGCCGGCGCACATCGTAGGTGCGGCCCAAGAGCTGCTTGACGAGCTCGGGCCCGCCCTCGCCCACGGCCAGCGTACCCAGCGCGCCGTAGCGGGTGTGGCTGTCGGAGCCCAGGATCATCGCGCCGCAGGCGGCGTGCTTCTCCCTGAGGTAGGTGTGGATGACCGCCAGATGGGGCGGCACGAAGATGCCGCCGTATTTCTTGGCCGCCGAAAGGCCAAAGACGTGGTCGTCCTCGTTGATGGTGCCGCCCACCGCGCACAGCGAGTTGTGGCAGTTCGTCAGCACATAGGGCATGGGGAATTCGGTGAGGCCGCTGGCCCGCGCCGTCTGCAGGATGCCCACGTAGGTGATGTCGTGGGAGGCAATGGCATCAAAGCGGAGGGCAAGCTCCTGCTCGTCGCCGCGGTTGTGTTCCTTCAAGATGCTCCAGGCCATGGTGCCGTCCGCCGCGCCAGCCGGCAGTGCCGCCGGGTTTTCCTCCAGCGTGGTGCCGTGGCGCAGCAGCACGGGGTGGTCAATCAAACGAATCATGGGCGTCCCTCTTCACTGCTTTATTTCACTGTATTATAAGGGGCCAAACCGCCTGCGTCAATGAACGGCAAGCCGTTGGCACGGCCCGTTGCTGCCTGTGGGGGTGGGTGAAACCGATGAAACGCAGACTTCACCAAGCTTTCTTTCTGCAATAAAACACGGCATCCCAATGAGTGGGATGCCGTTGCGCTTGTCCGCTCTGTTCAGGCACGCTGGGCCGGGCGGGTATCCCGCGCGGCAATGCGCCCGTCCCCGGTGGGCTGCTCCTCCCGGCTCTTCTTGCGTTGGTACATCTGGGCGTCGGCGGCAGAGAGCACGGCGTCGGGCTCCCGTGGCCGGTCGCAGTAGACGAGGCCCACGCTCCAGCCCAGGGCGTAGGGCTTGTTGGAACTCATGTTGTATTGGCAGAGATAGGCGTCCATGCGTTTCAAGATGATCTCGCCCTCCAAGGCGTTGCGCACGGTGGCCAGCACCAGGAATTCATCACCGGCAAAGCGGGCGATGAGGTCGGTGCGCCGCAGCGACCGTCGCAGCACCGCTACCGCCGCCACTAGGGCGTTGTCGCCCTCCAGGTGGCCCCAAGTGTCGTTGATGCGCTTGAAGTGATCGAGGTCGATCATCAGGAGCACGAAGGGGTTCTCCTCGGCGTCCCGTAGGCGCTCCACCAGGTTTGCCTTGAACCACGCTCGGGTGTGCGCGCCGGTCAAGGCGTCCTTCTGCCCGCTGCGGCTGGAAAGGTAGAGCTGCAACAGCAGCAGCGACAGCGCGAAGGACAACCCAACCGGCACCTCGCCATGGCCCAGGGCCAGCAACCCGCACCCGGCGGCCAGCGGCAGGGGTGCGGCCGCCAGCAGCAGCCCATCCCGCAGGCAGAGCGTTTCTCCCTTGGCGGCCAGCACCACCCAGCCCAGCAGGAGTGGCACAAGAGCCGCCCCGGTCAGCACCGGCAACAGCCAGGCGGAGAGGGCGCCCTTGCCGGCCAACAACCCCGCTCCCAGCACCAGTACCCAGACCACGGCAAACAGGGCCGCGTGCCGGGCGGCGTTGCGGCGGGCGCGTTGGTCGTCCCACAGGTAGGCGGCCAAGTAGAGGTACCACAGGCAGCACAGGGCCGCCTGCACCACCACGGTCAGCAGGGGCAGCAGGCCAATGGGGTCGTGCCACAGCGCGGGCACGCCGGTGGCGAATGCCAGCAGCGCCGTGCCAATGACCAGCAGCTTCTGCAGGTACTCGGGCTCGCCCTGCTCCGCCGCCCGGTTGAGCTGGGCAGGCAGAAGCGCCAGCGTCACCACCAGGGCGAAACCAGCACACAACAGCGAGGGGGTTCCCAATGACGCAGCCACGGAGCACCACGCTTTCCGTTTTATTCTATATACTTATATCGCATTTTCTGTGCATCTTCATAAGCGAATTTTCGGAGCATCGGGTTGCCAGAGCATAAGAATGCCGCCGGTACCAGGGTACCGGCGGTAAGGGGGAGGAAAGGAAGTGCTCGTGGGCGTCAGAACGCCACGATCTCGTGTTCGGTGGGTCGGTCGGCGTAGGCGGGTGTCTCCCCGCTCACCACCTGGTAGAGCCGGTCGTGCGTCACCCGGATGGCCTGGACGCACTCCTCATAGGGGCGGAAGCACACGTCCATCAGGCCGATCTGGTAGTTCTCGCCATCGAAGCGCCCGAGGGCGCTCTGGTCGCTGAGCGTGAAGTAGTGGGCACCCAGGCACCAGCGGCTGGCGGCGGCGCTCTCCACATAGCAGCGGTAGGCCTGGCCCCTCTCGGCCTGGCCCGCCACGGCCTTGAGCCCGGTGGCTGGCAGCCCCCGGTCCAGCGCGCCGAAGTGGTATTCGCCGATCATCGTGGGCAGGCCGGTCATCTCGCCCAGCCGGTCCATCTCCTCGCCGGGGTCCATCTGGTAGCAGTTGACGGAGAACACGTCAAACACGTCGCAGCCCGTCAGCAGGATGGGGTTATCCACGTAGGCGTAGCGCATGCCGAGGTTCATGTGATTGGGGTCCACCCGGCGCAGGGCCTCGGCCGGCAGGCGCACATAGCGGTCGATGAGCAGGGCAGAGAAGGCGTCTAGGTCGGCCTTGGCCCGCGCCGACAGCCGCCGTGCTCGGCGAATGGGCTTGTGCAGGTCGTCAAAGGATGTGAAGGCCAGCCCCCAGGCCTCGTTGAGGGCGGCAATCTGTCCGCCGTACCGCTCGCCCACCCATTCGATGAACTTCGCCTTGCTGTGGCAGTCCTCGGGGTTCTCCAGGAGTTCCTCGGCGATGCAGATGTCCTCCACAAAGGCCCACTCAGGCTCGTTGCGCATGAAGTAGCCGATCATCAGCCGGTCGTCGCGGAATTCAATGAGCTGCTGGGCGTAGCGCTCGGCCTCCTCGGCAAACTGGGGGCTGAACACATCGGGGAAGTCTCGGAAGATCTTTTTGTCGATCGTGCGATCGGGGAAGTCCCGCAGGGGCCAGACGTAGGGCAGCTTGGCCGCGCGGATGACATCGAGCTCGCACCAGTTGCCAAAGGAGTTGAAGCCCCACTCCAGCATGTAGTCGCGCAGTACCTTCACGCCCTTGGCAAACCAATCCTCGCCGAAGGCGCGGATGAGGTTGGCCCGGTCGTAGCTGAAGAAATCCGCCGACAGCGGTTTGCCCTTCTGCACGTAGCCCTCAAAGAGCCGCAGGTCGTAGGCGCTGGCATAGGGGCCGTCCTGCTCCGGCAGCCACTGGATCCACTGCCGGGTGCTGGCAAGTTCAGTCTGCACCGTGCGGGTGCCTACGCAATCCAGCCCCGCGCTGAAGTAGGCGTAGCCATCGGGGTCAGCCATCCACCAGCGGCCATCGGCCTGCACTGTGTGGAACCAGCCGGTGGGCTCAAAGCGCTTGCCCAGCCAACCGCCGTAGGGCGAGAGCCCCTCGCCAAACTGCCGGTTGGGAAGGGCGGCCCGGGCACGCAGGTGGGTGGTCAGTTCCTCGGCGTTGGCGGTCTTGCCCACCCAGCCCCACCCAGCCCACTGGCCCAGCTCATCGAGCAGTGTGGCCGGTTCCAGCGGGAAGTCCGGTTCCTCGTCGGTCAGGTACACCCCGGAAACAGCGATGCGTTGCTCGAAGTTCAGCCGATAGAAACCGAAGCTCATCTGCCGGCACTCCTCGGGGTAGATGCGGTTACCGTGTACCACCATCTTGAGCCGGCCGGGGGTGCGCGGCATCCAGAAGAGCTGACTGCCGTCGCTGGCCTCCAGCGGGAAGGCCAGCCGCACGGTGACGACCGGCAGCAGCCCCACAATGGCCGTGAGGTCGGATATTCCCTCCTGCCGCCCGCCGTTCCAATACTCGAAGGCCATGCCCGGGTCGGCCTTGGCCTCGCTGCGGATGTCCATGACGAGGTACCGCATGCCCTGCCAGTCCACCCCGCCCAGGTGGCCGGGCTCGCCCCGCAGCAGGAACCGGCCCCGCGGGCGGCGCTGCATGCCGCTGGCGTCGTTGGCGGCCGATTCTCTTGCGCTCTCCACCGCCGGCAGCGTCAGCACAACGCGGTCGGGGCCGTCGGGGGTGATGGTCAGGCCCTCGTGGGGCAGGGCGGTCAGGTCCAGTTTGCGCTTCATGGTCTCTCCTTTCTCACCACGTCAGGGTGGTGATGGAGTTGCGCAGCACCCACACGCGGGCGCGGCGGCCGCCGCACTCCACGGTGAGCCAGTGGTTCTCGTTGAGGGAGTTGCCGATGACCAGCACGTGGCTGCCGTCGGGGTTGCGGAAGGCCGCGTGGCAGTAATAATCGGGCAGCAGGTGGCCGTCGCTTGCAAGGTAGCGTGCGCCGCGCTGCACAAAGCGGCTGAAGTGCCCCAGCGCGTAGAACTGGCCAGAGCGGGTGATCTCCAGTGTGTCGCGGTTGATGGTCACCGTGCCGGCGCAGTTGAAGTGCCCCACGTTCGGGTAGCCATTCTGGTCGAGCGCCAGGTTCCAGGCGGTGATGGACTGGCACCCCGCGCGGATGGCCTCGATGAACGTCTTGGCCCAGTGGGGGAAGTCGGTTCGGTAGTCGGCGCTTTCCAGCCCTACGCCGCCCTCGGTCCAGTGCATCTCCTTGTCGGGGTGCGCTTCCTTGACCCAGGCGCCCATCTGGGGCACGCCCTCGTAGGGGTGCCAGGCCACGCCGTCCACGGCCGCCGAGGTGGCCGGGTCGGCCAGCATGTAGAGCACGCGGTTCCACATCACCCAGTTGTGGTCCATGAGCCACACCTTCATGTCCTCAAACCCGGCGGCGGAGAGCAGCGGGCGAAGGGTGCGCACAAACTCAGCCTCAAAATCCGGGTGCCACAAGCAGGCGGGCATGCGGCTGATCTGGTCGGTCTCCGATTCGTTCTGGGTCGTGAGGCCGTTGAGGGTCACGCCCTCGGCACGATACCCCTCCAAGAATTTGAGATAGTAGCGGGCGTAGGTCTCGATGTACTTTTGCAGCATCCAGCCGCCCTGCATGGCACCGCTGGTCTTCATCCAGCCGGGCGGGCTCCAGGGGGAGGAGAAGAGGAACAGGTCAGGGTTGGCAGCACGGGCCTGCCGCAGGATGGGCAGGATGTATTGCCGGTCGTAATCCAGGGAGAAGTGCTTCAGTTCCACATCGCCGGGCACGTCGTCGTGGCAGTAGGGCACACGGGCGTAGTCGCTGGCCCCCACGCACACCCGTGCGATGGAGTAGTTCATGCCGTCAGGGGCGAACACCTCGCTGAGCAGGGCGTCGCGGCGGTCGTCGGGCAGCTGGTTCAGCATCCAGCAGGCCGCGTCGGTCAGCGCCGCGCCGAAGCCCAGCATGGTTTGGCCCGGCTGCTCCCCGATGGTGATGGCCGGCCCCAGCGGCCCCTCCCCAGAGGTGAAATCGATTGCATCCCGTTCCAAAAAAACACCTTCGCCGTTGGATGTGATGACGCGCATGGTCGCTTCCTCCTTCGTCCGTTGGGTTTTGTATACCATTCGTGCTGTGCAGTTGAATTCCTTCCGCCATTTTGCAATCGGTGTCAGAATGTTTGCGGGGAGCATCAAGACTGTGGTGGGCGCTGTGCAGCAGATGGGGCACTCCTCCAGCGCAGGGCGGACGTGCCACTTTTGGTTTGCCAATTGTGCTACGATGCGGTGGCAAAGGAAGGTGATGAATATGCACAACAATCTCATTGCCGAGGCAGTCGAGTTTGCCGTTCAGGCCCATGCCGGGCAAAAGCGCAAGGGTACGGACTTCCCTTACATCTTCCACCCGATGGAGGCAGGGGCGATTGCCGCCCGCTTGACCGACGACGGCGAGATTGTCGCTGCCGCCGTGCTGCACGATGTGCTCGAGGACACGCCGGTCAGCCCGGCCGAGCTGGAGGGCAGGTTTGGCCCGCGCGTCGCAAGACTGGTGCTGGCACAGAGCGAGGACAAGACCAAGAGCTGGCGGGAGCGAAAAGCCCACACCATCGCCCAGTTGCAGAGAGCGCCCCGGGAGGAACAGATCGTGGCGCTGGGCGACAAACTCTCCAACATCGGCGCGCTGTATTCCGATCTGCTTCAGCTGGGCGATGCTTTGTGGGGGCGGTTCAACGTCTCCGATCCCGGCAATCAAATCTGGTATTATACGGGCCTATTGTGCAGTCTGCATGCGCTGGAATACACCCCGGAGTACTCGCAATTCCGCCATGTGGTCAGCAAACTCATCAAACATCAGCTGACGCTGCCCAGCGGCTGCAGCGTCCGGCGCAGGGAGGCGGTTCGTACCCGCGATGTCTGGCGCAATGTTGTGAAGGACGACAAGCTCTATGAAAAGGGCGAGGTGTGTATCCGGGAGTTCTCCGCCGATGGGCTGAGGGTGAATATCTACAACCAAGAGGGGCAGCCGCAGGGAAGTGAGCCGGTCGATCGGTATCGCGGCTGGTTTGACGACTACATTTGATGTGTCTGCTAGATATGCCCATCGTGGTTCGTTGCACTGGCGGGTGAGTTGCAGCCCGCTCCCTCCTGCCTGTTCGCCAAGCTCGTCCCAACCCCGGGTGAGATTCGTGTTAATTTGTTGACTTGTCAACGAATGACTCATAGAATAACACCAGAAGCGGTTGGCGAGGGGAAATGAGCGCATGGAGTCCATACGGGATTTTTGGCTGGGCATGAAGGGCGTGCTGCGCGTGTCGCGCCAGGTCATCAACGCGCGACTGGAGCCACTGGGCCTCTCCAGTTTAGAGGGGGACCTCCTCTTTCACCTGCTGACCGGCGGCGACCAGCCGCACCAGGAGCAGCTGGCCGAGCGGCTGGACATCGGCAAGGCGGCTGTCTCCCGCGCGGTGGACGCACTGGAGGAAAAAGGGTATGTCCACCGGGTGCAAGCCCGGGGGGATGGGCGGGCACGCTGCGTCGCCCTGACGGGCAAAGCCCGTGCGGCGGGCGCGGACATCGTGGGCGTCTATGAAACGCTCTACCACATTGCCTGCGCCGGGGTGGAAGCGGAGGAACTGCGTCACATCGGTGCGGTGCTGGCCCGCGTGGCCGCCAATCTGCAGGCGTTGGGGGTGCAGGAATGCGACAGGAATTCCTAGCCGGTTTTGGCCTGCTGCTGGGTTATTTTGCCGTGTGCGCCACAGGTGCGATGGTGCTGCGGCGTTTGGTTGCTCTGCCCACGGAGGTCTTCCGCAAGACGCTGCACATCATCCTGCTGGGCTCCATCCTGGTGCTGACCTATGGGTTTGCCACGTGGTGGGTGGCGGCGCTGGCGGCGGTGGTGTTCATCGTTCTGGTGTTCCCCATCCTTGCGGCGTTGGAGCGTGTCACCGGCTATTCGGCGCTGCTGACCGAGCGCAAGCATGGGGAGATCAAGCGCAGCCTGGTCGTGGTGTTCGCCATGTTTTCGGTGCTGCTCGGCGTGTGCTGGGGGTGGCTGGGCCTACGGTATCTGGTCATTGCCTCGGTGCTGGCCTGGGGGTTGGGCGACGCGGCGGCGGCACTGGTGGGCAAGCGCTTCGGTCGGCACTACATCGAAGGGCGGTTGGTGGAGGGCCGCAAGAGCCTGGAGGGCACGCTGGCGATGTTCGCCGTGTCGTTTGTGACGGTGCTGGTTGTGCTGCTGACCAATGGCGCGGTGTGCTGGTATGGTTCTGTGCCCATCGCACTCCTCACGGCGGGGTTGTGCGCGGTGGTGGAGCTCTACACCCGCGGTGGCATGGACACGCTGACCTGCCCGTTCACGGCGGCGGCGGTGCTCATCCCGCTGGTGCAACTGTGGAGAGCGTGAGGCCGTGAAAACAAAGAGGGGTGAACGCACGCTGCTGGCTTCGGTGGTGCTGAGCGCCCCGGGGCCGCTCGTCGTGGGTCTGGGCCTGCTGCTGGGCCATTCCTCCACCCAGCTGGCGGACTTTGTCCGCCGCACGGCGGAGCTCGGTGCCATCGTCGTCTCCTGGCTGGTGTTTCGCCGGGTGCACGCGGGGGCGGGGGAGGACGTAGCGCGTAGAGCTCGCCTGGAGCGCACCGCCAACGCCTGCGTGGGCGCGGCCATGTGCCTCTCCGGTGCGGCCATGTTGCTCCTGGCGTTCTTGGCGCCTCGTTCCCAACAGGGCAATGTACTACCGGGACTTGCCATCGCCGTGCTGGGCGTCACCACCAACTCCTGGTTCTGGCTGCGCTACCGGGGGCTGCACCGCGCCAAGCCCGACGCCATTCTGGCCGTGCAGAGCCGGCTCTACCGCGCCAAGTCGCTGGTGGATGGCTGTGTCACCGTGGCTCTGGCCGTCGTGGCCTTGGCCCCGGCCACCCTGGCCGCCCGGTGGGTGGACTTGGGCGGTTCGGTCGTGGTGGCGGCCTACCTCATCGCCAATGGACTCATCACCCTGCGCAATGACAACACGCCGGCTCTGGCGGCGGAGCCCGCCACCGCCCCGGAGCCGCTGGTGGCCGAACCCGGCCAAGGCCCGGAGTGCCGCTGACCCCCACGCGAAGGTCGAATTTGCTATCAATCCATTTGGCCCCTGCCGCGCTGCTGTGGATGCCGCGATCGGCGCTTTTTTGTACCATGGCAGTGCTCGTTTTCTACCAGATTTCCCCGTCGTAGGTGTTCCCTAAAGGCCGCATAAAGTTTGTTAAGAAACGTAAAACAAAGCCGACGGCGTATTGACAAAAACAGGGGTGCGACTTATAGTATTCCCTGTTAGCACTCCTCGGTTTCGAGTGCTAACAACTAGAGAGGACGGAAAGGAAATGGAGCTCAGCCCGCGGAAAATGCGCCTCTTGCAGGCGATCATCGACGACTACATCGCCACGGCGGTGCCGGTGGGTTCACGCACCATCTCCCGCAAGTACATGTCCGAGTATTCGGCCGCCACCATCCGCAACGAGATGAGCGACCTGGAGGAGATGGGCCTGCTGGAACAGCCCCACACCTCTGCCGGGCGGGTGCCCAGCGACCTGGCGTACCGCATCTATGTGGATCGGCTGCTGCAGGTGGGGGAGCTCACCAACGACGAGGCCACCAACGTCCGGCGCTACTTTGGCCGCCGGATGGACGAGATGGAGCAGGTAGTGAAGAACGCCGCCCGGGTGTTGAGCGACCTGACCGACTACACCTCACTGGTGCTGGCGCCCCAGCTGGCCAAGACCACCGTGAAGCGCCTGCAACTGGTGCCGGTGACCCAGGGCACGGCCCTGGTGGTGCTGGTGACCGACGCGGCCATCGTGAAGGACACGATCATCCGCGTGCCGCAGGACATGACCAGCGACGAACTGCACGGCATCTCCGAGGCGCTGACCCGCCGGTTTGCCGGTCGCTCCATCGCTGAGATCAACATCAACACCGTGGACGAGATTCTGCGCGACCTGGCGTTGCACCGCCAGTTTTTTGAGACGCTGACCGAGACGCTGAGCCGCAGCGCCAACACCGAGCAGAACGACATGGTGCTGGACGGTGCCTACAACATCTTCCACCACCCGGAGTACCGCAACGACATGGAGCGGGCCCAGTCGTTCCTGATGGCCATGGGGGCCACCGACAAGCTGCAGGAGATGCTGGCGCGCTCCACGCGATGGGAGTTCACCATCACCATCGGGCGGGAGAACGACATCGACGCTCTGAAGAACAACTCGGTCGTGACCGCCACTTATAAACTAGGCGATCGGCCGGTGGGGTCTCTGGGGGTCATCGGCCCCACACGAATGGATTACAACCGGGTCATCCGGCTCTTAAACCACATCAGCCAATCCCTCGGCGAGATCGTGGGCAATATGTTGGGAGAGGGACAACAAAACGACAAAGGGGACCATGCATGACGAAGAAGAAGACGCAGCCCGAAGCCGAAGAGCGAAACGCCCAGCAGACGCCCGCGGACACCGCGCCGCCCGCCGACGCCGAGCCCGCGGCCGGTGCGGCAACCCCCCAGCCCGAGGCCGACAAGGCACTGGAGGAGGCCCAGCGCCAGCGGGACGAGTACATTGCCCTGGCCCAGCGCGTGCAGGCGGACTTTGACAATTACCGCCGCCGCAACCAGAACGTTCGCCAGGACGCCTATGACGAGGGCGTGCGCGACACGCTCACCAAGCTCCTGCCGGTGCTCGACAACCTCGAGCGCGCCAGCGCCGCCCAAGGCTCCGAGGACGCCATCCGCGAGGGGGTGCAGATGGTCTTGAAGCAGACGCTTGCCATGCTCACCGCCGCCGGGGTGGAGGAGATTGCCGCCGAGGGCGTGGCCTTTGACCCCAATGTGCACAACGCCGTGATGCAGGAGCCGGCCGACGGCGTGGAGAGTGGCACCATCACCATGGTGCTGCAGAAGGGCTACACCCAGGGCGCCAAAGTGCTGCGCCACAGCATGGTCAAGGTGGCCCAGTAAACAAAGAGGGCGACGCGGGCATCCGCGTGAACCAACATACATAAAGCATACAGAGCAAAGAAAACGAATTGAACGTTTGGGAGGAATTCATCCATGGGCAAAATCATCGGCATCGATCTGGGTACCACAAACTCTTGTGTGGCCGTGCTGGAAGGCGGCGAGCCGGTTGTCATAGCAAACGCGGAGGGTGGCCGCACCACTCCGTCGGTCGTGGGCTTCGCCAAGAACGGCGAGCGCATGGTGGGCCAGGTTGCCAAGCGCCAGGCCATCACCAACCCCGACCGTACCATCAGCTCCATCAAGCGCGACATGGGCACCAACCGCAAGGTGCACATTGACGACAAGGCCTACTCCCCGCAGGAGATCTCTGCTTTCATCCTGATGAAGCTGAAGGCCGACGCCGAGGCTTACCTGGGCGAGAAGGTCACCCAGGCCGTCATCACCGTGCCGGCGTATTTCTCTGACAGCCAGCGCCAGGCCACCAAGGACGCCGGCAAGATCGCGGGCCTTGAGGTATTGCGCATCATCAACGAGCCGACGGCTGCCGCGCTGGCCTATGGTCTCGATAAAGAACACACGCAGAAGATTCTGGTGTATGACCTGGGCGGCGGCACGTTTGACGTGTCGGTGCTGGAGATTGGCGACGGCGTCTTTGAGGTGCTGGCCACCAACGGTAACAACCGCCTGGGCGGTGACGACTTCGACCAGCGCGTCATGGACTACCTGGCTGACGAGTTCAAGCGCGACAGCGGCATCGACCTGCGCAGCGACAAGATGGCCCTGCAGCGCCTGAAGGAAGCCGCCGAGAAGGCCAAGATCGAGCTTTCCGGCATGATGCAGACCAACATCAATCTGCCGTTCATCACCGCTGACGCCAGCGGCCCTAAGCACCTGGACATCACGCTGACCCGCGCCAAGTTCAACGACCTGACCGCCGACCTCGTGGAGAAAACCGTTGACCCCGTGCGCAACGCCATGCGTGACGCCGGCGTCAACTCCGATAACCTCCACCGGGTCATCCTGGTGGGCGGCTCCACCCGCATCCCGGCCGTGCAGGACGCCGTCAAGCGCTTGACCGGCAAGGACCCCTACAAAGGCGTCAACCCCGACGAGTGCGTGGCCGTGGGCGCGGCCATCCAGGCCGGCGTCTTGGGCGGCGAGGTTAAGGACGTGCTGTTGCTGGATGTCACCCCGTTGTCGCTGGGCATTGAGACGCTGGGCGGCGTGTCCACCAAGCTCATCGACCGCAACACCACCATCCCCACCAAGAAGAGCCAGGTGTTCTCCACCGCCGCCGACGGCCAGACCAGCGTGGAAATCCACGTGCTGCAGGGCGAGCGCGAGATGGCCAGCGGCAACAAGACCCTGGGCCGCTTCACGCTCACCGGCATCCCGCCGGCCCCCCGTGGCGTGCCGCAGATCGAGGTCACCTTTGACATCGACGCCAACGGCATCGTGCACGTGAGCGCCAAGGACCTGGGTACCGGCAACGAGCAGAAGGTCGTCATCACTGCTTCCACGAACCTCAGTGACAGCGACATCGACAAGGCCGTTAAGGAAGCGGAGAAGTTCGCCGCCGAGGATAAGAAACTCAAGGAATCCGTCGAGGTACGCAACCATGCAGACCAGATGATCTTTGCCGCCGAGAAGGCCATCAAGGACCTGGGTGACAAGGTGAACCCGACCGACCGCGCCGCCGTGGAGGCCGAGATTGAGAACGTGAAAAAGGTGAAGGACGGCGACGACGTGGAAGCCATCCGCGCCGCCAGCGAGAAGCTGGCCGAGGTCACCTACAAGCTCTCAGAGGAGCTCTACAAGCAGGCGCAGGCCCAGCAGGGCCAGCCCGGTGCTGACGCCGGTGCCGGCCAGGCCGGCGGACAGGACGGCAACACCGTCGACGCCGAGTATGAGGTGCAGGACGACAAATAACCACCGGCACACCAGCCCCCTCTCCCTTTCTGGGGGAGGGGGCATCGTGCGTAGAATGACCCGCTGAGGGAGTGCGGCAGAAGGGGAGGATGCACCATCGCCTTCGCGACTGTGGAGCCGGGGTTCCGGCACGCCTTTTCTGCCGCGTGGCAGGCTTACTGCGACGGCAACATCCCCATCGGTGCCGCCATCCTCAATGAGGACGGCGCGGTGGTGGCGGTGGGCCGCAACAGCGTCTATGGCAAACGGCCAGTAGGAACGGTCAGCAACCACCCGCTGGCCCACGCCGAGCTCAACGCCATCCTGCAGGTGAATGGGCTCACCGATGAACAGGTGGGGCGCTACACCTTGTACACTACCATGGAGCCCTGCCCGCTGTGCTTTGGCGCCACGGTGATGGGCCGCATCCGGCGGCTGCGCTTTGCCGCCCGGGACGAATACGCCGGTGCGGCCGGCCTCAATGGCGCGACCGAGTTCCTGCGGCGGGAGAGGCTGGACATCACCGGCCCCGACCCGCTGCTGGAAGGGCTGCAGATTGCCCTCATCGTTGCCCGCCGTCTCCACCTGGCACTGGCGGGGAGTGAGGAATTCCTCACCATGTACCGGCGCGATTGCCCCCTTGGGGTCGCCGTGGGGGAGCGACTGGCACAATCTGGCTGGCTGGAGGAGAAAGCAGCTGCCAGTGCGTCTGCTGACGTGGTTTGCGATCATGTGTTACTCCGGCTCATGGAAGGCAGCGCATCCGCCATTTGATGGATGGCAGGGGATGCGGTAGAATACATTGTTACGGATCAATGGTTGGAAGAGGTAGAAGGAAGATTCATGGCTGAGAAGCGCGACTATTACGAGGTGCTGGGCGTGGAACGCAACGCCAGCGACGACGACATCAAGCGGGCGTTCCGCAAGCTCGCCAAGCAATACCACCCCGATGTGAACGACGGGGACAAGGACTCTGAGGCCAAGTTCAAGGAAGTCAACGAGGCCTACGAGGTGCTCTCCGACGGCGAGAAGCGTTCCCGCTACGATCAGTTCGGCCATGCGGGCACCCAGCCCGGCGCTGGGTTCGACGGCGGGTTCAACCAGTATGGCGGCTTTGGCGACATCGGGGACATCTTCGATATGTTCACCGGCGGCATGTTCGGCGGCAGGCAGGCCAGCCGCCGCAACGGCCCCCAGGCGGGCAGCGACCTGCAGTATGACCTCAGCCTGAGCTTTGAGGAGGCGGCCTTCGGCGTGGAGCGGGAGATCACCTTCCAGCGGGAGGACAACTGCGACACCTGCGGCGGCACAGGGGCCAAACCCGGCACCAACCGCAAGACCTGCACCACCTGCAAGGGCCGGGGGCAGGTCAGCAGCAACGTGCGCACCCCCCTGGGGATGATGAGCACCAGCCGCCCCTGCCCGGATTGCCACGGCGAGGGCACGATCCTCGAGAGCCCATGCCTCGATTGCAGCGGCCACGGCCACGTGCGCAAACGCCGGACGCTGAAGGTCAAGGTGCCGGCGGGCATCGACAATGACCAGCGCATCTCCATTCGTGGGGAGGGCGAGGCCGGTACCCGCGGCGGCCCCCATGGCGACCTGTATGTGCGCATATCGGTGCGGCCCCACAAGCTCTTCCAGCGGGAGGGCTTCCACCTGCGGATGGAAATGCCCATCACCTTCACCCAGGCCGCGCTGGGAGACAAGGTGGATGTGCCCACACTGGAGGGGCCGGTCACCTTCACCATCCCCGAGGGCACCCAGCCCGAGACGACCTTCCGGCTGGAGGGTCGGGGCATCCAACGCCTGCAGGGCCGCGGCAAGGGGGATCTGTTTGTCAAGGTGAAGCTGGAGGTGCCCCAGAAGCTGGACACCAAGCAGAAGGATCTGCTCAAACAGTTTGAGTCGTCCCTCAACGGTAAAAACCACTACAAAGAGCGCAAGAGCTTTGCGGATAAGCTGAAGGAACTGTTCTAGGGCGATACCGCACAAATGGAGTGGTCGGATTGCGCAGAGGATTTTCTTGTCCTGCAAGGCGGAGGAAGGAGCTTATGCCACAGAGCATAGGCGACTGACCGGTTGCAGGGGCGAGCAGCACACGAAGTGTGCGACCAGCCCGACAACGCGGCAGGGCGAAAAAAGACCAAGCAAGACGGCCGCTGGCTTTGTGCGATGTTGCCCTTGCCGCCCGGAGCGCCACAATACGAAGGAGGAGGAGGGCCCGCCCTCCGCACGTTCACATGGATTGGAAGGAAGTCACCGTCACCACCACCACCGAGGGGGCGGACATCGTCTCGGCGATCCTCATCGAGGCCGGCGCCACCGGCACGGCCATTGCCGACCGGGCCGAGGTGGAGGCCCAGCAGCGTGCCCCCGGCGACTGGGATTACATCGACGAGAACATCCTGAGCAGCATGGATGAGTTTGCACGGGTGACGGCCTGGTACCCGATGGATGGCCGCCTGCCCGATACGCTGGCGTTCCTGCGCCAGCGGTTGGGTGACCTGCCCGGCCTGGCGCTGGACATCCCCCTGGGGCCGTTGACGCTCGCCACCGACGACGTGCGGGATGAGGACTGGGAGAACAACTGGAAGCAGTATTACAAGCCGTTCCCGGTGGGGGAACGGCTGTTGGTGCGCCCGGTGTGGGAGCCCTCTGAGGGCGGTGAGCGGCTGGAGCTGGTGATGGAGCCGGGTATGGCCTTTGGTACCGGCACCCACGAGACGACGTTCCTCTGCCTGGAGCTGCTGCAGGGCGTGGTGAACCCCGGCGACCTCGTCTGGGACATCGGCTGCGGCACCGGCATCCTGGGGGTGGCGGCGGTGTTGCTGGGTGCGGGGCAGGTGGTGGCAGTGGACCGCGATCCCGTGGCCGTGTCAGCCGCGCGCATCAATGGCGACCTCAACCAAACCGGTGAGCGGCTCGACGTGCGGCAGGGCGACCTGCTGAAGGGCCTGGTGGGCACGCCACGGGTCATCGTGGCCAACATCATTGCTGAGGTGGTGGCCGGCATGGCGGCTGACGCCTATGCCGCGATTGACCCCAGCGGCGCGTTCCTGTGCTCGGGCATCATCCTGGCGCGGGAGGAGCTGGTGCGTGACGCCCTCGAGAGCGCCGGCTTCGCCGTGACCGACGTGCGCCACATGGGCGAATGGGTGGCCATGCTGGCCCGCAAGCCATGAGCGAGCGCCGCCGCGCGGCCGTCGTCACCCTGGGCTGCAAGGTCAACTGGTACGATTCCCGCGCCATGGCTGATGCCCTGGCCGCCGCGGGGTTTGAACTGGTGGAGGAAGGCGAGCCCGCCGATGTCTACCTTGTGAACACCTGCGCGGTGACAGCCGAGGCCGAGCGTAAGAGCCGCCAAACCATCCGCAAGCTCCACCGCCTGCACCCCGGCGCGGCCATCGTGGCCGCAGGCTGCTACGCCCAGGGCGACCCGGCGGCGCTGGCGGGGTTGGAGGGTGTCACCGCCGTGTGCGGGGCAGGCGACCGTGCCGCTGCCGCCCGCGTGGCGGCCGAGGGGGGTACCGGCGTGTTCCTATCGGAAATTGAAGGCACCTACGAAGACCTGGGGGCCGCGGGGCAGCAGGGGCATACCCGCGCCGTGTTGAAGATACAGGATGGCTGCGACGCCTTCTGCACCTACTGCATCATTCCCTCGCTGCGGGGCGCGCCGCGCAGCCGCCAGCCCGAGGCCATCGAGGCCGAGGCCCGCGCGCTCGTCGCTCGTGGGTTTCAGGAGATTGTGCTCGTGGGCATCAACCTCTCGCTTTATGGGCGCGATTTGCCGGGGCAGCCAACGCTGGCCGACGCGGTGGAACGTGCCGCTGCCTCCGGCGTGGCGCGGGTGCGGCTGGGCTCGCTGGACCCGGAGGTCATCGACGAGGAATTCCTGGGCAGGCTGGCGGCGGTGGGTAGCTTCTGCCCCCACTTCCATCTATCGCTGCAGGCGGGCTGTGCCGCCACCTTGAAGCGCATGGGCCGCCACTACACCCCGGAGAACTTTGCCGACCGGTTGACGCTGGTGCGGCGCGTGTTCCCCGGTGCGGGGGTCACCGCCGACGTCATCGTTGGCTTTCCCGGTGAGAGCGACGAGGATTTCACCCAATCGGCGGCCTTCGTGCAGGGCTGTGGGTTCCTCAAGACCCACGTGTTCCCCTACTCTCGCCGGCGGGGCACGGCAGCTGACCGCATGGAAGGCCACCTACCCCAGGCGGTGAAGGAGGCCCGTGCCGCGGCCATGGCCGCCGGTGCGGCGCAGGCCACGGCCCAGGCGCTGGGTGCCATGGTCGGGCGGGTGGAGGACGTGCTCTTTGAGGACGAAACTGACCGCCCCGGCTGGCTTCGTGGCTATACCGCCGGCTATGCTGAGGTCGTCGCCCCTGTGGGGGTGGAGGCAGCCGGGCAGTTGCTGGCGGTGCGCCTCACAGCGGTGGAGGACGAGCGCCTGATCGGTGAGCCTGCATGAGCCAGGCATTGGTTCGCGTTGGCAGAATAAACGCGGCCCCGGCGTGGGCATAAAAAGAGCGGTTGCTTGACACAAGACACAAGGAGGCCAGACGATGGACGACTGCTTGTTCTGCAGAATCATCCGGGGGGAGATCCCTAGCAGCAAGGTGTATGAGGACGCGCACTGCTTCGCCTTCCGGGACATCCAGCCCGAAGCTCCGGTGCACATCCTCATCGTGCCCAAGCACCACGTGGCCAACGCCATGGAGGGGGCCGAGGTGCCCGGGCTCATGGATGCGCTCTTTGCCGCGGCGGCCAACGTAGCCCGGCAGGAGGGGGTGGCCGACGATGGATTCCGCATGGTGCTCAACACCGGCGAGAAGGCCGGGCAGAGCGTGCCGCACCTGCACCTGCATCTCATTGGCGGGCGCAAGCTCGCTTGGCCTCCTGGCTGAGCAAAACCCCGCTTGACAGCGGCTGGCCGCGCGGCTACACTAGTGCTGCAACAGGCCAGAACTATTTGAGGAGGGATTCCATCCGGACGGCGCGTGAGCGCCTGCTGGAAACGAGCGGACATCACAACTGCACAAAACGCTTCGCCGTGCTTTGGCACAGGTGTGTTTGTGTACGATGGGTGCTCCGCTCTGTGTGAACGCGACTAACGCCGCAGAGCAACCGCTCTGCGGCTTTTTCATTTCGGCTTGTTGCACTTAAATGAGATTGGGAGGAACTTGATATGTTGAACCAGGAATGGATGCTGGTCAAAGCGCCCGCCCCTTACGAGCCGGGGGAACCGGCATTCTGGAACGACCCGCACATTGCGCGGCAGATGCTGCGTGCCCATCTTGACCAAAGCACCGAAGCGGCGAGTTACCGCGCCGGCCGCATCGACGCCATCTGTGCGTTCCTGCCGGCGGCCATGGGATTGCTGCCCGAGGGGGACGTTGTGGATCTGGGTTGCGGCCCGGGGCTCTACTGCGCGCGCCTGGCCGCCGCCGGGTATCGCATGACCGGCCTGGACTTCTCGCCGGTTGCCATTGAGCATGGGCGGGCGGCAGTGCCCGACGCGCAGTTCCGCGTGGAGAATTACCTTGAATGGCACGAGGAGAACCGGTACGATGGGGCGCTTCTGATCTATGAGGATTATGGGGTGCTGGCCCCGGCAGACAGGCGTCTGCTACTTGCCAATGTGCGCCGCGCGCTGCGGCCCGGCGGGTCGTTTGCCCTCGATGTGTTGAGCACAGCGGCGTTTGCGGAGGTGTCAAAGCGGCCGGAGAAAACCTGGCAGCTGGAGGAGGCAGGCTTCTGGCGGCCTCACCACCATATGGTGCTGCAACAGCTCTTTTTGTACCCTGGCATTCCTTCGTCCTGCCAGCAGTACGCCGTATATGACGGCACCTTGACGGTGTACCGCGTGCACCAGACATACTACACACCGGAGAGCATTGGGGCGGAGCTGGAAGAGGCGGGGTTTGTCGTGGAGAGCGTGCATGCCAGCTTGACGGGCGAGCCCTGGCGGGAGGACGCGCCCCAGATCGCCGTGGTGTGCCGAAAGACGGCCTGACGGCCTGACGGCCTTTCGCGTCTGGCTGGTCGTGGCCTTCGGCCACTGCTCGCCCATGCGACCTGGCCGCTGTGGCGACAGCCGCGATTCAAAGTGCTTGTTCTCACTTCGTCGAATCGTCCGCCGCACAGGTCGCCGGACGATCACGAATTGTAGCTCTCATGCGGGGTTTCTAGGATACGTTGCGCCTGTGGGCGGGGTTTTCTCTTCTGCGCGCACTGACTCATTTTTCCTCCCGCCGAATGAATCGGCGGGAGGTTCATCTCCCATTGCTCGTTCTGAGGGGTGGAATACGCTAAAGGCCGCCCGACGGTCTTCTCATTGTGTGTCGCCGTCGCTGTAGGCCACTGTTACCCCGGTGATGATGTTCTTGGCCGAGGACACCGCTGACAGCGGCGGCGTCAGTTCATCCGTCGCGCCGGTGGGGTCGCCGGAGCCCACGAGTTCGGGCTCGGAGACCTCACCGGTGGCGCGGTTGATGCGCACGCGGTAAATCATGGAGGGTTGACCGTTGACCCCGGTGTCGATGGAATGATCGCCGTTGTTCGTTTGGGCATAATAGGCATTGTAGTCATAGGAGGCGTTGGCCTCGATGCAGAGGGCGAAGTAGTCGTCGGTAATGCCTTCGGGCAGGGGGAACACCAGGGTCGCGCCGCTCTTTGGCGTCGCGCTGGTGATGGTGTCCAGCGACAGGCTGTCCCGCTCCCCAGCGACAAGGCCGTCCCACACTGGCAGGGCCTCGGGGCGGGGGTTGGTGTCACTCCAGGCCCACTGGCCGGCTTTCTTCGTCACGTACAGCGTTGTCACAGCGCCATCGGCGGGGTTGACCGCCCAGATGGCAAAGGATGGCGCGTATTTGGTGTCCGCCGAGTAAGACACCTGCACCGTCAAATGTGGCTTTGTCAGGTCGGTGCCGGCGAATGCGGTACCGTCGGCCCGCAGCGAGCAGGCGCACAGCGTCAGGGCCAGGGACAGGGCAGCAATCAGGCGCAGGAGCTTCATGGGCGGCACTCGCTTTCTTTGGGGGATTGCGCAGTTCTGCAAGTTAGTATATCATGGTTGCCACACGGGCGGAAAGAGGCGGACAGCCCATGGATTTCTACATCGCGCGATGCAAAATGGGATTGACAATGAGGCCCATTTAATTGTAGAATAGTATCCGGCTTCTATCCGGTTTGCTTCCTATCGGTTGCAAAGCAGTGTCGGTTGCGAAAGAGGCTTGCGGGTGTAACTCAATGGTAGAGTTCTAGCTTCCCAAGCTAGCTACGTGGGTTCGATTCCCATCACCCGCTCCAACATCCATTTTTCAAAACACACGGCAGAGTTGTAAGGGCCGGAGTGGTTAAAGGAGGAAATTCACCAATGGCGAAGGCAAAATTTGAACGCAACAAACCGCACGTGAACATCGGCACGATCGGTCACGTTGACCACGGCAAAACCACCCTCACGGCTGCCATCACGATGGTTCTGGCCAAGTTCGGTAACGCCGAGGCGACCCGTTACGACCAGATCGACAAGGCGCCGGAAGAGAAGGCCCGTGGTATCACGATCAACACCGCCCACGTCGAATATCAGACCGAAAATCGCCACTATGCCCACGTGGACTGCCCCGGCCACGCTGACTATGTCAAGAACATGATCACCGGCGCGGCGCAGATGGACGGTGCCATCCTGGTGGTGTCGGCTGCTGACGGCCCCATGCCCCAGACCCGTGAGCACATCCTGCTGGCTGACCGCGTTGGCGTTCGCTACATGGTCGTGTTCATGAACAAGGTTGACATGGTTGACGACCCCGAGCTGCTGGAGCTGGTTGAGATGGAAGTCCGCGAGCTGCTCTCGAGCTACAAGTTCCCGGGCGATGACATTCCGATCATCAAGGGTTCGGCCCTCAAGGCCCTCGAGTTTGCCCAGGGCAGCGGCGACGTCACCACGAGCCCCGATTGCAAGTGCATTTTCGAGCTCATGGATGCCGTTGACAGCTACATCCCCACCCCCGAGCGCGATTCTGACAAGCCCTTCCTCATGCCCGTTGAGGACGTGTTCTCCATCACCGGCCGCGGCACCGTTGCTACCGGCAGAGTGGAGCGCGGCAAGGTCAAGGTACAGGACAACGTTGAAATCGTCGGCATGATGGAGAAGCCCCGCACCGTCGTCGTCACCGGCGTTGAGATGTTCCGCAAGCTCCTGGACGAAGCCATCGCCGGCGACAACATCGGCGTTCTGCTGCGCGGTGTGCAGCGTGATGAGATCGAGCGTGGTCAGGTTCTCTCCAAGCCCGGCTCCATCACCCCCCACACCCACTTCAAGGGTCAGGTTTACGTGCTGAAGCAGGAAGAAGGCGGCCGTCATACCCCGTTCTTCAACGGCTATCGTCCGCAGTTCTACTTCCGCACCACCGACGTGACCGGTAGCCTCTCCCTGCCTGACAAGGTGGAGATGGTCATGCCCGGTGACAACGTGGAGATGGAGATGAAGCTCATCACCCCCATCGCCATGGAGGAAGGTCTCCGCTTCGCTATCCGTGAAGGCGGCCGTACCGTTGGCTCCGGCGTTGTCACTTCCATCATCGCGTAACAAACGATCTCGAACTGGACAGGAGAAAGCTGGAGTGACAAACTCCCGCTTTCTTTTGTCTAGGAAAAGTCGCAGGCATTGACAGATAGCGCACATTATGATAAATTGAACGTTGCGTCTGCCCCTCCATGGGGCGACCCAGCCGGAGGAGGTGTCACAGCATGAGAGTACGCATTACACTGGCTTGCGCGGACTGCAAGCAGCGCAATTACGACACAATGAAGAACCGGAAGAACGATCCCGATCGTCTGGAGCTCAAGAAGTATTGCCGCTTCTGCAAGAAGCATACCGATCACAAGGAGACCAGATAGGGTTCGATTCCACACCGAAGGTGAGGTACTGGAGATGGCCACCGAACACAAGGCGGACAAGCCCGTGCTGAAAAAGGACGGCGCAAAGCCCGCGCAGAAGAAAAAAGGGAAGGGCGCAAAGGCTTCCTTTGCCGCCGTTGGCCGGTTCTTTCGTGATGTCATCAGCGAGCTGAAAAAGGTTACCTGGCCCACCCGCAAGGAATTCGTTTCTTACGGTGTTGCTGTTGTCGTGTTCGTCACGGTGTTTAGCATTGTCGTTTTGGCGATGGACTACACCATCGGTAACGGCGTGTCGTCGTTGCTGGGTGCGATCGGCGGTTGACGCCAGCGCCTTTGCCGCGGCCTTCGCAGGGCCTGCGCGGCGTGCTTGTGCTGTCGCTTGACGCACGCGGGCCGCGCCTGTCGCATCGGGCGGTTTCCCAAGGCCAGAGAAGTTAGGAGGGAAGGGCGCTCCTCGGCGTTCCTGCAAAGATGGCTGAGAACGATAACGCAAAATGGTATGTCATCCACACCTATTCCGGCTATGAGAACAAGGTGAAGGACAACCTCGACAAAACGCTGGAGAACAACCCCAACCTGCAGGAGTACATTGTGGAAATCAAGGTACCCATGCAGGAGACGCTGAAGGTGGACAAGCGCACCAATAAGCATGTCACCAAGATGGAGAAGCTGTTCCCCGGTTATGTCATGGTCAAGATGGTCATGAACGACCGGATGTGGAACATCGTGCGCAACACCCGCGGGGTTACCGGTTTTGTGGGCCCCAGCTCCTCCAAGCCTGTGCCGCTGACCGACGAGGAAGTGGTGGCCATGGGGGTGGAGCGCATTCCGCTCAAGCTTGACCTGGAGGCGGGCGAGCAGGTTCGCATCATTTCCGGCGCGCTCGAAAACTTCGTGGGCGTGGTGGAGGATGTCTTCCCCGAGCGGCAGAAGGTGCGCGTGAAGGTCTCCATGTTTGGGCGTGACACGCCGGTGGAGCTAGACTTCGTCGAAGTCCGCAAGCAGCATTAATTTGGAAATGTCCCCGTTCCGGGGGTTTCGTCAACAGAAGTGGGAGGGCGCAAGCCCAATACTACCACGATCATGACAGGAGGTGCCACACATGGCCAAGAAGGTCACAGCAGTTGTCAAGCTGCAGGTCAACGCCGGCAAGGCGACCCCTGCGCCGCCCATCGGTCCGGCGCTCGGTCAGCACGGCGTGAATATCATGGGGTTCTGCAAGGAATTCAACGCCCGTACCGCCGACCAGGTCGGGCTTATCATCCCCATCGTCCTGACGGTGTACCAGGACCGGTCGTTCACGTTCATCACCAAGACGCCGCCGGCCGCCGTCCTCATCAAGAAGGCGCTGGGCATTGAGAGCGGTTCTGCCCGCCCCAACACCGACAAGGTTGCCAAGATCAAGCGCTCGGAAGTGCGCAAGATTGCCGAAACCAAGATGCCCGACCTCAACGCTGCCAGCGTCGAGGCCGCGATGAGCATGATCGCCGGCACGGCCCGCAGCATGGGTATCGTCGTCGTCGACGACTGACCGAACAACCGCACCAACCCCAATACCGTGGGAGGAAGCAATTCCGTCATTACCACAAGGAGGTTCTTCCATGTTCAGAGGCAAGAAGTATCAGGACAGCGCCAAGCTGTTTGACAGAACCCGTGCTTACCCGGCGAATGAGGCGCTGACGCTGGCTGTCAGCACTGCCAAGGCCAAGTTCGATGAAACCATCGAGCTGTCGGTTCGCCTGGGTGTTGACCCCCGCCACGCCGACCAGCAGGTGCGCGGCACCGTCGTGCTGCCCAACGGCACCGGTAAAGTGCTGCGCGTGTTGGTGTTCGCCAAGGGCGACGCCGCCCGTGCCGCCGAGGAAGCTGGCGCCGACTTCGTGGGCGCCGAGGAGTACGTCGAGAAGATCACCAACGAAAATTGGTTCGGTTTCGACGTCTGCGTTGCTACCCCCGACATGATGCGTATTCTCGGCCGCTTGGGCCGCGTGCTTGGCCCCAAGGGCTTGATGCCGAACCCCAAGAGCGGCACCGTCACCACCGATGTTGGCCGTGCCGTGCAGGAGATCAAGTCCGGTAAGGTGGAGTATCGCGTGGACAAGACGAGCATCGCCCACGTGCCGATCGGCAAGGCGTCCTTCGGCGCGGAGAAGCTCATTGAGAACTACAACGTGCTGATGGATGCCATCGTGCGCGCCAAGCCGGCTTCGGCCAAGGGTACGTATTTCAAGAGCGTCGTGGTGTCTTCCACCATGGGCCCTGGCATCAAGATCGCGACCAGCGGCAACTAACAACACCAGCGGGAGTAAGGAAAAGGAGCGGCCAGTTTGGCCGCTCCTTTGTTTGTCGCGATGACACAGCTTAGGAGATGCTTCGAGCTTTGGGCAGGGCGGAACTTAAGGAATGCAGACGGCACAGCACAAAGGTAGACTCCAACTCGCGCCACCGACGGTGGCGTCTGTTCTCCCCCAATCCCATATGGCAACCCATCACCGCGTATCCGGTTGCCTCCGGCAGGTAGGTGGCAGGGAAGCACACATGCCCATCCTCGGAGCGAAGCGAGTCCAAGTGAGCCACAACGGCGCCGTACCAGGGGGTGCACGTGGCTGCGGGCAGGGGAGACAACAACTCTGCATACAGCACCAGCCGGTTTGGGGAGTGCTCAATGGCTTCGGATGGATCGAAGTATCCGGGCAGCTTTGGGTCCCACCCCATGGCGTGGTAGCGACCGCTGCCAGCGGCAAGAATGCCGTAACCGTCAGCCACGGTGGTGTGGAAGGCGTTACTGAGGAGGGAATCGAGGATCGTAACAATTTGCCTGTCGGTTTGATGGTCTTCGCCGTATAGGCTGCTCAGCGCGAAAAGGTCATACACCAAGGGAAAACAGAACCCGCACTGGGCAATGAGCGATGGCCGTATGAGTGGCCTGTCACTCCAGACGGATGGAATGCCGCGGTAGGGTGTGCGGTTCTCTTCGTAAAGGCTGGACAGCCCCAGGGCCGCGAAGCTTGTCAGTTCGCCCAGACTGCCATGAGCATGGCGCAGCAAGGGGTCGGTGCGGTAGCCGGCGGCAACCAGCAGGCCCGACAGGACAATCGCGGAAAACGACGCCCGGCAGGGCGTATGGATGCTCTCTTGTGTTAGGTGATCCAGATAGGGCTCCACTAGGGCGTCAAAGACTGGAATGCCAGCGTGAAACCCCAACCGCAGCAGCTTGGCCATGGCATTCTCAAATTGGCCGTCGCCGCTGCCGTGGATGTCGTTGGCCCGCATGGGCGGTGTGGCCTTCAGGTGGGCCAGCCACGCCTGTGCGCCAGGGGTGGCTACCATGGCATCCTGAAGGTGCCTCAAGCGAGAGGGGGAGGTCTCCCCCAGCAGTTCCCGTGCCACCCGGTATTGAATGGAAGCGCCGCCATGTTCCATTAGCCAGTCCGGCCATCGCTCTTCCATGGGATTCCCTCCCTGCTTCTGTGTGCCGCAAAACTCCGGCTGCTTGCCGTTTCATTACACCTGGGTACAGTGTGGGGAAATGGGGCGGCAAATGCAACAGCAGCATCTGCGTTCGTAGGCCCTAGGAGTGGCGAAAGGAGGAAGCGCGCCGCGCATCCTGCCCCTCCTCTTTGGCTTGGTCAGAAGATTATTTCCCGCCCTGCTTGTATTTGAGGATCCTTAGCACCGACTGATCGATGCGCTTCTCGGTGATTTCGCCGTTCTTCACTGCCGCCAGCACAGCGCTGAAGGCCGCCTTGGTATCGGTGGGCATCAGCAACACATCGGCACCGGCCTCGATCGCCTTGACTGCGGCCTTGTCCGGTGTGTAATACTTGGACACCGCCTCCATATCGAGAGCGTCGGTGAATACGAGGCCGTCAAAGCCCAGCCGCTTGCGCAGGATGTCGGTGATGATCTCGTGAGAGAGGGAGGCGGGAAGCCCGTCGTCGGTCACATTGGGGCACAGCACATGGGCCACCATCACGGCGTCAGCACCGGCTTGGAAGCCTGCCTCAAAGGGCAGGAACTCAAACCGCTCCATTTCCTTGAGCGTCTTGGTCGCCTGCACGGCACCCTTGTGGGTGTCGCCGATGGTGTCGCCATGGCCGGGGAAGTGCTTCAGCACCGGCAGCACCCCGGCTTCTTTCAGCCCCAGGGTGGCAGCCGCCACATAGGGGGAGGCGTCCTCCGGTGTGGTGCCAAAGGCTCGCGTGCCAATGACCTTGTTCTCTGGGTTGGAAAAGACATCGGCCACCGGCGCAAAGTCTACGTCAAAACCCCAGGCCAACAGTTCTTGCCCCATCCGGCGGTGCAAGTCCCTAACGGCTTCTGGATCGTTCTGCTGTGCCAGCGTGAGCGCGGGTGGAGCCATGTAGGGGAAGGCATCGGCAGGGAACCGGTTCACCCGGCCACCCTCCATATCCACCGCGATCCAAATGGGTTCGCTGGAGAGGGCTCGCAGGCTTTTGACAAGCTCAATGGTTTGCTTTTCGTCGGTGATGTTTTCTTTGAAGAAGATGAATCCCCCCACCGGGATCTCATCATAGCGGGCTTGGGCCTCGGCCCCGGCGGTGAGTAGCGGCCCGCCGGTGATCGTCTCCGGCCTTACCAGGAAGAGCTGAGCCACCTTGCGCTCCAGCGTCCAACCGGCCAGCGGGTCAGGGGTGGATGTCGGTGTGGGGGAGGGGGTGGAAACATTGCCGGACTGCCGCAACGCGCAGGCGTTCAGCACCAGCAATGGCATCAGGATGGTGAACAAACGAATGTGTTTCATTTTAACGCTCCATGGGAGGTAGGTTGGCCCTCTATGGCGTCAGTATACCACAGTATGGGGCACTACACCTTTTTTCTGCGCAAGCACTTGCCAGAGGCACAGCCGGCCGATATGATAGACTGGTAAGAGCATCCAGCTGCAACGGCTGGAGATGAGGAGAGCCTATGCAACTGACAGTTCGCCAGCGTGTCATGGCGTTTGGCAAGCAATATCGGGCCATCGACGGCCATGGGCGGCAGCTCTATGAGGTGACCTCGGCGATTCTGTCGCCGGAGCGGCGCAAGGAAGTGCATGACATGGACGGCCGTCTGCTGGCTTGGTGTGAGTGGCCGGTGATGGCCGGCCACGCCGAATGGGAGTGTGGTGCCCTGCGCGGCGGGTTGGAGATTCCGTTCATGAGCTTCTCGCCGGAGTGGGAGATGAGCCCGGCAGGGGGCGACCACTACACGATGACGGGCGACATGCTGCGCCACAACTTTACCGTGCAAGGCCCGGCGGGCACGGTGGCCACCATCGGCAAGCGCTTCCTGGCCTTCACCGACACTTACGAGGTGGAGACGATTGACACCGGGTTCCCCATGGAGTTGGCGCTGCTGCTGACGGCGCTCATCGACCACAAGTACCACAGTGACAACGGCTGAGACGCATAGCGTCGACGGGGCCGTCCACACTACAAAGGGAGAGGAAGGGGAGGCACTATGAAGCGCAGAATCGGCCTTTTGACCAGCGGTGGGGACTGCCCCGGCCTGAACGCTGCTATCCGCGGCGTGGCCAAGGCGGCCTACGAACTCTTCGATGCCGAGATCATCGGCTTTGGCAACGGCTACAAGGGCCTCATTGAGGGCGAATACCGGCAGATGGACCGGAGCGAATTCTCCGGCATCCTCACGCTGGGTGGCACCATTCTGGGCACCTCCCGCCAGCCTTTCAAGCTGATGCGCGTGGTGACCGACAACGTGGACAAGGTCCGCGAGATGAAGAAGAACTACGAGAAGCTGAAGCTCGACTGCCTTGTGACTCTGGGCGGTAACGGCACCCACAAGACGGCGAACCTGCTGAGTGGCGAGGGTCTCAACGTCATTGGCTTGCCCAAGACGATTGACAACGACCTGTGGGGTACCGATGTGACATTCGGCTTCCACACGGCGGTGGACATCGCCACCGAAGTTGTCGATCGCATCCACACCACGGCAACGTCACACGGGCGTGTCATGGTCATCGAACTCATGGGCAACAAGGCCGGCTGGCTGACGCTCTATGCCGGGGTGGCCGGCGGCGCGGACATCATCCTGCTGCCCGAGGTACCCTACGACATGGACAAGGTGACCGAGGCGGTGGAGGAGCGGCGGAAGCGGGGCAAGAATTTCTCCATCCTGGCGGTGGCCGAGGGCGCCATGAGCCGCGAGGAAGCAGCCCTGCCCAAGAAAGAGCTCAAGGCCGTGTTGGAGGGGCGCACCATGCCCGTCTCCTATCGCATCGCCCAAGAGCTGCAAGCTCGCACTGGGGCCGAGACCCGCGTGGTGGTGCCGGGGCACATCCAGCGAGGGGGGTCGCCGTCGGCTTACGACCGGGTGCTGGCCACCAAGTTTGGCGCCTTTGCGGCTGAGCTCATCAAGCGGGAGGAATACGGCACCACGGTGGCGCTCCAGGGCGACCGGGTTGTGGCCAACAAGCTGCCGGACATCGCCGGCAAAGGAAAGCTCGTGCCCGCCGAGCATGAGCTCATTCGCCTGGGCAAGGACATCGGCATCTCCTTCGGCGACTGACGGCAGACGCAAGGGTTGTCTACACACCGGGGATTTCCGCCAAAACGGAGGCCCCTTTTGGCAGGAAGGTGCACCCTCCGTGTCAAAGCATGAGGAGAGGACCGACAAAGGAGGAAACAACCATGGTCATTGGAACACTGGAGAAAAGCGCACGGGTCGAGGCGCTGCAGGCCGGCCTTGACAAGGCTTTCGCTTACATCCGCGCGTGGCAGAAGAACCCCCAGCCGGTGGGGCGGTACGAGATTGACGGCGACCGCGTCTACGCCCTGGTGCAGGAGTATGACAGCGCCGAGCCGACGGCCAAGAAGTGGGAGGCCCACCGCAACTACCTGGACGTGCAGTTTGTGGCCGAGGGGCAGGAGACCATGTACTATGCCCCCGCTGGCACACTGACCCAGAAGGGCGACTACATCCCCGAAAAGGACATTGTGTACTTTGAAGAAGGCGCCGGCACGGCGCTGCGCTGCCCGGCGGAGACCTTCGCCATCTTCTTCCCGGAGGATCTGCACAAGCCTGGTTGCCTGTTGGAGGCTGTCGGCAAAGTCAAGAAAATCGTCGTCAAGGTGAAGCTGTAACGCAAGGAAAGCCCTCTCCACGGTGTGGAGGGGGCTTTCCTTTCGCTACTGCCGCTGTGGCGACAGCAGCGAATCAAACAACTTGTTCTCGTTATGGCCAGATCGGTCGCCGCGCATGTCGCCGACCGATCACAAATTGTAGCTCTCATGCGGGCTTCCAAGGATAAGTTGCGCCTTCGGGCGGGGTTTTCTCTTCTGTCGCACTGACCCAGTCTTTCCTCCCGCCGAATGAATCGGCGAGAGGTTCTTCTCCCATTGGTCGTTCTAGGGGGGGTGTAGACACTCTGAGCCCTTTGACACTGTGAAGAGGATTCTTTGCTCTTTGCATCGGTGATCTTCTCTGGTGACAGAAGCCCCGTAGCACCGCGCAGGCGGTGCGTGTGATTCGGGGATGGGGATACACGGGAGTTCTCGGTGCGCTGTAGGGGTTTGCAGCGCTACTACCAAAGTCGGAGATAGGCCGAACGTCGTTGGGGATCAGTCGTCGAAGGCGATGGGCTCGGGCTGGGTGAGCTGTGTGTTGCACCGCAGGGCGTAGTTGTCGCTCATGCCTGCGATGTAGTCACAAAGGAGCCGGGCGTCGTTGGCGCCTTCCTGGGCGTACAGGGCCGTCCTCTGCGCCAGGTACCGGCCAAAGGCGCGGTCGCAGGACAAGGGGCGCTCCTGCCATCCGGCCGGGTCGCGGCCCAGCTCATCAAGACCGCTCTGTAGGTGCTCAAACATCCCTTCCAGGATGCGCCGGCAGTACTGTTGATAGCGCACCAGCCGCTCGTGGTTGTAGATGCGCTCGTAGTTGAAGTCCCTCAGGTGGCGGAGCAGCGCGTAGCGCCGGTCTGAGAAGCCCATGGCATGGGAGGTCATCGACGTCTCAATGAGGTCAATGACCAGGGTGTTGATGATGGAGCCATTGGTTTCGCCCAGCTCCTGGCGGACATCGTCAGGCAGGTCGCGGCGCTCGATGAGACGGGCGCGTAGTGCGTCCTCCACATCCCGGCCGAGGTAGGCGATCTTGTCGGCGAAGCGCACGGCGCAACCCTCCCAGGTGGCCGGCGTCATCAGACCCTGCGCGGCCTTGTCTGCCGGGTCGAGAAACCGCCCGTCGGGCTCCAACCACTGCTCAAACACCTCACCGTTGTGGCAGAGGATGGCATCCCGCACGGCAAAGGTCAGGTTCATGCCCTGGCCGTCGGCCAGGCAATCGACCACCCGCAGGCTGTGGGGCTCGTGCTGGAAGGGGCGAGGCAGCGCCCCCTGGGTGAGATGTTGCAGCACCCGCTCGCCGGTGTGGCCGAAGGGCGCGTGCCCCAGGTCGTGGCCCAGGCCGGCGGCGTAAGCCAGCTCGCCATCCAGCGCCCAGCCCTGGCGTGAGAGCCCCCGGCAGATGGTGCCGGCGATGGTGGCCACGTGCAGCACGTGCTCAATGCGGGTGCAGATGTGGTCGTTCTCCGGCGCGAAGAGAAACTGGGTCTTGTGCTTCAGCCGGCGGAAGGGCGTGGAGTGGATGATGGCCGTTTGGTCCCGGAAGTAGGGGCCGCGCACGTCCTCGGGTCGCGGCTGTCGGCGGGTCGTCAGTTGCGCCTCCGTCAACGGGTTTAGCATGGCGTCCTCCCGGCGGGCCGTCGGTTGTTTCGGCCCTGCGTTGTGTATAATAGTAGCAGAATCGCTGGTAAATGCAAGAAAAGGAGCAATGGAATGGAACGGTTGGAGCAGCTGCGGCGGCGGGTGGATCGCATCCTCCTGGATCAGGACGACAATGAACTGCGCCACGATGGGTTTGCCCATCTATATGGGGTGTCGCTGGCCGCCTCACTGCTGGCGGCGCGCCGGGGGCTGGTGCAGGAGTTGTGTGCTGCCGCCGGCATGCTGCACGATCTCTATACCTATGAGACAGGGGAGGAGCGTGACCACGCCCGGCACGGGGCGGAGATCGCCGCGCGTATGCTGCGTGAGGCCGAGGACTTCACCGAGGAGGAGATCGACACGGTCGTGACGAGCATTCGCTGCCACAGCGACAAAGGCGAGGTGGACGGCCCCTATGACGAGTGCCTGAAGGATGCCGATGTGCTGCAGCATTGGCTCTACGAGCCGGGTAAGAAATTCAACCGCGACAAGGCTGACCGCCTGCGGGCAACGATGGCGGAGTTGGGGCTGGCAGGCGTGGTGAAGGAGGAGGAGTGAGGGCGGTTAGGAGGAACCCTGGGCGATGTCGGTGCGGTTCACTCCACACGCACCGTTACATCCTATGGATTGGCCGGTACCCGGTGAAGGGACGCTTCCAGAGGGAAGTGGTTCCTATTCTGCGCGTTGTAGATTCCCTCTGAGCAGTCGTTCATTCAATTCCCATAAGCCTGTTTTTTGGCTTTCATACGTAAACATAGAGAACGCTTCATCAAATGAATGCCACTGTATATCGCTGTGCTGTTCGGAATGCTTTATTTCATCAACTGGCATAGCGAAGAAATAGATCGGTACTACGACAATATCCTCGCCCCATTCCGCGGCGTGTGAGCCGAAAACAATGGCTGGCACATAGCTCATGGAGGTAAGTCTGAATAGCGGAACGGTGCCGCTAACCCCCGCTTCATAGGAAGCGACGCGCAATGCGGCTTGTTCAGGAGTTTCGTCATCTCGGATACCTCCCGATGCCCCTTGAAAAATACTGGGATCGTCAGTTCTTTGCATCACAGCGAATTCCAGCTTATTATTTTCATTGGTTCTGAAGAAGTAGATATGAACATTTTTAGCGCGTCGAATCATCATCATATCTCCCGGACAATTGTACTCTGTACTTCAAAGCTGCTCGGCGAACTCCTGTTGATCTATGGTATAGCATAGGGGTCTGAGGGCTTGACCCTGGCCGCATTTTGACATCAATATGCGATGCTTGCGCGGGCAAAAGAAAAGGCAGCAAGTCAAAAACTCACTACCCTTATCGTTCTTTGTGACAGCCGCCCTCCGGGTGGCTTTGTTCGTGTTCTTTATTCTTCCTCGTTGGCCCCAGCCACGGCGATGATGACATGGCGGTAGGGGTCGTCACCCTCCGACCAAGTGCTGATGCCGTCAAAGCCCTGCAGCGCCGTGTGGATGATGCGTCGCTCGTAGGAGTTCATCGGCTCCAGCGCTTGCTTCTGGCCGGTCTGCACGGCCTTCTCCGCCAGGTGGTTGGCCAGGCGGGTCAGGGTTTCCTCCCGTCGGGCGCGGTAATTGCTCACGTCCAGCGACACGCGGTAGTAGGTTTCGCTGTCGTGGCCCTGGGGGTTGACGACCAGGCCCGTGAGCAGCTGCAGAGCGTCCAGGGCATCGCCGTGGTGGCCGATCATCGGGCCTACGTTGTCGCCATCCACCCGCACGGTCATGTTCTGGCCGTCCTCCTCCACCTGTATGGTGGGCTCGGGCAAGTCCATCAGGCTGGCGACCCGCTTGAGGAAGTTGACCGCCACGCTGGCAGGTGCGCTCATCTTCTCAATTTCGGTCACTTTGACCCGGGCGAGCTTGGCGCCGATACCGAGGATCCCCCGGCTGCCTTCGTCCAGCACCTCAATGTCCACGCGGTTGCGATCCAGACGCAATTGTTTGAGGGCGGCGGCAATGGCGTCCTCGGTGGTTTTGCCTACGCATTCAACCGATTTCATCGATGCTTATTGACCTCCCTTGGGGTTATTTTTCTGCTTATAAGCGGCCTTGCGGGCCTTCTGCTCGGCAATCTCGGTCTTCTTCTCCTCCAGCAGGCGGGCTTCCTCGGCGGCGCGTTCCGCCTCTATCACGGCCAATTTTTTCTGCTTGTGTGCCCAGTAACGGTCCACGCAGAAGAACGTGCCCATGGACCAGAGGTTGCTGGTGATCCAGTACAGGGCGAAGATGGAGTTGGCGGTGGCGGTGAAGAAGAGGGACATCACGGGGAACATGTACATCATAACCTTGGTGTTCATCATGCCCTGCTGCTGGGGGTTGGGGGTGGTGGGCTGGGCGGGCATGGTCATCTTGGTCATGAAGAAGCTGGACAGAGCCGACAGGATCGGCAGGATGAACCAGCCGTTGTAGACATTCTTATACTGCTCGATCAACCCGGCGAATACCTGGTTGTACGACTCCAGCGTGATGCCGGCGTTGTGGAAAGAGCTGAAACGCTCCACCACACTGTAGGGCGGAATGACCGTGGAGTTGAGCCCCATGAAGGTGCCGAAGGTATCGGGCTGCCAGACGTTGGTAATCCAGAAGAAATGCTCCAACACCGGCGTTCCGCCGTCCTTGACCAGGTTATAGAGGTTGAGAATTTCTTGACCGGCGATGTTCTGCAGGGCACCGAAGAACGCGAAGAACAGCGGCAGCTGGATGAGGCTGGGCAAACACCCCGAGAAAGGGCTGACGTGCTCCGTCTTGTAGAGCTCCATCGTCTTTTGGGCGGCCTTTTCCTTGTCGTTTTTATACTTCTCGTTGATGACGGCAATCTTGGGCTGCAGGGCGGTCGTCTTTTTCATGGAGATCTTCTGCTTGATGTCCAGCGGCAGCAACAGCCCGCGGAACAGAATCGTGAGCAGAACGATCGACCAACCGTAGCTGGGAACGAGTATATTTATCCAGTCCAGCAGGACTTTGAAAACTTCACTGATTGCCCGTATGGGGGCCCAATCGTACATCTCAGGTCTCCTTTAATGGTGCTTGGGGCAGTGGCCATGGTGTGCGGGAAGCTCGGGCACAGGGTCGTACCCGCCGGGGAACAGGGGATTGCAGCGCAGCAGGCGTTTCAGCGCCAGCCACCCACCACGGGCCGCCCCATACCGGGTGATGGCCTGGGCAGCGTACTCGCTGCAGGTGGGCAGGTACCGGCAGGCCGGTGGCAGCAACGGCGACAGCCGCCGTTTATACCAACCCAGCAGGGCCAGCAGGAGCCTTTGCACGTCGGTTTGGTCCTTTCATCAATCCGCTGCGGTTGAGAAGATCCACCATGGCGGTCTCCAGCGTGCGGTAGTCGGCGTCCGCCGCCGCGCCACGCGCCACAAAGACCAGCAGGTGCCCCCCCGTGATGCCGGGCAGATACCCACGACAAGCCGCTCGTAGCCGCCGCTTGATGCGGTTGCGCACGACCGACTTGCCGACCTTCTTACTTACGGAAAAACCCACCCTCAAGCTGCCGGGCGGGCCTGATTTGGCGTATACCAGGGAAAGCGTGCGGTTGGCGCAGGACCGGCCTTTGCTGTACACGTATTTGAATTGCGCGTTCTTTCGAAGGCGGTACCTGGCGCTGAGCAAGACGCTTCCTCCTGTGTGCATGGGTGGAGGCCCGGCACAAACTGCAAAGGCCGGTGTTGGCCGGCCTTTTTGCTGTGCGGATTAGGCAGTGAGCACCTTGCGGCCCCTGGCCCTGCGGCGGGCAAGCACCTTGCGGCCATTCTTGGTGGCCATGCGCTTGCGGAAACCATGCTCCATCTTGCGCTGTCTCTTCTTAGGCTGATATGGTCTGACCATCGTCGCTACCCCTTTTCTTGTTGTGACGCCCAGGGTTCCTTGGCGACGAGGCCAAGCGTGCCTGAAGCATTTGCCATATCATTATAAAGGCGGCGTGTTGGGCTGTCAATAAAATCTTCACCCCGCCCGGCTGTAGAATGGCTTAAAACGATCGTTCCGTTGACAGTTGTTGGATGGAACCGATATACTTGTGCCAAATGATGGAAAGAGGTGGCGTTGTATGATGGATCGAAACGCCGCGAAGGCGGCTGACAACTGAATCACCGTATCCAGACAGCTCTTTCCCGCCCATAAGGCATGAAACGCGCGGCTGCTGTCGCGCTTTTTTGTTGCCCAAAATCGGCCGAAGGCACTGCCTTCGGCTTTTTGTGTGGAATGGGCAGGACGGAACGGAGAGGACGAGGCCCTTTGCGGCACCCCAAAGTGTGACGGACGCCACTGGCGTCCACCCCGATGAGTGAAACGAAAGGAACGATACGCAATGAATGCGATGAATGGAAAATACGGACGGAACGGACAACGTCGAACACGACGAAATGAGAACGCCGCCACTCTGCTGGCTGGCAGCAAGGCGCCCCGCCACCGATGGGCTGGGAACAGGAGAAAGCGATGATGTGGGAACGACTGGAACGTACCCTTCGAGGAAATACGGTGCGCGATGGACAGAAGGAACGCACCAGCCCCTTTGGAACAAAGAAAGGACGAAATCGGATTGAACGAATGCATCATACAGTATGGATGGAACGAGCACTGGCAGGCGCGGTGGGGCGAATTACCCGATGAGGGGCTTACCCCCGCCCGGGTGACGGGCCGGTGGCGCGGCCAGTGGGAGGTCGCCTACGAGGGCGGCTTGGCATTGGCGGGCATTACCGGCCGCCTGCGGCGAGACCTGCCCGAGGACTTCTTCCCCGAGGTCGGGGACTTCGTGGGCGTGCGGGTGGAGAGTGGCACCGTCCTCATCGCGGCGCTGCTTCCCCGGCGCGCCACCCTGCAGCGGCACATGGCCTTCTCGGTGTCGGGCCGGCAGGTCATGGCCGCCAACGTCGATGTGGCCTTCGCGGCCATGGCGCTGGATCGGGATTACAGCCCCGCTCGGCTGGAGCGTTACCTCGTTGCCATTGCCGAGGGTGGGGTCAAGCCGGTGGCGCTGCTCACCAAGGCCGACCTCTGCCCCAATGTCTGGGGCAAGGTCTACGGCCTCATGGATCAGTTCCCCGGGGTGGACGTTGTGCCCGTCAGCGCACTGACCGGCGAGGGGCTGGAGAGCGTGCGCACCCACCTGGGGCAGGGCCGCACGGCGGTGGTGCTTGGGGCCTCCGGCGCGGGCAAGAGCACGCTGCTCAATGCCCTCTTTGGCGAGGAAATCCTGCGCACCGGTGGGTTGCGCTCCGATGGCGTGAAGGGTGCCCACACCACCACCAACCGCCAGATGGTGTGCCTGCCCGATGGCACACTCTTCATCGACACCCCCGGCATGCGGGAGTTGGGCGTGGTGGGCGAGGGCGACGGGCTCACGACGGCCTTTGCCGACGTGGAGGAGCTGGCGGAGGGTTGCCGCTTCCGCGACTGCCGGCATGAGAGGGAGCCGGGCTGCGCTGTGCAGCAGGCCGTGGCCGAGGGTCGGCTGGACCCACACCGGCTGAAGCGCTACCGCAGTCTGCAGCGGGAGATGGCCCGCGAGGCCGAGAAAGCCGCCTACCGCCTGAACCATCTCTCCTCTTCCCGGCGGCCCGACCGCGCGCGGGAACGCTGAGGGAACCCACAGGAAATAGCAACGCCCGGCGCGTCAGCGCCGGGCGTTTTTCATAGGTGGTCTTCCCAGGGCCTTACTGCCCTTCGCCGACGGAAAGCCCCTTGCCACAGCGGGCCAGAATGCCTTCTACAAAGCCTGTCTTAGCGTCGGTGTAGGCCGGACGGTCGTTGCGGTAACATTGGGCAAGCGCCTGTTTGAGACGCGCATACTCGTCCACTGCGTCGGGGTGGGTGCGCAGGTAGTCGCGGAAGGCGAGGTGCCGCCGCAGGGCTACGCTGTCCCGCGGGGAGCAATACAGGTGGCAGGCCAGAAAGCCGCTGTCGGGTGGTTGGCGGAAGGCCTCCCGCCCCGGGATGCCCAGGTCGCCCTCGTGCCGGTAACCCAGCGCCGCCAGCCGCTCCACGATGGCGGGCAGCTCGGCATAGCTCTCCATCACCATGTTGATGTCCAGAATAGGCTTGGCGGCCAGCCCTGGCACGGAGGTGCTGCCGATGTGCTCAATAGCCAGCACCAGATCGCCCAGGCAGTCGGCCAGGGTCTGCCGCAGGCGCTCAAACTCAGCGGGCCAGGCGGGATCATAGGGGACGATGACAATGGGATCAGCCATGTTGGCCTCCTTCTTTGCGGCAACAGTCGCCCCAAAGGCGCAAGTATGATAGTATAACCAAAGGCACGGCCCCGCAAGGGGCAACGCGGAACGTGAACTCAACCGTTGATGATACAGGAGGCACCCATGGAGATTCGCCCACCCGAACTGCCCGACGCCCTGGTGGACACGCCCGACGGCGAGGGAGCCATCTGCGCAGCGCTGGCCGCCGGGGAGGACTGCGAAGGCCTGTTGCTGCGCCAGCAAACCTTGGCGCTGGAGAGCGGCAAACCCACCCGGCTGGAGCTGCGCGGCTGCCGGCTGGAGGGCTGCACTCTCATGGCTGCGCCGGGGCTGCTGCTGGATTTTGTGGATGTGGAACTCGTGCGCTGCGATCTCTCCAACCTCAACCTCTACAAGGGTTCGCTGCTGCGGGTACGCTTGCGGGATTGCAAGCTCCTGGGCGCCAGCTTTGCCGAGGCGTCGCTGCAACACGTGGCGATGGAAAGCTGCCTGCTACGATACATGAACTTCACCGGTAGCCGCCTGCAGCGGGTGGCGCTGACATCCTGCGACCTCAACCATGGGGCGCTGGAAAACTGCAAGCTCAAGGACTTTACCCTGACGGATTGTGACCTGACGGCGGTGGAGTGCTCGTTTACTTCACTCAAGGGTGTGGACCTGCGCAGCTGCGTACTGTCAGGTTTGGCGGCTGGCGCGGGGGATCTCAGAGGGGCCATCATCGGGGTGGAGCAGGCCGTCGACCTCGTGCGCCTGTTGGGGGTGGAGGTGCGCTAGCCAGCATCACCCCCGCACACCCGTCCTTCCCCGCTCATAGGATGAACCGGGGGGGGATTTGATGAACGCCACGGTGACCAAGGGCACACTGCGGGAGCAGTTGACATACCAAGGCGTCCTCATGGTGGACGTGACCATCGACTACCCGGTGATGACCGGGGGAGCCTGTGAGGGTGGCCGGCGGGAGTTCAACCGCCATTATGCCCGGCAGGCGCGCTCACTGGTGCGGCATGCCCGCCTGAACCTGCTGCCCGAGGCCATCGCCCAATACCGGGACGCGCTGGCCAACGGTTTTCCGTTCCACCCCTATGCGCTGGTGCAGACCTTTGAGGTTACCTACCACGCCGGGGTGCTGGTGAGCCTGTTCCTGGACGAATACGAGTATACCGGCGGGGCACATGGCAACACCATACGGGAGGGCAACACCTGGGACTTGCGGCGTCGGCGCATGCTGAAACTGCACGATCTCTTCCGCCCGGGCTACGACTACCGCGGGCCCATCCTGCAGGTGGTGGCGCAGGAGGCCCACCGCCGGCAGACGAGCGGCGAGGTCGATTATTTTGAGGGCTTGGATGAGAACCTACTGGAACACTTCGACGAGGACAACTACTACCTGACCTACGCGGGGTTGGCGGTGTTCTACCCGCTCTACACCATTGGGCCCTATGCCATCGGCATTCAGGTGTTCGTGGTGCCCTACGGGGTCTTTGGCAGCAACCTCGTGTACCCGCTCTTCTCCCTGGCATAGGGGCCGGGCCTGCCGCCGGCCGCCCAGGGAGCCGGCTGGCAGGAGGGGAGGAACCATGAAATTTCTGTTGTGCTATCTGCTCATCCTGAATGGCGTGGCCCTGGGCGTGGTGCGGGCGGATAAGCTGCGCGCCATTGCCAACGCCTGGCGCACGCCGGAGCGCACCTTCCGGGTGCTGGCGGTGCTGGGCGGCGGGTTGGGGGTGCTGGTGGGCTTCCAGCTCTTCCGGCACAAGACAAAGCACCGGGCGCTCATGGCCTCGGTGCTGTTGCTGACCCTGGCAAACGCCGCCGCGTTGGCTCTGTTGCTGTTTTTACTGACCGGCTGACTACTGGAGGAGCGACGTCAACCAATTTATGAGCGGCAGAACGGCGATGGGCAGGAACATGGAGGGCAGAATGTCCGCCACTTTGATTTGTTTGATCTCAATCATCGTCAGGCCCAGCGCCATCAGTGCCACGCCGCCGGCGGCGGCCATCTCGGGCACCACGGCCATGTCGAGCACATTGGACAGCGCCGACGCCCCCAGCGCGATGGCCCCCTGGTAGAGCAGCACCGGCACCGCCGCAAAGAGAACACCCACCCCCATGGTGGAGGCAAAGAAGATCGCCGTCACCCCGTCCATCACGGACTTGAGGAAGAGGACGGTGTGATCGTGCTGCAACCCACCCTGGATGGACCCGGTGATGGCCATTGCCCCCACGCAGTAGAGCAGCGTGCAGGTGGTGAAGGCCTCGGAAAAACGCCCGCTGCCCACGCGCATGCGGCTCTGCAGCCAGTCGCCAAAGTGCCCTAACCGGTCATTCAGGCGCAGCACCGTGCCCAGCAGTGTCCCCAGGATGACGCTGATGATGACGACCAGCACCTGCTGGCTATCCAGAATGTAGGACACCCCCAGGGCGAACACCACCAGGCCCAGCGCCCACAGCAGGGCTTGCATGTACTTCTGCGGCAGCCCCTTGCGAAACAGCAGCCCGATGGCGCCCCCCGCGACGATGGCAAAGAAGTTGACGATGGTACCGGTCAGCGCCATGGCGTTTTCTCCTGTTCCCCCGGGGCCAACCCCGAATGTTCTTTATTATAGTACCGCGCAACAGTGGGCGCAACGCGCTTTTCGCCCTTCTTCGCACGCGTTTGTTCGGTTTTTCACCTTTGTTCGGCCCGCGCGATACCATGACAGGGGGACATTCCCTGCGGCTGCCGGCGCGTTGCGATGGGGCCGTGACGAAAGGAGAGCGTTTGGGGTATGAAACAAAATCGTTGGAAGTCCAAGGTGCTGTGGGCGTCGATTGCCGCCCAGCTTCTTGTCATCGGTAAAATCACAAACCTGTGGGAGCTGATTGGCATAGACGACACGGTGGTGAGCGACCTGGTGGCTGCGGTGCTGCAGATGCTGGCCATTGTGGGTGTCGTCAACGACCCCACCAACAGCGAGGGCTGGTGACATGGCGGCGGATTGCAAGGCGTCGGAGCTCATCGCCTGGCTGCGGGGCCATGTGGGTGACGGGTACGTGTATGGCACGACGGGCGAGACCTGTACGAAGGAATTGCTGCGCGCAAAGCAGCGGCAATACGGCGCGCGGCTGGGCAATGGGTATTACCAGCTGAACGGCGATTACGACCGGGGGCGTTGCGCCCGGTGGCTGGGCCGCTGGGTGGCCGACTGTTCGGGCCTTATCAAGCGCGGGCGGCGCGAGCTGGGCGGCCCCTACCGGGACGTCAGCGCCCAGGGCACCTACGACCAGTGTGAAACCCGTGGGGAGATGGACACCTTCCCGCCAGTGCCGGGCTGCGCTCTGTTCCTGTGGAGCAGCAGCCGGCGGCGCATGGGGCATGTGGGCATCTACGTGGGCGAGGGCGAGGTCATCGAGGCCCGCGGCGTTGATTACGGAGTGGTGGTGACAAAACTGAGCGAGCGCACCTGGGGATACTGGGGATTGCTCGACTGGCTGGACTACGACCTGGATACCGAGGACGGCAGCGAGCTGCCCGGCGACGGGGCCGATGGCGACGACGGCGACGACAGCAACGACAAGCCGGACGACGACCCCTCACCCGCGGGACAGCCGGCGCAGGTGCGGCGTGGCGACCAGGGTGAAGACGTGTGTAAAGCCCAGACCCGCCTCAACGCCCACGGCTGGCAGCCAGCCCTGGCGGTAGACGGCATCTTCGGTGAGAAGACCGACCGGGCAACCCGGTGGTTCCAGCGGCGCAAAGGGTTGTCGGCCGATGGCATCGTGGGCCGGCGCACCTGGAAGGCGCTGCTGGCTGATCCCGATGCGTCCGCCCCCTGGCCCGATTACCCCCTGCTGCGGCGGGGCAGCACCGGTGGCCTGGTCAAGACCCTGCAGCGCTACCTCAATGCCCAGGGTGAGAAGCTGGCAATCGACGGCGTCTTCGGTGCCAAAACGGAGGCGGCGGTCAAGCGTTTCCAGCGGGCGAAAGGCTTGGTCGTAGACGGTCTGGTGGGCCCGCGCACCTGGCGGGCGCTACTGGCTGCGATGTAGCGACATGCACATGGCACCCGCTGTAGCCTGCGTGGCTGCCACGGGGAGCAACAACGAGCGTAAACAAGAGAATACGAGATGCGGTACGCATCTCGTATTCCAGTCTGCCAATGGGTTCGTGAACCCTGTTACAGAAGTTCAAATAACTCGGCGATGTCACTTTCCTTGGTGGCCCAGCTTGTGGCAAACCGCACGATGGTATGCTGGTCGTCGGCCTTCTCAAAGAAGCTGAAGGCAACGCATTCGCGCAGCTTTTCCAGGGCAGTATTCTCCACCACGATGAACTGCTGGTTGGTGGGGGATTCCCAGGCGAACGAATAGCCCTTCCGGCGGAATCCGTCCTTCAGGAGCTCTGCCATCTCAATCGCGTGCTTACTGATCTTGAAATACAGATCGTCGGTGAACAATGTGTCGAACTGGATGCCCAGCAAGCGGCCTTTGGCCAGCAGGGCGCCATGCTGCTTCACGGTGGTCAGGAAATGGGCGGGCATGTTGTTGCGGGTGAACACCACCGCCTCGCCGCAGAACGCGCCGACCTTGGTGCCGCCTATGTAGAACACATCGCAGCACTCGGCGAGGAAAGGCAGGGTGACGTCGGTCGTTTTGCTCATCAGTCCGTAGCCCAGCCGTGCGCCATCCAGGAACAGTGGAATCTCAAACTTCCGGCAGATGCCCGAAATGTCCATGAGCTCCTGTTTGCTGTAGAGCGTGCCATATTCGGTGGGGTGGGAAAGGTAGACCATTCCCGGGAACACCATGTGTTCATGGTTTCCATCCTGCCAGAAATCCTGCAGGTACTTCTCCAATTCACTGGCCTGGAGTTTCCCGTCGTGCTGGGGCAGCTCCAGCACCTTGTGTCCGGTGTATTCGATGGCACCGGCCTCGTGGGTGCTCACATGGCCTGTCTTTGCCGCCACGACACCCTCGTATGGCTTGAGCAGCGCGTCAATCACGATGGAATTGGTCTGCGTGCCGCCAACCAGCAGGGAGACCCCCGCTTGCGGGCACTTGCAGGCCTCCCGGATTTTGGCTTTGGCGCTCTCGCAGTAGTGGTCGTTGCCATAGCCGGAGAGCTTTTCGAAATTGGTGTCCAGCAGGCGCTGCAGGATTCGTTCGTGGGCGCCTTCGGTGTAATCGCTTTCAAATGACAGCATATTGGTTCCTCCAAGGTGTTGTTTGTCTGCATTCTCATGAAGGGGGCTATTGATTGCCGGACCCCGTTTGATTGCCCGTTAGTCGAAGAGCTTGACGCCCCAACCCACCAGCACATCCTGCACGGCCTTTGGCTCCAGCGTGCGGGGTGCGATGCCCTGGTCGGCGCAGAGGGCGGCGGCCACCCCGGCGGCCTGGCCCAGCCCCATCATGTTGCCCATGGACTTGCCCGAGGCATGCCCCAGGTGGGTGGCCGACCCGCACCGCCCGGCCACCAGCAGGTTCTCAATGCGCCGGGGGAGCAAGCTGCGGTAGGGGTAGTCGCACCCTGAACCCATGCGGGCGAAGTAGTAGATGGCGTCCACCGCGCCGTACTTGCGGCTGATGACGTCGGGGAAGCGGCGGCAGGCCTGGGCATCCTCAGCGGTGAAGACGTACTCGCCCACGATGCGGCGGGTCTCCCGCACGCCAACCTGTGCGCCGGTGCGCAGCAGGTGGCAGTGCTCCAGCCCGGGGATGGCGTACCGCCGGGCGATGGCCACGAAATCCAGCGCCGCCTGCAGCCCCTCCCGCTCAGAGAGGGTCAGGTCGCCGCCCTTGGTGCCATCCAGCGGGCCTAGCCCGGTGCCGCTGGTGTTGAGGAACACTGCACCGGGGATCGTCGTGCGGCTGATCCAGTAGCTCTTCAGGGTGAAGGACCCTTCTCGCGCGGCCCGGGCCACGATGTCGTAGAACTCCTTCTCATGGCGGCTGCGAAACTCCAGGATGCGCTCCACATCCACGTTGCACAGGGCGAAGCCCAGTGTTTGGGGCATGAAGAGCCCGTCCTCCTCCCGGCCGGTCACCATCTCCGCCCCGGCGTGGTAGGCCACGTCGCCATCGCCGGTGGCATCCACCACCACGTCGGCGGTAAAGTGCTCCACACCGTTTTTACCGGTCACGGCCACGCCCGTCACCCGGTCGCCCTCCAGCAGTGTGCCGGTCACCGGGCTGTAGAGCCGGTAGTGGCAGCCGGCTTTCTCCAGCGCCTCAAAACACGCCTGCTTGAAATACTCCGGGTGGACGGATAGCCCATCGCCGTTGTTGCCGTCCTCCGGCACGGGGAAGGAACTGAAGTCGTCCAGGGTGCGAATGTGATCCACCAGCGTCTGGTGCACGCCACCGCGGCTGCCCAGATCCAGCTGCAGCCGGTTCACCGGCATCCACAGGCCCAGCGGCGCCTCGCCACCCAGCGCGCTGCGGGCCTCCAGCACCAGGGTGCGGGCACCCAGGCGGGCGGCGGCCAGCGCCGCACCCAAGCCCGCCGGCCCGGCCCCAGCCACCAGCACATCCCAGTGTTCGCCTTCCTGTGGCAAGTGGTGGCGCAGTGCTTCCCGGTCAATCATGATTCTTCCCCCCAATCCTCGTTTTGGCACAACGACAGTATACCGCCCATTGGGGCGTTTCAGGCTGTCGACAAAGTCGACAGCCCTTCACGTCTGCCGCTTTGGCGACAGCCGTGATTCTGACAGCTTGTTCTCGCCAATGCCCTATCGGTCGCCGCACATGTCGCCGACCGATAGCAAATTGTATCTCTCATGCGAGCTTTCTAGGATACGTTGCGCCTTTGGGCATAGTTTTTTCTTCTGCTCGCACTGACTATTTCCTTCCTCCCGCCGAATGAATCGGCGGGAGGTTCTTCTTCCTTTGCCCGTTCTATGGATTTGTAGACACTCTATACCGCCCATTGGGGCGGTTGGGGAGGGGGATGGGTGGTGGGATTGGGGATTAGAGCTGGATGATTTCCTGAATGGTGACGTTGAGGGTGGTGGTGTCGTTGGCCAGATCCACATATTGGTCGGTGGGATGGCCATCCACGATGATGCGCACCACTGGCCGCATGCTGGAGAGCTCGTGGTTTTTGCTCACGATGCCAATGACCCCGTTACTGAGGCGCACGCAGGTACCCACCGGGTAGGGCGCAACCTTGCGGCAGAAGGCCTTGACGACCTTGGGGTCAAAGGTGGTGCCGAAGCCGCCCATGATGTACTCAATGGCGTCAGAGGGCAGCATGGCCTTGCGGTAGGGCCGGTCGCTCGTCAGCGCGTCATACACGTCGGCCACGCAGATGATGCGGCCAAAGAGGGGGATGGTCTCACCCATCAGGCCCTTGGGGTACCCGGTGCCGCAGTATTGCTCGTGGTGGGTCAACACGGCCAACAGGGCACTGTCTGGCACCTTGCTGTGCACCCGCAGGTGGTTGTACCCCAGTTCGCTGTGGCGGCGCACCTCCTGTAGCTCGTCGGGCGTCAGCAGGCCGGGCTTGTTGATGATGCGCCGGTCGATGAACACCTTGCCGATGTCGTGGATGAGCGCGCCCAGCGCCAGCTCGTTGAGCTTGGTGCGGTTGAGCCCCATGACCGAGCCGGTGACGACCGAGAGCACCGCCACGTTGACGCTGTGGCTGAAGGTGTAGTCGTCGAAGGTACGAAGGTCAACGACGTTCACCATGAGCTTGCGGTTGCTGAGGATTTCGTCCACCATGTCGGTGATGACCGAACCAATGATGTCAAGCTGGGAACGGGCTCTCGTCTCGGTGCGGTTCTGTATGCTGATGTAAAGGGATTGGATTTCCCGTTTGGCCTTGTGCTTCAGGGTGTCGCTGATGACACTGAAGACCTCCAGGTCCTGGGAAAGGTTGTCTACCACATATACGCCTTGAAAGCCGATCTGTTCGATCCGCTTGATGAGTACATCGGTCAACGAAACCCCCCTGCGCAGCAAAACCTTGTATCCTTCCATGACGAGGTCGGAAGCAAGGATCTGACCAGGACGCAGGCAGTTGGCGGGAATGTATCTCATGGAGTTGAGACCTTTCGCGGTGCGTTGATGGGGGCATATCCAACAACAGTGCTCTAATCTATATACCCACCGTTGCTCCCTTCAATCGCACAGGGGAAGATCATACATTATCTTGTTAGTTTATGCAATTGTTCGGTTTGCCCAAATGCAAGGAAAAACACAGGGACTACGTGCGGATTTCGCCGAAGGATCGAGTGCAATTGTTTGCTTTTCCGGCTGGGGGGCGGTATCATATTGGGGAGTAACGATGGAACGGAGGAATGACCGGTGAACGAATCCCTCGGCCTTGTCATCAAAGTGGTGGACAGCTTTGGCTTCCTGTGTGAGAATTACAGCCTTGATCTCGTCCACTATTCCTACGACCGTCGTTCCTACAGCAATTTTCTCATGTATTTTGAGGGCAATGAGCTGTTGCTGCGCCTGACGCTGGAGAAGGGGCAGCTCTACCTCCATGTGGCGTCGCCGCTGCTGCCGGAGGAATGGCACAGCCTGCACCGGGTGCTGCGGGTGGCGGCCCGCCATGGCGAAGAGATGACCGCCGAGGAGCAGAACTGCGACTACTGGCGGTTGGGCCGGGGGCTGGAGTCCCAATTCTCCCTGGCAGCGCGGCAATTGAATCGTGTGGTGCCCCGCATTGTGGATCTTTTCCGCGCCAAGGATTTTGACGCCGTGCGTCAGGAACTGAAGAGCTACGCGCGGCCACGGTTGGGCGATGCCTGAGCGTGCCATGCGGGGACGAGCCCTGCGCAGTTGCCGGCTGGCACGTGGCAACGGAGCAAAGCGATGAAAAAGAGAAAGAGACTCATTCTGGCTGCCGTCGCCTGCGTGCTGTTGCTGGCGGCGTTGGCAGCATCCGCTTACTACATCTCCCGTTCCCGCAGTTTTCAGTTTTTCGGCGGGTTGGTCAACCATGTGGAGACCACGCAAAAAATCGTCGCACTGACCTTTGACGATGGGCCGACCGAGTTTACGCCGGAGATTCTGCAAACGCTGGAGGAGTTGGACGTCAAGGCGACCTTTTTCCTCATCGGCAGCGAGATTGAGGCCAACCCCCAGTGGGCGCAGCAGATTGCCGACGCCGGGCAGGAGATTGGCAACCACAGCTACAGCCACAGCCGCATGGTCTTTAAGCGGTACGGTTGGATTGCCGGGGAGATTGAGCGCACCGACGAGTTGATCCGCGAGACCGGCTACGACGGGGAGATCCTCTTCCGCCCGCCCAACGGCAAGAAGCTACTGCTGCTGCCGCTTTACCTGCACAACCACGGGCGCAAAACCATCCTGTGGACGCTGGAGCCGAATTCCCACGCAGAGGCGAACGCCAGCGCCGATGGCATCGTGCAGTCGGTGTTGGAGAATGTGCAGCCCGGCAGCATGATTCTGCTGCACCCGATGTATGAGAAGGCGGGTGAGACCTCCCGCGAAGCCTTACCAGGCATCGTTGAGGGGTTGCGGGCCGAGGGATACACCTTTGTGACCGTCAGCGAACTGCTGGCCCAAGGCGAAGACAGCTCAACAGCGCCATGAAAAGCAACCAACCCGCCCAACCCAACGCCTACCGGCTGGTGCGCTCCAACCGAAAAACCGTGGCCATACAGATTGAGCCCGATGGCGCGGTGGTGGTGCGTGCGCCCCGGCGGCTGCCGGTGGGCGAGGTAGAGTCCCTTTTGCAACAAAAAGCCAGCTGGATTGCCCGCAAGCAACAGGAGGTGCGGCAGCGCGCCTTGGCGCACCCCTCCCCGGTGCTGCGCACGGGGGAGGGGCTGCCCTTCCTGGGCCAGACGCTGATGGCGGTGCCCGGGGTGGGGGCGGATGTGGAGCGGGTCGGCGAGGTGCTGATGCTGCCGGCGACGAACCCCGAAGCCGCGCTGCGCCGGTGGTACCGGGCCCAGGCGCTGGCGGTGCTCACGGCCCGCACCGCCGAGTTGGCCGCCCGCCATGGCATTTCCTACGCCTCGGTCACTGTCACCGACGCTCGGCGGCGCTGGGGTTCCTGCGGGGCCGACGGCCGCATCCATTACAGCTGGCGGCTCATTCTGGCTGCGCCGGAGGCCATTGATTACGTCGTCGTGCATGAGCTCTGCCACCGGCTGGAGCTTAACCACTCCGCCGCATTCTGGGCGCGGGTCGCCGTCCTCCTGCCCGATTGGCGGGAGCGCGAGCGGTGGCTCCGGGAGCACGGCGCGCTGCTAAGGCTCTTCTAACCCGGCGGCAGCGGTTGGCTGAAGACCGCGGCCCGTTCCTCTTTCAACACATTGAGATGGCCGATGAGGCCCACCATCCAGTCCGGTCGGTCGTCGGGTGCCCCGGCCAGGCTGTGCACGATGCGGGTATAGCCCAGCAGTGCGCCATAGCGCCGGAAGCCCGCCTGTCGCCCTTCCCAGCCGTCCGCCAGCGGCCATTCGGCCCGGTAGCCCGCCAGGAAGGCCGCGGCTGCTACCGCTTGTTGTTCTTCTGGCAGTTCTTCGGCCAGGTTGTCCAGCGTTTGGCACACGTCCATCTCATACCAATGCATGGTGCAGTCGTCAAAGTCGATGACGGTGTACACGCCCGCAGCCTCGTCGAAGAGCACGTTGTCCAGTTCGTAGTCCCCATGAATCATGCCATAGGTATCCGGCGTCGTTGGCAGCGCCGCCAGCCACTCCCGCAGCAGCGCAACTTCATGCAGGGCTTCGGCGGGGCAATGGTGCGCCTGCAGCACGGCCTCACACCAGTCAAGCCGCTGGCGCCAGTCCGGTCGGCCCGTCGGCGCGGGCAGTGCGGCGCTGCGCCGGTGCAGGCGGGCCAGCGCCCGACCGTAGCCTTCCATGAACGGCATGCAGTCGGAGAGCCAGTCCATACGGCTGCCCGGCGCGCCGGCAAATACGGCGGCGGCATACCGGCCCCAGGGTGTGTCGGCCACCACCAGCGTGCGGCCATCCCGCGCGGGCACGGGCAGCGCCACGGCCACACCGCCATCCGCCAGCCACTTGAGGAACGCGAGCTCGGCCTGCGTTTCGGCAGGGTCTTTCTCCTCCACCGGGGCAAAGCGCAGGAAACACAGCGCGCCACCGCTGGAGAAAAAGGGGTACACCGCGTTGGCCGAGATGCGGAAGCGGTCGAGGGCCTCGGGGCGGCTTTGGTCCCAGTCCCAGTGGCCCAGCAGTGTCGTCGCCAGCGCGCGGTTGTCAAAGAGGTGCTTGAGTTGCAACATGGCATTCCATCCTTTCCGGTTTGGCACCAGCATACCATCCGGCATGGTACGGAGTAGGGGAGAGATTGGGTTGACCGGATGTTTCGCACCAAACCACCGCAAGGCGAAACGCCACTTTTGCTGGCCGGACAAAGGAAGGAGAGACAACGAGAGAACCGACCGCCGATTCATTCGGCGGGAGGAAGACAATTGCTGGCAAGAATAACGTGGCAAATCCCGCCCGCAGGCGCGCCTTCCCGCTCCTCCCGGCTGAATACAGCATGAGCGCAGCCATGCAGAAGTCGCCCGGCAGCTGTACGCTGGGCGACTGGCTGGTCTCGTGTTTCCATTGGGTGAGAGAGCGGATAAGCCAGAACCGACCGACGGTTTATCCGGCGGGAGGCAGGCGATTATCTGAAAGAACCGCTTGGCAAATCCTGTCCGCAGGCGCGTTTTCCTGGCCCCGGCTGAACACAGCATGAGTACCGCCATACAGAAATCGCCCGGCGACCTGTGCGCCGGGCGATCCACAAAAAACGGAACAAGAACTCCAGATCGCGGACGACGCCACAGCGTCGGCCGCGAAGCGCAGCGTCAGATACGCGCCACGCCGGACTTGCGGGCAGCCTCGGACACGGCGGCGGCAACCGCCGGACCCACGCGCTTGTCAAAGGGCGCGGGGATGATGTACTCAGGGTTGAGCTCCTCGGCGGTGATGAGATCGGCGATGGCGCGGGCGGCAGCAATCTTCATCTCATCGTTGATGTCGCTGGCGCGCACATCGAGAGCCCCTCGGAAGATGCCCGGGAAGGCGAGCACGTTGTTGATCTGGTTGGGGAAGTCCGACCGGCCGGTGCCCATGACGGCCACGCCGGCGGCCATTGCTTCGTCGGGCATGATCTCCGGTGTGGGGTTGGCCATGGCGAAGATGATCGGGTCCTTGGCCATGGTCTTGACCATCTCGGTGGTGACGGTCTTGGGGGCCGAGAGGCCGATGAACACGTCCGCACCCACCAGCACGTCGGCGAGCGACCCCTTCTTCTGCTGCAGGTTGGAGATCTTGGCCATCTCGGCCTTGACGTCGTTGAGGTTGTCACGGCCTTCGTAAATGGCGCCCTTGGTGTCGCACAGGATGACCTTCTTCATGCCCATGGCCATCAGCAGCTTCGTGACGGCGATGCCGGCCGCGCCGGAGCCGTTGACGACCACTTCGATGTCCTTGATGTCCTTGCCCGTGAGCTTCAGGGCGTTGAGCATGGCGGCCACGGTGACCACGGCGGTGCCGTGCTGGTCATCGTGGAAGATCGGAATGTCGCAGACTTCCTTGAGCTTGCGCTCAATCTCAAAGCAGCGGGGGGCGGAGATGTCCTCCAGGTTGACGCCGCCGAAGGAACCAGCCAGCAGGCGAACGGTGTTGACAATGTCGTCCACGCTCTTGCTGCGCACGCAAAGCGGGAAGGCGTCCACGTTGCCGAAGGTCTTGAAGAGCACGCACTTGCCCTCCATCACGGGCATGCCGGCTTCGGGACCAATGTCGCCCAGGCCCAGCACGGCGGTGCCGTCGGTCACCACGGCCACCAGGTTGGCCCGGCGGGTGTAGGCGTAGGAGAGGTCGACGTCCTTCTGGATGGCCAGGCAGGGCTCGGCCACGCCGGGGGTGTAGGCCAGCGACAGATCCTTCTTGTCGCGCACGGGCACGGTGCTGATGACCTCAATCTTACCCTTCCACTCAGCGTGCTTCTGGATTGCTTCCTGTTTGATGTCCATTGGGTTACCTCCATATTTTGTCCGTGCGGTTGCCCGCCGGCTTTTTCAGTCCTGTTTCACTTGGCCAAGGAAGTCCTTCATCTTGCCGTAGCAACTCATGAGCTCGGCCTCCTCGGCGGGGGTCAGCGTGAAGTTCAGAATGCTGCTGACCCCGTCGGCGTTGACGATGGAGGGCAGGCTCAGGGCTACGTCGTGGATGCCATAGGGGCCTTCGATGACGCTGGCAACGGTGCGGATGGAATTCTTGTTCTTCAGCAGCGTCTCCACAATGGAGCTGACGACCGACGCGATGGCGTAGTACGTCGCCCCCTTGTTGCGGATGACCTCGGCGCCGCCGTTCTTCACCTTGGTGTAGACCTCGGCTTTTTCCTCATCGCCCAGGGCGATGCCGCGCAGCGAGCAGAACTCGTCGATGTTCTGGCCGGCGATGTTGGTGGCGCTCCACAGCGGCAGCTGGGAGTCGCCGTGCTCGCCAATCATATAGGCGTGCACGTTCTGCACGTCCACCTTCAGCTTGTCGGAGAGCTCGTAGCGGAAGCGGGCACTGTCGAGCGCCGTGCCCGAACCCATGACCCGACCGTTGGGCAGGCCGGACCACTTCTGAATGAGGTAGGTCAGGATGTCCACGGGGTTGGCCACCACCAGGATGACGCCACGGGTGTAGTGGGCCATGATGTTTTTGGTGATTTCACGGGCGATGGGCACGTTCTTGTTGGCCAGGTCAAGCCGGGTGTCGCCGGGCTTGCGGTTCAGGCCGGCCGTCACGATGATGACATCGCAGTCGGCGCAGTCGGAGTAGTCGCCCGCATGGATCTTCATCTGACCCATGTGCGAGAGGCCGTGGCTGATGTCCGCCGCCTCGCCGACAGCCTTGTCGCGCATCACGTCGATCAGGGCAATTTCGCCCACGAGCTGGTTGACGGCGATGGTGTACGCAGTCGCCGCGCCAACAAAGCCCGCGCCAATGATTGCCACCTTTGTTTTAGATTGGCTCATGGATACCTCCGGTGCTATGTAAAATTTTGTTAAGCTTGACGATGGTGAGAATTTGAGGAAGGGAAGGTTATCTTCACGGAAAACCAGCGATTAACTCAAATTGCAACATCCTACCCCATTGTAGAGCTTATCTTGACAAGATTGTAACATACCAATTGACGTTGTCAATTCGCCCAGTTGGAACATTGCCAAAAGAATAGGATGGATCCGGCTCGCTGAGCTGTATATACAATGTTGGAAATGATTTTACAAAACACCATTGAGAATGGATCGTCTGGCGTTCTGGCTGATTTATTTCATCCGGTGTGCAGTTTCCACGAAAATCGCACCGCCTTCCCTTGGCAATGTGTCCAGTGTGACGAAAAAAATGCGGAAACGGGCAAGAAACAGCCGGAATGGCAGCAGGAGTGACACCGGGAAATCGGTGGGAAACGTCGCATTCCACAGGTTTGTTACAATCATAAATAACGAGGGGGCACAGTGGACGGCGAGCGGCGTTTGGGCCGGCGTGTGGCGGGGATCCCTCCGGTTGCAGGCGCTCGAAGGCAGTCGTGTCGCCCCATCTTGGTACCCCGCGCGCACTGGTTGTGGCGGTGTTCGCGCGGTGGCGGGGCCTTGGGCACTCGCGTGTGCTGGCGATCTGTTCCGCTTTTGGGCAAAGGCACCGAGAAAAGGCATTCATTTTTAGTAACTAAAAAATCTTGCCATTATTTTTTAGAAGCTATATAATATGGCCAAGGGTGATGATATGGAGCGAGAAACGGAATTGATCCGAAAGCTTTACCGGGCGCTGAACCGCATGATGTGCGAGGCCAGGGTGCCCCGGGCGTACGGCACCGGGCACAAGCTGACTTATTCGGACATCGGGCTGCTGAAGTCCGTGCGACAGTATGAGTCCGCCAAGGGCGGCGATCTGTCGCAGTACCTGGGTATCACCAATGGTGCGGTGACCCAGCTGGCCCGCAAGCTCATGGACAAGGGATACCTGGCCCCCTACCGGCAGGAGGGCAACCGCAAAGAGGTGTACTACCGCCTGACGGAGACGGGGGAGCGAGCCTGCGAGGGGTACGACGAATACACCGACCGCCTGAAGGGCCGGCTGGGTGACTACCTGACCCCGCTGGACGCGGAGGCAGTTGCGGCCATCGACGGCATGCTCAATATCATTCTGGCCAACGTCAGCGGCTGCGGACGGTGCGGCGACGGTGAGACGAACGAAAAGAAAACGAGGTGTGCGAAATGTCAGACAATCTTTTGACGATTCAGGGCCTGCGGGCCTCGGTGGAGGGCAAGCCCATCCTGAAGGGGCTGGATTTGACGGTCAACAGCGGTGAGGTGCATGTGCTGATGGGCCCCAACGGCGCGGGAAAGTCCACGCTGGCCAATGTGATCCTGGGGGACCCTCGCTACGCCGTGGAGGGGGGCACCATCCTCTTTGAGGGGGAGGACATCGGCGCACTTCGCACTGACGAGCGGGCGCGGCGGGGTATCTTTCTCTCCTTCCAGGCCCCGCAGGAGATTGCCGGCGTCACGCTGGAGAGCTTCCTGCGCACGGCGCGGGAGGCACAGACCGGCCAGAACGTCAAGCTCGTGCCCTTCCGGCGGGAGCTCCGCGACCGCATGGCCGAGCTGAACATGGACGCCGAGTGGGCCGCGCGGTACTTAAACGTCGGCTTCTCCGGCGGGGAGAAGAAGAAGAGTGAGATCCTGCAGATGGCCATGCTGAAACCAAAGCTCGCCATCCTCGATGAGACCGACTCGGGCCTGGATGTGGACGCGGTGAAGACGATCTCCGAGAGTGTGGCCCGGCAGCACGACGCGGGCAACGCCGTGCTCATCATCACCCACATCACCCGCATTCTGGAGCGGCTGCCGGTGGACCGGGTGCACGTGATGGCCGACGGACGCATCGTCCGCAGCGGCGACGCAGGACTGGTGGAGGAGATCAACCGCGACGGCTTCGCGCCGGTGCTGAGCGCCTGAGGCGCGGGAGGGAACCCCATGGAGAAGACAAAGACCAGAATTGAAGATGTGAACCGGGAGATGTACGACTTCCGTAACGCCGACGTGGCCAGCTACCGCACGGGGCGGGGGCTGACGGAGGAGATCGTGGCCGACATCTCCCGCCAGAAGAATGAGCCAGCCTGGATGCTGGAGAAGCGCCTTAACGCGCTGGGCAGCTACCACCGCATCGCCATGCCGACCTGGGGCCCGTCGCTCGACGAGCTCAACATGGACGACATCGTGCCCTATGTGCGGCCCGACAGCGAACTCCGCGACAACTGGGGCGAGGTGCCCGGGTACATCAAGGACACCTTTGAACGCCTGGGCATCCCCAAGGCCGAGCGGGAATCGCTGGCCGGCGTGGGCGCGCAGTACGACTCGGAGGTCGTCTACCACAACGTGCGGGAGGAGCTGCTGGCCCAGGGGGTCATCTACACGGACATGGAGACCGGCGTGCGGGAGCATGGCGACCTGGTGCGGGAGCACTTTATGAAGCTGGTGCCGCCCACTGACCACAAGTTCGCGGCGCTGCACGGGGCGGTGTGGTCCGGCGGGTCGTTTGTGTACGTGCCGGCGGGCGTGAAGCTTGAGAACCCGCTGCAGTCCTACTTCCGCCTGAACGCACCGGGTGCCGGGCAGTTTGAGCATACCCTCATCATTGTGGAGAAGGGCGCGACGGCCCACTTCATCGAGGGCTGCTCGGCCCCGAAGTACAACGTCGTCAACCTGCACGCCGGGTGTGTGGAGCTCTTTGTGCGGGAGGGCGCGACGCTGCGCTACTCCACCATTGAGAACTGGTCCAAGAACATGATGAACCTCAACACCAAGCGTGCCATGGTGGAGCGCAACGGCGCCATCGAGTGGGTCAGCGGCACCTTCGGCTCCCACAAGACCATGCTCTACCCCAGCAGCATCCTAAAGGGCGAGGGGGCACGATCGGCCTTCACGGGCATCACGTTTGCCTCCGCCGGGCAGGATCTCGATACCGGCACCAAGGTCATCCACGCCGCCCCCAACACCTCGTCGACAATCGACTCCCGCTCCATCAGCAAGGACGGCGGCAAGGCCCTTTATCGCAGCGCCATCCGCATCCTGCCGGAGGCCACGGGTTCCAAGTCCTCGGTTGTCTGCACATCGCTGATGCTCGATCGGGATTCCCGCTCCGACACGGTGCCGGTGATGGACATCCGCAACGACGAGGTGGACATCGGCCACGAGGCTCGCATCGGCCGCATCAGCGACGCGGCCATCTTCTACCTCATGACTCGTGGGCTCACCGAAGAGGCGGCTAAGGCGCTCATCGTGCGGGGGTTTGTGGAGCCCATTGCCAAGGAGCTGCCGCTGGAATACGCGGTGGAGATGAACAAGCTCATCAGCCTGGAGATGGAAGGCACCATCGGATAGGAGACGCTATGGAAACGATGAAACAGACCATTGAACGGATGCCGCTGCGCACCTGGCGGTGGTTAAAGGTAAATGATACTGACATAGAACTTGCCGCGCCCCAGCGGCCCTTCGACCGGGTGGTGAGTGCGATGCGCCCCAGCGACGCCGTCACCGTGAGCCGCGAGCCGGTGTTGCTCGCAGAGGGCGACGACGGCACGGGCCGGCTGGCCCCGGCGGTGCTGCGCAGCTTCCTGGAGACGGAGGCCAACTGGCGCTGCCACCTGCGGGTGGCTGACGGCCACACCGAGGCCGAGCCCATCGTGCTGGAGTTTCGGTTGGACGACGACCACCCCACCCTGGCTGACGACCTCGTGGTGGAGGTGGGCGAGGGTGCCCGCGCCACCGTGGTGGTGCGGTACCTGAGCTCCGCCCACGGCATGCACCAGCATGCCGGGCGCATCCGGCTCATTGCGCGGCGGGGCGCGTCCCTGACGCTTGTGAAAGCCCAGCTCTTTGGCAACGACACCGTTCACACCGACGTCATCGGCGCGGTGGCGGGGGAGGGGGCCTCCATCCACATCATCGACGCCGAGCTGGGTGGCCGCAATGCCGTGACCGGCTGCAACGCCGTGCTGGACGGGGCCGACAGCCGTGTGCGGGTGGACCTGCTGTACCTGGGCAGCGGAAGCCGCACGCTGGACCTGACGACCCGGGCCGAACACCGCGGCCAGCGCAGCGAGAGCGCCATCGACGTGCGCGGCGTGCTGCTGGACGACAGCCGCAAGGTGCTGCGCGACACGCTGGACTTCGTGCGGGGCGCGGCTGGCTCCCGCGGGCGGGAGGAGGAGAACGTCCTCATGCTCAGCCCCCGGGTGCGCAACCTCTCAGTGCCCGTGCTCTTGTGCGGGGAGGATGACGTGGAGGGCGAGCACGCCGCCAGCTCCGGCCGGCCCGACGAAGCGGCGCTCTTCTACCTGATGAGCCGTGGCCTTTCCGAAACCCATGCCCGCAAACTGCTGGCCCAGGCCGCCTTCGCCGCCGTGGTGGAGCGCATCCCCGACCTGGCGACGCAGGAATTGATACTGGACGCGGTGCAGGCCGCGGTGGGAGGGGTGAACGAATGATCGATTGCCGTGGGGATTTCCCCTTTCTCAACCAGCTGGATGCTCAGGGGCGGCCGGTGGCCTACCTCGACAGCGCCGCCACCAGCCAGAAGCCCCGGCAGGTGCTGGACGCCGTGCGCGCCTACTACGAGCGGGCCAACGCCAACCCCCACCGGGGGGCCTATGACCTGAGCGTGGCGGCCACCGCCGCCCTGGACGCCGCGCGCGAGACAGTTCGCGCCTTCCTGCACGCATCCAGCGCTCGGGAGGTCGTGTTCACTAAGAACGCCACCGAGGCGTTGAACTTCATCGCCCAGAGCTATGGCATGACGATGCTGCGGCCCGGCGACACCGTGGTGCTGGCCGTGAGCGAGCACCACAGCAACCTGGTGCCCTGGCAGGTGGTGGCCCGTGCCCGTGGGGCCAAACTCCGCTACCTCTACACCGACCCCCAGGGGCGCATCCCCGCGCGGGAGATGGAGAGCAAGATCACCGCGGGGGTGAAGATCGTGGCGGTGGCCCATGCCTCCAACGTGACGGGCGTGGTGCATCCGGTGCGCACCATCGCCGACCGGGCTCACGACGTGGGAGCGGTCGTGGTGGTGGACGGTACCCAGGGTGCGCCTCACCTTGGGGCGGATGTACAGGCAATGGGGGCCGATTTCTACGTTCTCTCCGGTCACAAGATGCTGGCGCCCATGGGTGTGGGTGTCCTCTGGGGCAAAGAAGAGTTGCTGGACGCCATGCCGCCCTTCCTCTATGGCGGGGATATGATAGAATATGTGGAGGAGCAGAACTCCACCTGGGCCGAGCTGCCCCAGAAGTTTGAGGGTGGCACCCAGAACGTGGGCGGCGCGGTGGGCCTGGCCGCGGCCATCGGTTACCTCAACGCCCTGGGGTGGGATGCCCTGCGCGACCACGAGCGGGCGCTGACGGCCATGCTGCTGGATCGCCTGAGCGCCGTGCCGGGCCTGCGGCTCGTGGGGCCCGAAGGCCTTGCCGATCGCATTGGCGTGGTGTCCTTTACGCTGGCCAACGCCCACCCCCACGATGTGGCGACCATCGTCAACGCCGATGGGGTGGCCATTCGCTCCGGCAACCATTGCGCCCAGCCACTGCTGAAGCACCTGGGCGTGGGAGCCACCTGCCGGGCAAGCATCGGGCCCTACAACACGACGGACGACATCGAACGCCTGGCGGGAAGCCTGCGCGGCGTGGGGAGGTGGCTTGGCAATGGGGTTGGATGAACTGTATACTGAGGTCATCACCGAGTATGGCCGCTCCAAAAAGCACCGCCACGGGCTGGAGCACCCAACGGTGGAACAGCGGGGTGTCAACCCCAGCTGCGGCGACGACATCCACCTGGAGCTGACCGTGGAGGACGGTGTTATCGTCGCGGTGGGCTTCACCGGCGCGGGCTGCGCCATCTCCGAGGCCTCCACTGCCATCATGGCTGAGCTCATCGAGGGCAAGGCGGTGGGCGAGGCGCTTGACCTCCTGCGTCGGTTTGTGGGCATGATACAGAAAACCGTGACCGACGAGGCGGAGCTGGAGCCGCTGGAGGACGGCATTGCCCTGCGGGGCATCGCCAACATGCCCGCGCGGGTCAAGTGCGCGGTGCTGCCCTGGCGCACGTTGGATCAGGCCATCAAAAAGTTGGAACACGAACGGGCTTAATGTCCGATTCCTAGATTGCTCAGGAGGTTCTTTATGCACTGCACACAGAGGATTGCGCCGGACATCCATTGGGTGGGCGGCAACGACCGGCGGTTGGCGCTCTTTGAGAATATGTTCCCCCTGCCAAACGGCGTGGCCTACCATTCCTATCTCATACTGGATGAGAAGGTGGCCCTGCTTGATACGGTCGATTCCTCCATTACCCAGCAGTTTTTTGAGAACCTGGAGTACGCCTTGGGCGGGCGTTCCATCGACTACTTGGTCATCAACCACATGGAGCCTGACCACTGCGCCAACATCGAGGAACTGTGCCGCCGCAACCCGGGCATGAAGCTGGTGGGCAACCCCAAGACCTTCCAGATGATCCGCCAGTTCTACCGGTTTGACATAGAGGACCGCCTGCATACCGTTGGCGAGGGTGACCTCCTGCCACTGGGCCGCCACACCCTGCGGTTCCTCATGGCCCCCATGGTGCACTGGCCCGAGGTCATGATGACCTACGAGGAAACCGAGGGCATCCTCTTCACCGCCGACGCCTTCGGTTCCTTCGGCGCGCTGTCTGGCAGCCTCTTTGCCGACCAGGTGGATTTTGAGACGGCCTTTTTGGATGAGGCGCGTCGCTACTACGCCAACATCGTGGGCCGCTACGGCCCCCAGGTGCAGGCCACACTGAAGAAGGCCGCCGCCCTGCCGGCCCTCAACATGCTCTGCCCGCTGCACGGGCCCATCTGGCGCAAGGACATCGGCTACATCCTGGAGAAGTACGACCGCTGGAGCCGCTACCAACCCGAACGGCCCGGTGTGGTTCTGGCCTATGCCTCCATGTATGGCAACACCGAGAACGCCGTGATGGCCCTGGCGGGGATGCTCGCTGAGCGGGGGGTGGAGCACCTGCGGGTGTACGACATCTCCAAAACCCACGCCAGCCAGATCATCGGTGACGCGTTTGAGTTCAGCCACCTGGTACTGGCTTCGCCCACCTACAACGCGGGGCTGTACTTTGGCATGGAGGCGCTGCTGCGCGACATGGCGGTGCTGAACCTCCAGGGCCGCCAGGTCGCCCTCATCGGCAATGGTTCCTGGGCTCCGGCCTCCCACAAGGTCATGGCCGAGTTGCTGTGCTCCATGAAGAACATGCCCCTCCTGGTGCCGCCGCTGGTGCTGCGCTCCAGCCTGCGGGAGGAGCAGCTGCCCGAGCTGGCCGCCATGGCCGACGCCATTGCCGCCTCGGTGAAGGGGGAGTAGAGCGGCGACTCAGTCAACACAGAAAAAGTTTTAAGGTGCCTTTGCAAATCGGTTGACAAATGGATGAGCGAGGGGTATCATCATAAATAAAGGTACCTTTTAAACTAGCAAATAGGGGGCGACACAATGAACGAGTCAAACGATCTGTTTGAGCTGCTGGCGCGGGTGGAATGGCTGCTGCGCCGCTACCACATGATGAACCACCGGGTTCACGGGCCCATGGGCGACCCGCACCGGGGGCAGGGGCGCATTCTGGCGCTGCTGAAACTGCAGCCGGAGATCAGCCAGCGGGAGCTGGGCTTTCTGCTGGACATGCGGCCCCAGTCGCTGGGCGAGCTGCTGATGAAGCTGGAGCGCAGCGGGTACATCACCCGCACCCAGGCCGAGGACGACCGGCGCGCCATGACCATTCGCCTGACCGACGAGGGACGCCAGGCTGCCGAGCAGAAGGTGGAGGCCGCCGACCTCTTCGCCTGCCTCAATGATGAGGAACAGCGCACGCTGGGCGATTACCTGCGCCGCATCGTTGCCACGCTGGAGCAGCAGCTGGGCGATGAGCCGGTGGACCGGGACCGCCCCTGGGGCTTTGACGGCCCTGACCGGCGGGAGTTTGGTGGTGACCGGCGCGGCTGTGGGCGTGTGCCCTTCGCCGCCGATGGGGCGGAGCGTGACTTTGGCCCCGGCCCGTGGGGCAAGGGCCATGGCTGCCACGGCGATCACGATGACCATGACCACGACGACCGCGGTTGCCACGGCAAGCACGGCGACCACGAGGGTCACGGCTGCCACGGCGAGCATGGTGACCACGAAGGCCATCGCTGCCACGACGGGCACAGGGAACACGAGGGCCATGACTGCCACGGTGAGGACGACGGCCACCACCACGGCCACCATCACCACCGCGGCTGCCACGGGGAACGTGACTGAGAAACCGAACCACACAACCAAACGCCGCCCGGTAACACCGGGCGGCGTTTTGCTGGTGTGAGCCGTAGAGGGCAGGAAGCACCATATGGTGCTTCCTGCCCTTCCCATGGCCGTAGTGTTGGAGTATACTGGAAAAAACATGAAACAGGGGAGCGCGGGAACGGTATGCCAAGATCGACCTGCCAACCAAGCAACGTTGCCTGATGCGTTCCGCATCGGGCATTTATGTTTGCCCGCCGCCCCTCGGCCGGAAAGGATGTGTTTCCATGCGTCCCTATGACCTTCGATGTGAGTACCGCGTGAACCCCCTGGGCATCGATGTGCCTGAGCCACGGTTCTTTTGGAAGCTGCGCGCCCCTCAGCGGCGCGGCGTGCGGCAGAGCGCCTACCGCCTGCAGGTGGCGCTCAACGAGACCTTTGACGCCCCCCTGTGGGACAGCGGCGTGGTCAACACCGACCGCAGCGTGCAGATTGTCTACGGCGGCGAGGCCCTGCGTCCCCGCACCCGCTACCACTGGCGGGTGCAGGCCTGGGACAATGAGGGTCGCAGCGACGGTTGGAGCGAGCCGGCGTGGCTGGAGACGGGCCTGATGCAGGAGGGGTGGCGCGCCCGGTGGATTGGCATGGACGCCAGCACCGGCCAGTCGGTGAGCCCCCTGCTGCGGCGGGAGTTTTTGGTCACCGGCGCGGTGCGCTCGGCACGGCTCTACGCCACCGCCCACGGCTGCTACAAGCTGTGGCTCAACGGCCAGCCGGTGGGTGACTCACTGCTGACGCCGGGTTGGACGGTCTACGCCAAACGCCTGCAGTACCAGGTCTATGACGTCACCGACCTCATCGGGCCCGACGGCAACGCCATTGGCGCGATGCTGGGCAATGGCTGGTACCGCAGCGAGCTCGGATGGGTAGGGCAGGACACGGCCAAACGCAAGCCGCGGGAGCTGCTGGCCCAACTGGTGCTCACCTATGCCGATGGCCACGAGCAGATCATTTCCACCGGCAGCGATTGGAAGGGCATGGACGGCCCCATCCGCTACTCGGAGATCTACCAAGGCGAGCAGGTGGACAGCCGCCGCGCCGTGGAGGGCTGGTGCACCTACGGCCTGGACGACGGTGACTGGCACGACGTGCTGGTGAGTGACGGCGGCACGGCCAATGTGGTGGCGCAGGACGGCCTGCCGACACGGGTGACCGAGGAGCGCCGGCCCCGCACGCTGCTCACCACGCCCAAGGGCGAGCGGGTGGTAGACATGGGCCAGAACATGGTGGGCTTCCTGCGGGTGCGGGTGAATGGCCAGCCCGGCGACCGGGTAGTGCTGCGCTACTTTGAGGTGCTGGATCAGCAGGGCAATGTGTACCTCGACAACCTGCGCAAGGCCCGCCAGACCGATGAATTCACCCTGCGTGGCGGCGAGGAGGTGCTGGAACCCACCTTCACCTTCCACGGGTTCCAATACGTACAGATTGTGGAGTGGCCCGGCGAGCCGACGCTGGAGGCGATGACCGGCATGGTCGTGCACAGCGACATGGAGCGCACCGGCGACTTTGCCTGCAATGACGAGATGATCAACCAACTCCAGCGCAACATCGTGTGGGGCCAGCGGGGCAATTTTGTGGATGTGCCCACAGACTGCCCCCAGCGCGACGAGCGGCTGGGGTGGACGGGCGACGCCCAGGTGTTCATCTCCACCGCGGCGTTCAACTACGACACCGCGGCCTTCTACACCAAGTGGCTGCGGGACATGGCCGCCGACCAGCTGCCCACCGGCGGCATTCCCCACGTCATCCCCGCCGCCATCGAGGGGGATTCGTCCGCCGCCTGGGCCGACGCGTCAACCATCTGCCCCTGGACGATGTATGAGTATTACGACGACACCCGCCTGCTGGCCGAGTGCTACCCGATGATGAAGAATTGGGTGGAGTACATCCGCGCCCAGGGCGACGACGAGGAGCTGTGGAACACCGGCTTCCACTTCGGCGATTGGCTGGGGTTGGATGCCGGCAGCGATTCCTACGTTGGCGCGACCAGCCGCGACCTCATTGCCACGGCCTACTACGCGCTTTCCACTCGCTTGGTGGCCCAGGCGGCTGAGACGCTGGGCTACAAGGACGACGCGGAGCAGTATGGCAAGCTCTACAAGCGGGTACGGAAGGCCTTCCGGCGGGAGTTTGTCACCCCCAACGGGCGGTTGGCCTGCCCCACCCAGACGGCCCAGGTCGTTGGCTTGCACTTTGACCTGCTGGATAAGGCCAGCCGCAAGCGGGCGCTGCGTACCCTCAAAGACTTGCTGGCCGAGTGCGATGGCCACCTCAGCACCGGCTTTGTGGGCACGCCCTACCTGTGCCATGTGCTCACCGACAACGGCGCCCACGACGAGGCCTGCGCGTTGGTGATGAAGAAGGACTATCCCTCCTGGCTCTACCCCATCACCAAGGGTGCCACAACCATGTGGGAGCATTGGGACAACATCAAACCTGACGGCAGCTTTTGGTCGGCGGATATGAACTCCTTCAACCACTACGCCTATGGCAGCATCGGCGACTGGCTCTATCGTAACATCCTGGGCATCGCCCCCGATGCCAGCCAGCCCGGCTTCCGCAATGTGGTGGTGGGGCCGCTGCCGAGTGAGCAGTTCACCGAGGCCAGGGGCTCGCTACGCACCCTCTACGGGCAGGTTTCGGTGTCCTGGCGGGTGGCCGATGGGCGTATGGCTCTCAAGCTGACCGTGCCGGAGAACAGCACCGCCACCGTCACCCTGCCGGGTGCGGCGCGGGGTGACGTGCGCGAGGGCGGTGTGCCCCTCATGGATGCCGAGGGCATCGCCGATGTGGAGCGGGTCAGCGGCGGGGTGTGCTTCACCGCGGGTTCGGGCAGCTACCAGTTTGAGTATCGCGTGCGGGACTAGGAACGAACAAAAGCGGGAG
>JAEWRW010000054.1 GCA_023398815.1 Bacillota bacterium
ACCGTGAAGCGGTCGCCGCGTGCGTTGTGAGGTCACTTCCCCAGGAAATTGCGTGCCTGATCCATGAGAGTCGCCTTCTGTTTGTCGTCCATGCCGTTCAGGAGCCGGGTCACCGTGTCCTTCAGGCCGTCACCCTGGCTGGGCGGTCGCTTCAGCTCCAACGGGCGGGGCGGGGGCGGGCTGCTCATTGCGTTCATCGAACCCAGCATATTCCCCAGGTTCCCCAGGCTGCTGAGGGCACCCAGCCCACCGCCGGCGTTGCGCAGGGTGTTGACCACGCCCAGCACCTGGCTCATCTGCCCCAGGTTGGCCGCGCCGGGCACGTTGCGCCCCAGGGCGTTGAGGATGCCCACGTGGCGGTCGATGGGGTTGGTAAAGGCTGAGGCCATCGTCATGGTATTCTGTTGGCCCAAGCTTCGTATCTCATCCGCCAGGCCCATCAGGCGGGCGGCCCGGGCCGCCGACGTCCCTGTGCTGGCCGGGAGATAGCCCGAGATGTCGTTGAGCAGGCTGCGAACATCGACCGGCGGGGTGGTTGGCCTCATCGGCCGGGGCAGGCGCTGCTCCATCGGTTGGGCAACCGCTTCCGCCACGGGGACGGGCGGGGCTGCGGGCTGGGTGTGCTGGCGGTGCTGTTGGCCCGGGTTGGCGGGGGTGGCAGCGGGTTGGGGCACCGGCGCGGGCAGGGCGGCGGGCATGGTCTTGGCGGCCGGGCGGTTCCGTTGGGGCAGGATGCCCCCGCGGCCCCGTTGCATGGCCCCCACCGCCACCACCAGCGGCAGCACCGGGATGCCCCCGCCACCCAGTGCCGGCAGCAAGCCGGCCAAACCCTGCCGCTGCACGGGCCGCTGGGGCGGATGCGGGGCGGCCGTATGTACGACGCCTTCCACGGCGGGTTTCTCATTCCCTCCCGGCAGCGCTGGATAGATTTTATCACTCATGGCTGAACCCTCCTGTTTCACACTGTCCCGTAGGTTATTCTATGCCGGGTCGCAACCAAAGGCCACAGCCCGCGCGCCTCAGGCACGCGTAACAGTAGTTTCTCTTTGCAAGCACGTTTTGTGGGCGATGCCAGTGAACGCCCGCCCAGGTGCCCGGGATGCGCCCATGGCCACCCTCACCAGTGTCAGTCGGCTCCGCGCAGGAATATAGATGAAGTAGCCAGCAGCGGGAGGTCGAACCATGAAGGAAAAGAGCCTGAAGGACATGCTCAACAAAAAGGGCGGCACGCCTGATAAGCTGACAGGCGACCAGCAGGCCCAGATGGAGTTCCTGAAGAGCAAGATGGACAAATACAAGGACAAGGACGTGGGCGAGCTCATGCGGGAGCTGGATCGCCTTAAGGGCGACAGTGCTGTGCGCGACCGTGTCAAGAGCGGGGAGCTCGACTCCTTCGCCGACACCCTCAAGCCCATGCTCAACGCCGGGCAAAAGAAGAAGCTGGACGAACTTGTCCGCTACCTGCGCCGGGGGTAGGAGCCCGGCCACCGCGCACCGCGGTTACATAGAGAGGTGATTTGCTTGAAACGGAAATACATCCGCAAGATCGACCCCGAGGTGCGCAATGCCGTCATCATTCACTCGGACGAACCCTTCAAGGTGATCCTTTACACCAAAGAGTATGAGCAATGCCGCCCGACGCTTGAAAAGCTGGGCGTCAAGGTGACGGCTGAACTGCCCCTCATCGACGGATATATTGTGGAACTGCCGGCCGGCATGATTGAAAAGCTGGCCCTGCGCAAGAACATCAGCTACATCGCCGCCGACATTGACGTGCAGGCGCAGATGAACATCGCCACCAAAGCGGTGGGTGCCGACGCCATGCACGCCAGCGGCGTGCGTGGGCAGGGGGTGGGCATCGCCATCCTCGACACAGGCGTTTACCCCCACCCTGATTTCACGATGCCCAGGAACCGCATCGCTGCCTTTGTGGACATCGTGAACGGACGGGACGCCCCCTACGACGACAACGGGCATGGCACCTTTGTGGCGGGTGTGGCGGCGGGCAACGGGCGCGAATCGGGCGGGCTATACCGCGGCATCGCGCCGGATGCGGACATCGTCGCGCTGAAGGTGATGGACCGGGACGGCGCTGGCAGAACCAGTGACGTGCTGACCGCCATGCAGTGGGTGGCAGACAATTACCAACGTTACAACATCAAGGTCGTGTCGCTATCCTTGGGCGCATCGGTCACATCCTTCAGCCGTGACGACGCCATGGAGCGCGGCGCTGAGCAACTTTGGCGGCGGGGCATCACGGTGGTGGTGGCTGCCGGCAACGAGGGGCCTTCGCCCATGACGATCACCGTGCCCGGCACCAGCCGGCTGCTGCTCACCGTGGGGGCCAGTGACGACCACCGCACGCCGGCGGTCAACGACGACACCGTGGCAGACTTTTCCAGCCGCGGCCCCGTCAACCAGCGGCCCAAGCCCGACATTGTGGCACCGGGCGTCAACATCGTCGCCACCAACACCGAGGCCACCTACCTGCCGGGCCGCCGGCTGGTGAGGCCCTCCCAGTTCTACACCACCATGTCGGGCACATCGGTGTCCACGCCGCTGGTGGCGGGGCTGGCAGCCCTGCTCTACCAGCAGCAGCCCAAGATCACCCCGGATCAGGTGAAGCAGGAGCTGATGAAAAACGCACAGCGCATCGCCGGCACGCGCAACAGCGTCGGCAGCGGTGTGGCCCACGTGCAGGCCCTGTAGGTTCTTCCTCCTTTGGTTGGTCGTTTCGCCCCCTGCCATGCGGCAGGGGGTGTCCGGCTGTCGACAAAGTCGACAGCCTTTCGCGTCTGCCGCTGTGGCGACAGCCGCGATTTAAACAGCTTGTTCCCGCTAATACCGGATCGGTCGCCGCGCATGTCGCCGACCGATCGAGAATCACAGCTCTCATGCGGGGCTTCTAGGGGTACGTTACGCCTGGGGGCGGGATATGCTATTGGTATTCACACCTACAATGGTTCCCTCCCGCCGGATAAACCGGCGCTCGGCTCACTCTATTTCTTTCTGTACCTACTTTTTTGACAGTCTTTTGTGTCTGCCGCTGTGGGATAGCCGCGATTCAAACAGCATGTTCTTGTTATAGCCAGATCGCCGTTCACGCCGTACGCGCCATCTAGGATGCATAGGCGAGCAGTTCGCGAAGCGAACGACCAGCCCAGGCGCGAAGGCATTGCAAACAATGCCTTCACAGCGTGACGGTTTGCACGCATCCGGGTTGCATGGGCGAGCAGCACGCAAAGCGTGCGACCAGTCCGGCGTGCTGATTCGTCGCGCGTGTCGCCGACTCTCAGTCCCGCGTTGTGGCAGACGATTCTTCAGAATCGTTGAGAGCAATGCGAGCAATACGAAGTATTGCGATGGACCGATCACAAACTGTAGCTCTCATGCAGATTTCTAAGGTGCGTTGCGCTAGCAGGCGGGTTTTCTTTTCTGCTCGCACTGGCTCTTCCTTTCCTCCCGCCGAATGGATCGGCGGAAGGTTCGTCATCCTTTGCTCGCACTAATTGTTTGTTGAAAGACTGTCGCCCGCTGACATGCGGCAGGGGGCACTTGTGGTTGCCGCCCGGCTGCCGCTGCGGTACACTGGGGAGCGAGGAGGCATGCCCATGCACCGCGAACCCGAATCGATCGACCCCCATGACCCGGCCAGCGCCAATCTCTTTGTGCGCACCGAACACCTGGCACGCTATCTCTGGGCGGCACAGCTCACCGGCAAAAGGCGGCTTGTGCGGGTGCTGGACTGCGCCTGCGGCACAGGCTACGGCAGCCGGGTGTTGGCAGGTGCCGGGCGGCAGGTCATGGCCGTGGACCACGCCCCCTGGCTCAGTGCGGCGGAGGCAGGGGTGACATTCTGCCAGACCGACCTCAATGACGGTCTTCCATTCTGCGCCGACGGCAGTGTGGATGCCATCGTGTGCTTTGAGACGCTGGAGCACGTGGAGCAGGAAGTCCTGCTGCTGCAAGAATTCCACCGGGTGCTGCGGCCCGGCGGCACGTTGCTCCTCAGTGTGCCCAAGGCAGGCTGGGAACCGGTGGACGAGCAGGGCAGGCCGTGCAACCCGTATCATCTGCGGCTTTATGAGCAGGATGAATTAACAGTGACGCTGGCTGCCGCGGGTTTCGGGGTGGAGAAGTGGCTGGGCCAGCCCACCAGCAATGTCTGCCGCGCCAACATGGAGAGCTGGCGGAGGGACACCGGCGCGTCGCCGGAGACAGTGGACGGCTTTTTCGCCCAGAGGCCGGAGGCACTTGCGTTCTTTGCCCGGCTGTGGGCTTGGCCCACCCAGGATACCCCCGAGCACTCCAACGTGCTGCTCGCGGTGTGCCGGCGGGGGAGGAAACACCCACCCAAGAAGGAGGACACCCATGGCCTACCAACACCTGATCTGGGACTTTGACGGTACGCTTTTTGACTCCTACTCCCACATTGCCCGGGCCATGGGGCAGGCGCTCGCCGGTTTTGGCGTGAGCGCGCCCCTGGAGGAAGCGCTGGCGTGGACGAAGCGCTCCATTGGGGAGGCGGTCGATCATTATGCCAAGCTCCACGGCCTGGGGCACGACGCCCTGCTGGCGGCGTACCGTGCCTTCGGTTCCACGCTGCCCGATGATTCCATTGTGCCCTTTCCCTGTGCCCGGGAGGTGCTGCAAGCGGTAACGCGCAACGGCCGTGGCATGAATTTCATCGTCACCCACCGGGGAGACTCTACCTGGAAGTATGTGGAGCGGGCGGGGTTCGCGCCGCTCTTTCAGGAGATTGTGACCAAGACCAATGGATTTGCCACAAAACCCAGCGGTGAGGCTAACCGCTATCTGCTGGCCAAATACGGCCTGAACCCACGGGATGTGCTGGCCGTGGGCGACCGTGAGATTGACGTGCTGGCGGCGGTGGACGCGGGCGTCGACGCCTGTCTGTTTGTCGATTCTGGCAAGACGCCCTCGCCGACGGGGACCCGGGCGACGCACACCATCACAAGTTTGGGCCAGTTGCTGGAATTTGTGGGCGGGGAGTGACCAAAAACTCCGCGAAACAAGCCGTTTGCTCTGGTTTTTTCTTGCAAACGGCGTGTGGGCATGCTATACTATCTCCCGCATTACGCACCCATGTCGATCCCCCGATCCTGCCGCAATGCGGTCACCGGGGGAAATCCATCGCATGTGGGAGGAACAAGGAGGAACTCAATGGCAGTCCTTTCCATGAAGCAGTTGCTCGAAGCCGGCGTGCATTTCGGTCACCAGACCCGCCGCTGGAACCCCAAGATGAAGCCGTACATTTACACCCAGCGCAACGGCATCTACATCCTCGACCTGCAGCAGACCGTCAAGATGATGGACGTTGCCTACGCCTTCATCCGCTCCATCGCGGAGAAGAACGGCTCCGTTCTCTTCGTCGGCACCAAGAAGCAGGCTCAGGAGGCCATCGAGGCCGAGTCCAAGCGCTGCGGCATGTTCTTTGTCAACAGCCGTTGGCTGGGCGGCATGCTCACCAACTTCCGCACCATGCGCCAGCGCGTCAATCGCATGAACCGTCTCTTCGAGATGGAGGAGAAGGGCGACTTTGAAGTGCTGCCCAAGAAGGAAGTCGTCAAGCTCCTGGGCGAGCGCGAGAAGCTCGTGAAGAACCTGGGCGGCGTGGCCGGCATGACCAAGATGCCCGATGCCATGTTCGTCGTTGACCCCCGCAAGGAGCACCTGGCCATCGCCGAAGGCCGCAAGATGGGCATCCCGATCGTTGGCATCGTGGATACCAACTGCGACCCGGACGAGGTCGATTACATCATCGCCGGCAACGACGATGCCATCCGCGCCATCAAGCTCATCGTGGGCTGCATGGCCGACGCCGTGATTGAAGGCCACCAGGGCGAGCAGAACGAGCCCGCTCAGGCCGCCGCGCCCGCCGCTGCCGCCGTTGAGGTGACCGAGGACGCCGACGCCAAGCCCGAGGTGGTGGAAGCCCCCGCCGCCGCGGAAGCGGTCGCCGCCGAATAAGGAACGAGTCAGCAGGATTGCAAACCGAAACGGAGGAAATAGCATGATTTCACCCCAGGACGTGAAAGAGCTGCGCGAGAAGACCGGTGCCGGCATGATGGACTGCAAACGTGCCCTGACCGACGCTGAAGGCGACATGGAGAAGGCCGTCGACATCCTGCGTGAGCGCGGGCTGGCCGCTGCGGCCAAGAAGTCCGGCCGCATCGCCGCCGAGGGCATCGTGGAGTCCTACATCCACATGGGCGGCCGCATTGGCGTGCTCATTGAGGTCAACTGTGAGACCGACTTCGTCGCCAACACCGACGATTTCCGCCTCTTTGTCAAGGACATGGCCATGCAGGTGGCCGCGTCCCGCCCGCTGTATGTGGCGCCCGAAGAGGTCCCCACCGCCGAGCTCGATCATGAGCGCGAGATTCTGCGTGCCCAGGCTCTGGGCGAGGGAAAGCCCGAGAAGATCGTCGACAAGATGGTTGAAGGCCGCATCCAGAAGTACTTTAAGGATGTCTGCCTGCTGGAGCAGCCCTTCATCAAGGATCAGGATAAGGCCGTCAAGGACATCCTGGCCGAGCAGGTCGCCAAGATCGGCGAGAAGATTTCCATCCGCCGCTTCGTTCGTTACGAGATGGGCGAGGGCTTGGAGAAGCGCCAGGACAACTTCGTTGAGGAAGTCGCCGCCCAGATGGGCAAGTAAGGAACCGTCCAATGGGGGAACACCGCGCGGTGTTCCCCTTTTTCACGCAACAAGGACAGGAGGAATCGGTCATGAACGCCATTCGATACAAGCGTGTCATGCTAAAGCTCAGCGGGGAGGCCCTGGCCGGCGAAAGCGGCTTCGGCATCTCGCCCGAGACGCTGGACCGCGTGGGCGCACACATCATCGCGCTGAGCCAAAGCGGCGTGGAAGTGGGCATTGTGGTGGGCGCGGGCAACTTCTGGCGCGGGCGGCAGGGTACCAACATGGATCGCACCACCGCTGACCACATGGGCATGCTGGCCACCACCATCAACGCCCTGGGCCTGCAGGACTCGCTGGAGCGGCAGGGAGCCTCGGTGCGGGTGCAGACCGCCATCGAGATGCGCCAGTTTGCCGAGCCCTACATTCGCCGGCGCGCCATGCGCCACCTGGAGAAGGGCCGCATCGTCATCTTTGGTTGCGGCACGGGCAACCCGTTCTTCTCCACCGACACGGCGGCTGCGCTGCGGGCGGCAGAGATTGAGGCCGACGCCATCCTGCTCGCCAAGAACATTGACGGGGTGTACGACGCTGACCCGCGCAAGGTGCCGGACGCTAAACGCTTTGAGCGTATCAGCTATTTGGAGGTCATCAACCGTGGCCTTGCGGTCATGGACACCACCGCCATCTCACTGTGCATGGACAACAAGATTCCGATCGTCGTCTTTGGCCTGGAGCCGCCGGAGAACATCCTGCGCGCGGCCCGTGGCGAGTCCATCGGTACGCTGTTGGATGGGAACGACTGAAAGACGCAACAAAAGGCCGGGATCGCTTAAAGCGGTTCCGGCCTTTGCTTTGCTTAGTTGTCGAGGTTGTTACGATCGTTGCAGTTGTCCAAGTCGTTCCGTTTGTTGTCCCGGTTGTTGTTGCTGTTGTTGCGGTTGCGCTGTTCCTGCTGCCGGCGCAGCTGGTCAAGCTCCTGTTTCTTCTGGTCGTTCAGACGGTTGTCATTCCGGTTGTCCAAATCGTTGTTGCGACGGTTGTCCATCGGCGTTCATCCTTTCCGGTATTTTGGTATTACTCTCCCCCGAACCGAAAAGGATATGCGCGCCATCGGGCGCGCATTTTTTGGAGTTTTTTTGGTTACAACGTGCTTTGGGCATCCAGCCAACCGGCCAGGTCGTCGGCCTCCTGCCGGGCGGGGTAGACCTGGCGAAGGGCCCGTGCCAGCGCCGCGGGGGAGTAAGGGAGGCCGGTGAACAACGCCGGCAGCGCGGCGATGAAGCTCTCGTCCATGGCGTCGGAGAAGCACTGCGCCTGGGTCACCCGCCCGTCGCGGGCGTTGAGCAGCAACTCCACACCGCCCCAGGGGAAGCGCGTGGTCAGTGTCACGTCAAAGCGTGGGGTCTGGCCGAAGCGCCACTCCCAGCTCTGCTGGCGCTGGTTGGCGGCGCGCAGCAGTTCCGCGTCCACCAGCTCCGCCGCCGGGCGTGTGGCGGCGGTGCCGTTGGCTTGCACAAAGGCCTGACACAGTGCCTGCCGCAGCCCCTCCACGGTGATGGTCGGCTGCAGATCACCCAGGTTCACCACCCGGCTTGTTACGCTCTGGATCCCCTTGGAGACCATCTTCTGCGGGGGTACCTGCAGGTAGCGGCTCAGGCGTTCCATGTCGGCAGCCACCAGCAGCGTGCCATGGTGGAGCGAGGCATTGACATGGTGGGCGAATGCATTGCCAGAGAACTTTCTGCCGTCGGCAAGGATGTCATTGCGGCCGGAGAAGGCGGCCTCGACCCCTAGCGAGCGCACGGCTGCCAACACCACCGCCAGGTTGTCCTCCAGACGGTAGCGCTCCCTGCCAGCAATGAACGAGAAATTGAGGTTCCCGAGGTCGTGATAGACCGCGCCGCCGCCGGTGATGCGCCGGGCGAGCTTGCCGCCCTCCTGCGCCAGCAGTTCATGGCGGCATTCCTGCCAGGGGTTCTGGTGGCGGCCAATGACGACGGTGTTGGCGTTCTGCCACAAAAAAAGGAGAAGGTCGTCGGGGCCGCAGGCGGCCAGCAGACTCTCCTCGGTCGCCAGGTTCTGCCACGGGTCGTGGCAGGTGGCGTCATTGACGATGGTAACGGACATGAAACTTCCTCTCGGTCGGCTTTTGGTTACTCCAGCGAGGCGATGATGTGCACCGGCACATCGGGTAGCAACGCGCGCAGCTGCCAGATGACCCCGCCATCTTCCTTGCTGTTCTGGCGCGATTCGCCCAAGATGATGGCTTGGGCGTGGTGCTCGCGGGCGATGCGCGCGATGGTTTCGGGGACGTTATCGTTGCGTAGCACGCTCAGCTCCGCGCCGTGTTCCTTGGCGGTGGTGAAGAGGAAATCCAACGCCTCGCCCTCGCTGGGGTTGCCCAGCAGGTTGGTGCCGTTGGCCGCCACATGCAAGATGTCGAGCGCCGCGTTGTCCTGTCGGGCCAAGTCAGCTCCCCGGCGGATCAATCGTTCGCAGGACACCTGCCGGGTGACGCAGACCAGAATGCAGCCAGTTTCGGTCATTGCGCCTCCTCCTCAATGCGCAAGTCCTTCACAAAATTGCCGAAGAGTTTGCAGCGAATCTTTTGCCCCGGGGCAATGGGGAGGGGGAACCGGGAAAGCTCCACATACAGCACGCGGCCGCCGGATTTGTCAGGATCTTCGCCCGTCAGCAGGTGGACGGCGCGGCAGTCCAACCCATCCTTGTGGGAGGTTTCCTCGTCAATGCTTCCGATTTCACCGGCAATCTCGTGTTCGGTGCCGATGATGAGGTCGCGCAGGAAACGCCGCCAGACGATGAGCTTGACCCCGAAAAACCCCCACAAAAAAACAGAGCCCGCGGCCAGCACAAAGGCGGCAAGGGCGTTGAGCCACGCCTGCCGGGTGGTCAGCGCCACCACCAGCAGCGCAACACAAAGCCCGGCAAACACGGTGTATGCGATGAGATAAAGGAGAAAGGCGCGATTTGCCTTGTCAGTATCTGTTTGTGTGTACATGAGCAGCCCTCCAGACCCCCCCATTATACCCGACCATCCGGCAACAGTCCATGGGCAAGAGGCGAGATCGAGCGGGGGCTTTACTCTTCGACAGCCATCTCATCCGCCGAGGTCCGGTTCCGGTAAGCGACCTTGCTCTGGTACATCAGGCTATCCAGCAATCGCAGATAATGATCGGCGGAGGGGGTGTTGTGCGGGTCAAAAACTGCGTAACCCATGCTTACCGACAGCGGTATCACGGGCTGCTCGGCACGATTGAAGGCCACAAGGGAGTCAGAAATGCGATTCACCACGTCCTTCAGGCGATGGTCGTTGGGGCAATCCAGCAGCAGCACAAACTCATCGCCGCCGTACCGGGCAATGAAGTCGTTGTGCCGCAGGCAGCTTTGCAGGATGCGCACGGTGTTGCACAGTGCGACGTCTCCCTCCAGGTGCCCATAGGTGTCGTTGATGGTTTTGAAGTTGTCGACGTCCAGCAGGATGGCGGCAAAGGGACGATCGGATGCGTTCTCCACCCGGTAAGCCAGGTATCGGTCAAGCTGCCTTCGGTTGTATGCACCCGTCAGGTGGTCAACCTGCAGCAGTTGGTTTTGCATGTTGAGCTGCACCAGCAGGAGCCCAAGGGTGATGCAGGGCCAGATGGTCAATGCGCCATACTGGAAATACTGAAAGGCCATGCCGGCTACGGGCAGCAGGGTAAACGAAACCATGGTGAATAGGTGGTTGCGATCCACTTGCTTGCGGTGCAGCACCAGGTACAGAAGGATGATGGGCAGGGAGAAATAGGACAGCACGGTGTGCAGGGGCAGGAGAGGCCCGCGGTGGTAGTACCCAAGCGCGTCGAAGGAAAAAAACCAGCCGGTCCAACTATTCAGGGTGACCAGGACCAAATTGATCAGGAAGAGTGGCAGCAGCGACAACAACCATGGGTTTTTGGGGGAGGGGCGGCTGGTGCCGGTGCGCAGCATCACATAATACAGCCAGCACAACCCGATGAGCGGATCGCACGCATACCCCAGGAAATTCACAACCTGGGCGGCCACTATGGCGTAGGGATTGGTGACGCCGTTGAGCAACACGCTGGCAATATCGAGACCGGTCTGGAACACGGCGCACTCCAGGAGCAGCAAATAGGCATGGGTATAACCGATTCGCTCTTGGCGGTGGAAGCCATGGTTGAGGCGAACCAAAAACAATATGAGAAGGGAAAACGCTTCAATGTCAATGCGGATGTATGCAGTCAGCATGCTTTGCACCTGTCCGGCCGCGTTGGGTCCATGCCCTGCGGTTGGAATGATTGTATACACTTCTGGTTCGCCTGTCAAATGCGGGCAGAAGTGCGACAACGAAAACGGCTGCCCGTGCAAAGAGACGGGTAGCCTTTCGCATCCGACGCTGGAGCGTCGGATGCGATTTAGACACCTTGTTCTCATTGTCACCAAATCGGTCGCCGCGCAGGTCGCCGACTCTCAGTCCCGCGTTGCGGCAGACGATTCTTCAGAATCGTTGAGAGCAACGCGAGCATTGCGTAGCAATGCGATGGACCGATCATAAACTGTTGCTCTCATGCGGTTTTCTTAGGATACGTTCCGCCTGCGGGCGAACTTTTCTTTTCTACTCACGCTGGCTTTTCCTTACTTCCCGCCGAATGAATCGGCGGGAAGTTCGTTCTCATTTGCTCTTTCATATGGTCTGTAAACACACGAAAGCGGCTGCCCGTGCAAAGAGACGGGCAGCCGCTTGGTGGTTGGCACAGGGTTATTACTCCAGCACGTCCCCATTGACGTCGAGGGTGACAATCTGCCAGGGGATCATGACGCCGGCCTCGGCCATGGCCCGCTTGGCGGCCTGCACAATGCCGCCGCAGCAGGGCACCGACATGCGCAGGATGGTGAGGGATTGGATGTCATTCTGGCGGAAGATGTCAGCCAGCTTCTCGCTGTAATCCACGTCATCCAGCTTGGGGCAGCCGATCAGCGTGATGCGGTTGCGCATCCAGCGGCTGTGGACGTTGGCGTTGGCAAAGGCCGTGCAGTCCGCGGCGATAAGCAGGTTGGCACCCTGCAGATAGGGGGCGTTGGTCGGCACCAGGCGGATCTGGCAGGGCCACTGGCGCAGGGCCGAGGGCCGTTCGCCGGCGGTCGTCTCCTCCGCCTGGGGCTTGGGGGCCGGTGCGTCAAAGGTGCGCAGCCGCGAGCCGGGGCAGCCGCCGCCGTGGATGTGCTGGGCCGGCGCGGGGGCCGGAGCAGGCGCGGCCTTGGCAGCCATGTGCTGGGCTACGGCGGCCTCGTCAAAGGCATCGGCCTCCCGCTCCTCCATGGTGATGGCCCCGGTGGGGCAGTGGGGCAAGCAGGCCCCCAGGCCGTCGCAGTAGCTTTCGCTCACCAGTCGCGCCTTGCCGTCGATCATCTGGATGGCACCCTCGTGGCAGGCCGAGGCACACACACCGCAGCCGTTGCATTTTTCTTCGTCTATCACAATGATGTTGCGCTTCATGTTCATTCCTCCGTCGTTGCTTTCGATGGTGTCATTGTACCGGACAGTGAACGAACATTCCGTATCCGATGTTACGATTTTCGATGGTTTTTGAAACCAGCCTGCCCATGGTTAATCGCCTTCGACTTCCGAGTTGGTGCCATCCTCATCCGGGTCGATAAAGCTCCAATCCTCATTGGGGGTATATTCGATGTTGCGTTGGGCCAGCGTCGCCTGCCCGCGCCAACGTGCCAGCGTCGCCGTTTCCCACTGGGTTTGGGTACGGATGCCAGCACCGGCGGAGAGTGCCGCGCGGACATTGTTTGCCACATCGGCGTTTTGGTCATCCAGCAGCACCGCCAGATAGGGAATGGCCGAGTCCGACAGGTTGTACAGCGTTTCAATGTCGATTTCACTGGTTTGCCCGCGCTGGTAGGCCGCCACGTTGTACTGGGCGATGCGGGCGTCCATGTCCGCCAGGTTGAGCGCCAGGTACCAGCCCACAAAGACAGCGGCGCAAAAGCGCAGCAGCTGGAACGACGGACGATACAGCCGAATGCCTAGCGCCACGAAGAAGACTGCGCACAGCACGATGAACCAGGTGACGTACACCCGCAGCTGCGTCAGGCCGTAGGCCTCCATGTAGAGGGCCATCTTGGCCAACTCCGAGGCGCACAGCAGAAGCGTCAGCGCCACCAGCGCCGTCTCCATCACCGTGAGGAAACGCCGCCCGGTACCTTCTCGGCTGCTCAGCACCATGGAAAGCCCCAGCACGATGAGGTTGAGCACGATGACGACCACCAGCTCACCAAAGCCACGCCGGGCGTAATCGGCATAGGTGAACCCCACCGGCAGAAGACTGCGGAAAGCGCCGAACAGATACCCGAACTGGACGAGGATGAACAGGAGGTAGGCGGCGTTGACGAGCGCCATGGCAGTGGCAAAGAGGCGGGCGTCAGCCACCTGGGTCTTGCGCGCGGGCGACAAGGTGTTGTTCACGCGGCCATGCCGCAGGGCATAGAGCAGGCCGAAGAGCGGGACGGTGACCACCAGGCTGGCGATCACAAACCCGAAGTGTTCACTCCAGTGGAAGTTGGCAAAGAGGTTCTTCGCCACCTGGCTCAGCAGGGCGTCGGCGTTCACCAGCAGCAGCCCCACGATGAGCAGCAGCGGCAAACCGATGGCCAAGCCATAAATCACCGGCAGGTATTCCTTGTGTTGCCCGGCCTTCATGCGGTGGCCCAGCACCGTGAACGGCGCGGGGATGTTGACCAGGGGCAGCACCACCACGGCGTTCAGGGCGTCCACCAGGGTGCCGGCCGAAGCGCGGGGGTACAGGCGGTTTCCTGTCAGGGCCGTGAGATGGAGCCCCACCAACCCCACCAGCAGCGGGAAGTTGAGAAATTGCAGCACAGGATTGTTGAAGAGCCCATAGCAGGCCGTCAGCAGCGCGATGGCCGCCGGCAGTGCCCATCCCGTCCTCTGCAAGCCACCGGGGCGACGGGAGAGGTACCACAGCGCCACGGCATAGGAGAGCGCCACCACCGCCACCATGGAAAGGCCCACGCCCACGCGCAGTACTGTCTCCGCCGCAAAGAGCGCCACCCCAAACACCAATGGTATAAACAGTCGGTCGAGGCCGTCGCTCAGGTTGGCGGGGGGCATGCTGCCAACGGTCGATGCCTCAAAGGGAGTTTCCTGCATGTCATTCACCTCATTTTTGGTTTGGTCGACCGGTACGCCGACCTTTGCTCGGCCCCATCATAGCACGACGGGCACGCTGAAGCAATAAAAATTTATTGAAAATCAATAAATGGCATGTCGCTTTACGCGCGGCAGGGGGATTGGGAGCAGTGGCTTGGGTGGGGCACAATGTCGGGCGAGCGGAGCCGCCTGACGCGACGTTGGGTTCCCCATGACGACAGAAAAATTGCCCGGCGACTGGAGCGCCGGGCAATGGATTTGCGGACTATCTTTGATCGAAGAAATTAGTATAGGTTGACCTTATCCACCGCGCCGGGCAGCGGCTCCCCGGCGGCCCAGGCCGCCAGGTTCTCGGCGAACCACTCGGCCAGGCGGCGCTCCCAGTGGGGGGCTGACGGGCCGGAGATGTGGGGCGTGATGATGACGCCCGGCAGCTGCCACAGCCGGTGTTCCGGCGGCAGCGGTTCGGGTTCGGTCACATCCAGCCCCGCACCGCCCAGGTGGCCGCTCTCAATGAGGTCGGCCAGCGCCTCGTGGTCGACGATGGAGCCGCGCCCGATGTTCACAAGGCAGGCACCGGGCTTCATGCGGGCGAGCCGCTCTCTGTGGAACAACCCTTGGGTGGCGGGGGAACCGGGCAGGCAGATAGCTACATAGTCGCTGCGGCCCACGAGCTCGTCAAGCCCGTCCTCGCCGTAGAGCAGATCCTGCACGTTGGCTGGCCGCTCCATGGGGGTGCGCTTGAAGGCCAGCGTGGTGCACCCAAAGGGCGGCAACAGGGCGGCCAGGTGGCTGCCAATGTCGCCATACCCCACGATGCCGACGGTGGCGCTGTGGAACTCCCGACAGCGGGGCACACCGCCCCAGCGGCCGGCGGGCATGTTGCGCACGCTTGGCCCGATGCGGTGGGAGAGGGCCAGCATCAGCGCCAGCAGATGCTCGGCAATCGGGATGCCGTAGACCCCCGCGCTGTTGGAGACGGGCAACCCCTGCCCATAGAGCCGCATGGCCTCGGGCAGGATGTGGTCGATGCCGGCGCTGGCCGTGTGGATGTACTTGATGTTTGTGAGTTTGGGCAGCCACGCCGGGTCCACGTGCCCCATCAGCACGTCGGCCCAGGCCAGCTGTTCGTCGGTGGGGGTTTCCTTGCGGGCGAGCATGTGGAAGTGGAACTGGGGAAACCGCGCCTGCAGCTTCGCCAGGTTTTCTTCGTAGAGATGGAGGGTGATGAGCACGTTTGGCATATTGTTTCCTTTCAGATCGGGTGGAAGATCGGCTTCATGCGGTGGTAGACCGCCAGATGCCGGAACCCGGCCTGCCGGGCGACTTCCTCGGCGTCGTCAATCCACCGGCCCACAAAGTCGGTGGTGTGGGCGTCGCTGCCGATGGTCAGAATCTCGCCGCCCAGCTCGCGGTAGCGTCTGGCAATGTCCAGGTCGGGCAAAATGCCGGCGTTGTTCTTCCGGCCGGAAGTGTTGAGCTCCATGCCGTACCCCTTGCTGACGATGAGCCGCAGCACCTCGTCCAGCAGGTCGGCATAGTCGGCATACCGCAGGGTGTTGTCGGGGTAGGGGGCGAACTTGGCCACATAGGTGATGTGGCCGATGACAAAGTGGCCCTCCACCCGGCGGAGCATGTCAATGAGGTGGTACAGATATTTTTCATAGCCCTGCCGCTGGGTGAGCCCCTGGAAGAACGCGGGGTCGTAGGGGTCCACATCCTCCACATAGTGCAGTGACAGCAGCGGATAATCAAGATCCAGCCGTTCGGGCAGCGTCTGCATGCGCTCCCACGTCTCGGAGCGGTAGTCGAGCTCCAGCCCCCGGGCGATGGTCAGCGCCGGGTGTTGGGCCCGGCAGCGCTCAATCTCCTCCAGATAAACGGCGAAGTTGGGGATGCGGAACGTCTCCAACGCGATGTCGTGGTGGTCGGTGATGGCGATGTGGCGCAAGCCGCAGGCCTCGGCGGTGCGGCACACGTCCTCCATGGGCGTGGTGCTGTCGCCAGAAAATGAGCTGTGCAGATGATAATCCATAAACATGGGCAACCCTCCCGGGAGTCGCGCATTGGGGCGGCGGGCAATCCGCCGTCTTTGGGGCCATTAGTATAGCACAAATCCAAGCGTTTTACTACGCTTTAATGGGTTAGAGCGACTGAGACTGGGAAACGCGCCAAGCGCGGTTGCGGCTGTGGGAGAGGGTGACCAGGCTCCCCGCCGCGCAGACGACGATGGCGCTGTCCTGCCCATAGAAACCCAGAAGCTGTGTCAACCAAGAGGGAAAGGTGATGGGCAGCAGCGGTTGGGCCAGTGCCCACAGCGCCGGCAGCACGAAGAGCACCCAGGAGACGAGGCGTGCGACAGCGGCCGGCCCGCGCAGGTGGCTCCGGAGCCACAGGTACCCCACAATGTAGGCCCCGCCTGTCAGCCCCGTGAGCAGCAGTACCGCCCCGTTGCCCCAGTAGAGCCCGGCACCTGACAGCCCCAGCGCGTGCAGAATGACGCCGCTTTGGGCCTCCAGCTCGCCGTTGGCGCAGACATAGAGGAGCATCCATAGGGCGGACAACAACAGAATCTGCCACTTTTTCATCGCGCGTCACTCCTTGCGCCCATTGTATCGGAAGAACGAACAGGGCTCAACGCTGACTTTGACGAAAATGGGAAAACAATCTATTTTATCCGTTATTCTTGTGACGGGACCAGGAACGTCGTATGATGAAACAGCGGACGCCGCTCTCTTTGGGCGTCTTCACACATATCCTGTGGGGAGGGAATCTCATGAGGCGATGGTTGGCACTCCTGCTTTGCGGCGCGGTCTGCCTTTGCACCTGCGCGGCGCAGGGCCCCGGGGTTTCCGCCTTGGAGGGGGAGGGGACGGCCGTGAAGCAAACGACCACACCGGCGTCGATGTCGACCACGCCGGCGGACATTGGGGTGACGGTGGCGACGGTTGCCGCCAGCGCTGCCGTCTTGCACGGGGCGGCCGCGAAGGCGGAGCCCCCTGCCGTGCTGGATGCCACCGCCCAGACGGCGGGGGCCAAGGCGGCCACTACCTCCTGGACGAAGTTTGAACGGACGATCGCTGCCGGGCTCAAGAAACGGTGGGAGGGGAAGCAGGCCATCGTGGTGCGTGCCGACGGCATCAACTCCGCCACCGCAAAGGTCTGGCTCTATGAATACAAGAGCGGTGCTTGGCGTGTCAAGTACGGCCCCTGGACGGCGGTGGTGGGCCGCAACGGCGTGGGTAAGACTGCTGAGGGTGATGGCCGCAGCCCATCGGGGGCGTTCCTGCTGGGCACGGCCTTCGGCTGGGGCAGCACGCCGGATGGCATGGATTACCAGTACCGCAAGCTGGACAGCAAGGACCTCTGGGTGGACGAGGCCGGCCCCTGGTACAACCGCTGGGTGCGGGGCTCCACCGCAGTCTATGGCAGCGGCGAACGGCTGAAGAATGTGAAAGGCTACGAGTACGCCGTCGCTGTCCACTACAACGACAAGGCGACGAAGAACGCGGGCAGTGCCATCTTCCTGCACATCTGGGCTGGCAAGGGCAAGGGGACGGCGGGCTGCACCGCCATGAGCCGCACCAACCTCCTGCGTCTGCTCAAATGGTTGGATTATGACAAGCGGCCCATCCTACTGCAGGGCACCGAAGCCCAGCTGAAGGAGCTGATGGGCGAGGACTGGGGCATTGACCCGCTGCCCGCCGGCTGGGGGTACGTGGACGATTTCATCCCCGACGTTGTGCCCGACCTGCGCTACGCCACTAAGAACAACTTCACCGGTGCCAAGCTCCCCGGCTACAAAGCGCCGTTAGCCCCCCTGCGCATGGAGGCCATCAAGGACCTGGTGAAGGTGGCCAAGGCCCTGCGGAAGGATGGCTATGGCATCCGCGTGTATGACGCCTACCGCCCGCAGACCGCCACCGACGCGATGCTAAAATGGGCCAAGGATGCCGATGACACGGCCACCAAGGCTGAGTATTACCCCGACATCGACAAGGCCGACATTCCCGGTACGTATGTGGCCGCCCGCTCCAAACACCGCCTGGGCGGCACCATCGATCTGACGCTGCTCAAATGGTCAACGGGCAAGAACCTCGACATGGGTGGGTCTTTTGATTTCTTCGGTGCCAAGTCCCATTACAGTTATAAGGGACTGACGACGACCCAGCGGAACAACCGCGCCCGCCTGCGCAAGGCGCTGACCACCCAGGACTTTGAGCCATACAGCAAAGAATGGTGGCACTTCACCGATGCCGTGCCCGGTAGCGGCGGCACGTTCACCATCCGTCCGCGGCAGTTCGTGCTGCACTAGACGTTCAAGACTGCGCTGCACATCGCGATTGGTCAGCTAATAACAGCCTGGAGGCCCGCCAGTTTGGCGGGCCTTAGCTTGTCAAAAAGTAGGTACAGAAAGAAATAGAGTGAGCCGAGCGCCGGTTTATCCGGCGGGAGGGAACAATTGTAGGTGTGAATACCAATAGTAGAACCCACCCGCAGGCGAATCGTACTCCCCGAAAACCCGCATGAGTGCTAATGCTTGATGTCGTTCGGCGACATGTGCGGCGAACGATACGACGAAGTAGGGACTAGCGCTTTGGATCGCGGCTGTCGCAACAGCGGCAGACGCGAAAGGCCCGCCGGTTTGGCAGGCCTTCCTCTTATTGCTGGGTGCTTTCTTCCTGTCTTTTATGTACCCGGGTGGCGATCTCCTCGTGGCGTTTCAGCACGGCCTTCATCATCGACGGTGTCCGTGGCCGCAGGGGAGCAGTCTCTTGCACCGGTGCCGGTTCGGGCTCGGGGATGAGGGGCGGCAGGGCTTCCGCGATGGGCTCGACGGGCCATGGGGTGGGGTTCGCCGCCATCGGCTCGCTGACGAATGGCTGCGCGGCGGCCGACGTTGTTGGAATGGTCCGCCTGGCCGGTGTCGGCCGGCGCAGGCCGGGAAGGCTGAGCGATAAGATTCCCTTGCGCATGCTGCGTACCTCCTGATGGGTCTCCTGGGGGCAGTATATTCGGCGGACCGCAGAAAATTGCAAAAGTGGTTGATGAAAACGCGCGATTCGGCGGGATGACGGAGGATGCCCCAAACAGGCTTCCCGAACGCCGCGAAACGCAAGATATAGCGATGGAATGCTGGGAATACCACAACTTGTTTGAAATATGTATTTACTTATGAGAAACGGCGATGTATAATCATAAATGTGAACGGCATACTATTGACATAGTTCGACAAGCGTCACTAAAGTGGTTGACATGTTTTGTCGATACGTGTCGAAATTCGAATGGAGGAAGTTGCATGTCGGAAAAGGTGAAGGTACTCGTCGTCGACGACAACGTGCAGATGCGGGAGCTCATGGCAGAATGCATCCGGATGCAGGACTTTGCCGAAATCGCCGGGGAGGCCGGCAACGGGGTGGAGGCTGTGGAGAAGATTCAGAAACTGCAGCCCGACGTCATCATCCTCGATCTCATCATGCCCATGCTCGATGGCATCGGTGTGCTGGAACGGATGCAGGACATGAAGATTCGCCGTCCTCACGTCATCGTCCTTTCGGCCATCGGGCACGAGAACATCATTCAGGAAGCCATGGCCCTGGGGGTGGAGTATTACATGGTGAAGCCGTTCGACATGGACGTACTGTGCAAGCGCATCAAGGAAATGGCCCAGGAAAAGCAAAAAACCAGTGAGAAGCGCCTGTACCAGACCCCGCCCAAGTCGGCGACCAAGTCGTTGGACGAGGAGATCACCAGCATCTTCCTGACGATCGGCATCCCGGCCCACATCAAGGGCTACCACTTCCTGCGGGAGGCCGTGAAGATGGTCATTGAGAATGGCGACCTCATCAACAGCATCACCAAGGAGCTGTACCCCGGGGTCGCGCGGCGTTTCAACACCACCGCCAGCAAGGTGGAGCGCGCCATCCGCCATGCCATCGAGGTCGCCTGGACCCGCGGCCGCATTGAGAACATCAACAATATCTTTGGATACAACATCTACACCAAGAACGACAAGCCCACCAACGGTGAATTCATTGCCCTGGTGGCCGACAAGCTGCACATCGAGCGCTCCGCCTGATTCTCCCCATCAGGCTAAGGGCCGTCCATACCGGACGGCCCTCTTTTTGTCTGCATGTTTTGTGGGCTCCTTGCCCAAGGCTACTACGAGTCTGCCCGCAGTCTCCGCAGGTTGGAGAGGCCGGTCGAGAGCCATTCCCGCTCCCGTTGGAGCGTCGTCTCCCCATCGCCCTGCCAGGGCAGCCAGCTCTCCACAATCCAGGAGAGGTCGTCGCGCAGCGCACGACGTGCCGCCGCCAGATTGAGCATGCCGCAGCCAGCGGCCGCGCCTTCCACGTCGAAACCCAGCATGGTGGGCTTGCGGCGGATGGTGTAGTCCTTACAGTGGAAGTTGACGGTGCGGTCGCCCAGGTTGGCCAACACCTCGCGGAAGCTCTCTCCCAACCCCAGGTTGTTGACGGCATCCAGACAGACGCCCACGGCGGGGCTGTTGGCAGCATCCACCAGGTCTCGCAGCCACTGGCTGGGGTAGAAGTCGTGGTTTTCGATGGCCAGGGTGACACCGGCCTGCTCGTATGCCCGCGCAATGGCACGCAGCCGTCGCAGCGCCTCGTCAAAGTCCGGTCGGTCGTCGCCGTCGTGGGGCAGGGTGCGCACCAGCCGTGCGCCGGTGGCTTGGGCAATGTCCAGATAGAGGAGCAGGTGGTCGGGCTGCAGGCCACGGCTGCCAACCTCCAGCGCCACGTCACAGGCCGCGGCCGCGCTACCCAGCGCCGTCCATTGGCTGTGGGGCAGGGGGTGGAGCGGCAGGTTGTCGGCCACCTGTAGCACCTCGGCCCCGGCCTCCGCCGCCAGCTCCAGCAAGTCCAGCGGGCCGAGGGGGCGGGCGGGTGCGGGGGTCCCGGCCACGCCGATGGCCCACGGCACCGACCAGGACGAGATCCCCAGCCTCATGCGTCGGCCTTCTTCAGGTGCAGCATCTCGGCCAGCACCTCCTGGATGGCTTCGGGCTCAAACACCTTCTTCCAATCCTCCCGCAGCACATGGCGGCGGCCATAATCCACGGCGATCATCGCCGCGTCCGAGAAGGGGTTGCTGCTCTTCAAAACGATGGCCAGCGGAATCTGAATGTGGCCGAAGAGGAACGCCTTGGCCGCTTCCTCGGGCACACCGCGGCGCACCGCCTCGTCGATGGCTTCCTTCATGATGCAGGCGCACATGGCCACCACTACCTCGGCGGCGGCGGGCTCCAGAATCGCCATCTGTTCCACGGTGATGCGGTGGCAATTCACCACAGGGTTGAACATCTTGAGGCAGAGCTGGCATGCCTCCTCAAAGGCTGCTTCCTCACCCCGCTCTAGGGCGATGACGATATCCTGCTTGGCTGCCGTGCCGCCAAAGAGGTCGGCCTTCTCCTCGGGTGTGTCGCGGTCGCCGAAGATCGGCGGGTGGCAGGGGTGGGTCACCACAAAGGTGCAATCCTCTCGCGTGGTGAGCTGCCCAGCGTGGGCGGCGGCTGGGTCCAGCGTGATGGCCGTGGCGCCGGGCTTCAGCAGCGGCACCAGGCGGCGCGAAAGGCCGGGGATGGCAGCGTCCGGCAGGGCGAACACCACGATGTCTGCCGCCGCCACGGCCTCTTCGGTCGTCATCACCGGCAGGCCCTCTGCCCGCAGGGCGTCGTTGCCCGCGGCGTCCTTCTCACAGCAGACGAAGCGGTAGCCGAATTTTTTGAGGTTCGGGGTGATGCGGCGGCCCATCTTGCCGCCCGCGCCAATGAGTGCCACAAGCTTTTTTTCTTCCATGTCGTTCTCCTGCCTTTCTATTGGTCGAGCCGGGCCAGTTCCCGGGTAAAGTCCTGCTGAAGGGTGTCCATCCGCCGCACGATCAGTTCGTAGGCCGGGTGCTCTGTCGCGGTATCGATGGCCCCGGTGCTGTCGTGATAAGCCACCATGCGACGGGCGCAGTCCTGCCAGCCGATGGTGATGTGAAAGTCAAGGTCGCGCCGGGCATCGCCGCTGTCAAAGATGTTGTCGTACTGGAAGTTGACGTCGCACCACTCACAGGCGCGGGGCGCGGCGGCGGCCAGCAGGGCCGTGGGCACCCCCACGAAGCGGATGGGCGGGGCGTCCATGGCCTGCCGGAAGGCATCGTAATACTGCCGCCAGGTCATTGCCTCGCCGCTGGCCAGGGTGTAATGCTTTCCATAACCCTTGGGGTTCCCGGCGGCACCGGCGATGGCGCGGCCTACGTCGTCCCGGTGGGCAGTGCACCACAGCGTCAGCCCGTCGCCCATCACCAGCACCGGCTGCCCCAGGCGGATGCGCCGCAGTACAGCGAGGCCGTGGCTCAGAATGCCGATGGGGCCCGAGCGGTCGTTGCAGGTGGCCGCCGGCCGCACGATGGTGAGTGCGAACGCGCCGGAGGCCGCAGCCGCCTCCAGCCGTTCCTCCATCCGCACTTTGTTGTAGGCGTAGCCAAAGCGCGGGTCCGCACCCCGCGGTGCGCCGGGGCCGATGGGGTAGGACGGCGCGGGCTTGGCAAACACATCCACCGTGGAGCAGAACACGAACTGCGCCGTGCGGCCGGCAAAGGCCCGGATGGCGCTTTCGGCGTCGTCGGGGGTGTAGCCAATCATGTCAATGACGCAATCCCACGGCCCATGAGCGGCCATAAGGCGCTCAAACTCCGCGTGCTGGGTGCGGTCGACGCGAAGGAACCCACAGCCGGGCATGCCCTCGCCCCGGCCGCAGAGGGTGACGTCCCACCCGCGCGCCCGCAGCGTGGCTACCACGGCGGTGCTGATGTTGCCGGTACCGCCGATGACCAGTACCTTCATGGGCGCTTCCTCCCATCATTTAACGCTACCACTGCGCCGCTGTCCTGGGAGTGAATGGCGGCGAACACCGTCTCCATCGTGCGCAGGTTGTCCTCGCCGGAGGTCTCAGCCGGCATGCCAGCCCGGTAGCAGTTGAGCAATGCTTCCAGACAACGGGGGATGGCGGTGAACACGTGGCCGCCGTGGATGGCCCAGTCGTCAGCTGGGATGTAGGGCAGCACCGGCCAGGTGCGGGTGTCGATGCTCTCGACCTGCCCGCCGCGCTCGATGTGCAGCCCGTTATCGCCGTCCAGTGTAAGGGAGCCATCCTCGCACTGCACAAAGAGCTTGTAGGCAAACCGGTGGGCCAGCGTGCACAGCACCGGCAGACCGCTTTCCATCGTCAGCAAGGAGAGGGCCGTATCCTGCGCCCCGATGTCGGGGTAGGAGACGACGGGCCGGGAGTAGACCGTGGCAACCTCCCCGAAGAGGAAGCGTGCCACATCAAAGATGTGAGGACCCATGTCGCGCAGTGCCATGTGGTCCATGGCGGCCAGCGCCGGTTGCTTGCCGATGATGGCCCGATCCGGCGACTTCAGCTGCAGGTGGGCGTGCAGGGGGCGGCCCAGCGCGCCGCCGGTCAGCCATTCCTTCACCGGGGCAAACTGTGGCTGGTAACGGAAGTTCTCGTGCACCCCGTACCACACGCCAGCCGCGTGGCAGGCTTCCACCATGCGGCGGCAGGCTTCAGGGGTACCGGCCATGGGCTTCTGGCAGATGACGGCCTTGCCGTGGGCGGTAGCCAGCAACACCAGCGGTTCGTGGGCGTCCACGTCGGTCACGATGTCGGCGATGTCAAACCGCGCCCGGGCAAACACATCCTCCGGCGTGTCACACACCAGGGGAATGCCAAACCGTTGGGCGGTCGCCTCGGCACGGGCCCGCGTGCGGTTCCAGATGGCAACCACCTCGGCCCCCACGGCCTGCCACGCCGCGATCTGGAATTGGGCCCAGTACCCCGCGCCAAAGACGGCGACGCGCACCTTGTTCTGCTCCCTCATGCGGGTTGGAACCTCCCCTCCAGGCCAAACACCTCAATGGCTGTGCCGGCCAGCACACGATCCAGCGCCGCGCCGGGCTCCAAGAGCGTCGTGTATTTCGCCAGCTCCACCGGGATGTTTACCCCATGGTCGGCGGAGAACATGATTTTTTCAGGGCCGATGACTCGCAGGGCCTTGCGGAGGTTCAGGATGCCCAGCCAGCTGGGCTCCAGGTACACGTGCTCAAACCGCCGGGCCAACGACAGCGCCTGGGTGAAGAAAAGGTCGGTGCCGGCGTGGGCCAGCACGATGGGCACCCTCCGGTAGTCGGCAACCACTTCCTCCAACCCCGCCGGGTCGGCAAACGGGATGCCCGCCCCGGTGTGCACCATCACCGGCACGCCCAGGGCAATTGCCGTCTCAAACACGCGGCGGCCATCGAGCGTGCCGGGGGAGGCCGCGTGGGCAATGGGCGTGAGCTTGAGACCCACAAAGCCCAGATCCTGCACACAGCGCCGGGCTTCGTCCACATACTCCAGCGGGTCTAGGTGGGGGTTGATGGACGCCATGCCGAAGTACCGCCCCGGGTGGGCGGCGCACAGCGCGGCGATGCGGTCGTGGATGCGCTGGGTGTCAATGAGGTAGGGCCGGGGCACGAAGGGCTGCACGATGGCCCCGGCCACCCCGCAGCGCCGGTGCCAGCCCAGCAGTTCCTCCTCGGTCGATTCCTCGTCGAACACCACGTCTTGCCCCAGGTGGGCGTGGGCGTCCAGTATCAGCATGGCGTTTCCTCCTTCCCGGCCCATCCGCAGATGGATTCCTCCACGGCAGCCAGCAGTTCCTGTTCGGTTCCGTCGCTCAGTGCCCGGCAAATCTCCCGGTGGTAGCCAATGGCGCGCGCCGCATTGCCGGGCTGGTCGTAGGTCTCCCGTATGCTGGGCTCAAAGTATTGCAGGATAAACTCATAGAGTTGGGCGATCAGCACGTTGCCGGTGGCTTGCCCCAGCGCCCGGTGGAAAGCGAGGTCAAGCTCCGCCAGCGCGGCGCTGTCCGCCTCCCGGTGCGTCAGTGCGGTCTCCATGGCGGCAACGGCCGCATTGACAGCCGCGACATTTTGGTCAGTGCGGTTGCGGTGGGCGGCGCGGGCTACGTCGAACTCCATCATCCGCCGGAACTCCACGAGCTGCCGCCGGTCGGGGGCGCTGAGCATCAGGCGCAGCAGGAAGGGGTCCAGCAGTGTCCGCCCCATGCCGGTGGAGACATAGGTGCCATCGCCACGGCGTACCTCCACCACACCCAGGGCCGAGAGGATCTTCATTGCCTCCCGCACCGAGCCCCGGCTGATGCCCATGGCCTCGGCCAGCGCGCCCTCGCTGGGCAGGAGGTCGCCGGGTTTTAGCTTCCCCTGGGCAATGAGCTCCCGGAAGCGGTTGACGACGGCATCCACCGCCGATTCGCGGCTTTGTTTGGTTTGGAACAGACTGGGATCGGTCATCGTCCCTCCTTGTACAGACATCAAACGTCGGATGTTTAACCATACTGTAGCACAATGCTATTCAGGGTACAAGAGGCAGCGAGGCAAAGCCGTCAATGGCCTTGGACGGCGTCAACGTCGCTCCAGCTTCTATAAGTGGTGTGGGGATGGAGGACAAGAACCGACTGACGATTCGTCCGGCGGGGCGGGGAACAAAGGCTGGCGCGAAAGGCTGTCAACGCCGCTCGCCGGTCACCCCTGTGCCCACTGGGTGTAGAAATGCTCCGTCGCGCTCACCAGCAGTCCGTTGGTGCATTGGGACGCGCCGTGGCCCGTGTCGTCCACGATGTAGAGGTCGGAAAGCGGTAGTCCCTGGTGTAGCCGCCAGCTGACGCTCAACTGTGAACTGATATCGAGCCGCCCACGGAGGAGGACCACCGGCACATGAGCCAGCCGTCCCAGGTTGCCGGAGATGTGGGTGTCCGACTGGAAGGCATAGTTGCCGAAGTAGAGTGTCACCAGCCGTGCAAAGCACACCCGGAACGCGTCGTCCTCAAACCGTTCGGTGCGCTCAATCCGGTTGCCCAGCGACACAATGCGATCCTCCCAGTCGCACCAGGCGCGGGAGGCCGGCAGGTGGATGGCTGGGTCGGGGGAGGCCAACAGCCGGTGGTAGGCCAGCGGGATGTTGCCGCCAACGGGCAGAGGCCCCACTGGGGCCAGGAAGTTCACAAACTCCTGGGGGAAGAGGTGCCCCATGCTCCAGGTGAGCCAGTCCACTTCGGGCTTCGTGGTGGTGACCACGCTCCACAGCACGAGCTCGGTCACGCGATCGGGATGGGTCACGGCGTAGGAGAGCGACAGCGTGGTGCCCCAGGAGCAGGCAAAGAGCATCCACCGCTCGATGCCCAGGTGTTCGCGCAGCTGCTCCATGTCGGCAATGAGGTGCGGGGTGTCGTTGGCAAGGAGCCCCTCGGTCGTGAGGCCGACGTTGGGCGTGCTCTGCCCGCAGCCCCGCTGATCCAGGAGCACGACGCAGTATTCGTCGGGGTTGAAGTAGCGGAGCCACCCCGACCCCGCGCCGGAGCCGGGGCCGCCATGGACGACCAGCACCGGCTTGCCATTGGGGTTGCCGCAGGTCTCCCAGTGGATGCGGTGGCCATGGTCCACCGCCAGCATGCCCGCGTCGTGGGGTGTGCTCACGAGGTAGAGCGGGCGATCGGCGGTCAGCGGGTACCGGCGGCTAAAATGCTGGTAGAGGGTGGGTTCCATGGCGGTTCTCCTTTGGTTGGTGTGGGTAGTATAGCGGGTTTCTGCCACTGCGGCAAGGTGGGGTACGCCGCTGGGGTGGCATTGGCACTCTTTTGGCCGCCCACAGCAAGAATGCCCATTGCATCCACCGGGCGATGGGGTATGATGGTGGGGAAATTCTTTCACAAGTGGGGTATTCTGCCAGATGAAAACCGAATTGTACGATTACAGCGTGCTGCCCAAGATGGTGCCCATTGGCCGCCCCAGCACCGTGTGCATCCGGCCCCTGGGCCGCCACGTCGCCTTCCGGGCGGGGGTGGAGTATGTCGTTCGTGTGCTGCCCATGACAGAGAGTATCGAGGGCTGGGCGGAGGGCGCGGCCTACGACCGGCTGACCGTCACGCCCGTCGATGGCTGTCTGCGGGTGGAGTACACCTTTGCCGCCGAGCAGGAGTATTACCTGCGGGTGTTTGACGCCGCCGACGAGGGCAAGGCGCTGGTGACACTGAGCGTTTACGCGCTGGCCGACGACCTCTTTGGCCGCCTGCCACTGAAGGGCGACTTCCACGTGCACAGCTTCCGCTCCGACGGGCGGGAGGACCCGGCCGTGGTGGCCGCCAACTACCGTCGGCATGGGTTCGACTTCCTGGCTGTCACCGACCACCGCCAGTGGGGCCCTTCCCAGGAGGCCATCGCCGCCTGGGCGGGCAAGCCCGTCGATCTTCGGCTCTTCCACGGCGAGGAAGTTCACCTGCCCGAGAATCACATCCACATCATTCACTTTGGCGGCAGCTTCAGCGTCAACGACCTGGCCTACGGCGATGTGGAGGCCTACTACAAGGCCGTGCGCGCCATCGCCGAGGGTCTGCCGACCCTGCCGGAGGGCGTCAGCCGTTTTGAGTATGCCTCCTGCCTGTGGGCCATCGGGGAGATTCACAAAGCCGGCGGCATGGCGGTGTACTGCCATCCCCACTGGATTGCCAACGTCTACCACGTGCGGGATGCCATGAGCAATTACATCTTTGAGACCATGCCCTTCGACGCCTTTGAGCTGCTGGGCGGGCAGACGGTGCACGAGAACAACATGCAGGTTGCCCTCCATGCCCAGGCGCAGGCCCGGGGCTGCCGGGTGCCCGGCGTGGGCAGCAGCGACTCCCACGGCACCACCAACAGCAACTGGTTCGACTGGGTGTACAGCATCGTATTGGCCGAGGACGACAGCCTGGAGGCCATCGTGCGGGCCGTGAAGGAGGGCTACTGCGCGCCGGTGGAGAGTTACCCCGACGAGCACCCCCGTGCCCACGGCTCCTACCGCATGGTGAGTTATGCGCTCTTCCTTTTAAAGGAGTACTTCCCCCTGCAGCGGGAGCTGTGCTTTGAGGAGGGGCGGGCGATGGCCGCCCTGTATGGCGGCGACGAGGAAGCCCTGCCGGTGCTGCAGGCGCTGCAAGGCCGGGTTGCCCGGTTCCGTGGGCGCTGCTTTGCCAAATAGAAGGGGAGGACGCAACGATGGAAGGACGGCAATTGGTGCTGGATACCCTGGAGTTTAGGAACCCGCCGCGCGCCCCGCGGCAGCTTTGGCTGCTGCCCTGGGCGCAGATGCACCACGGCGAGGCCGTGCGGGGCATTGAGGCGGATTTCCCCGGCGACTTCGGCGGGGTCAATGGCGTGGAGCGGGAATTGCCCGCCACCCAGGGCGACGCCTACGAGCTGGGGCTCTACGTCGACCCCTGGGGCGCGCGGTTTGAGAATCGTCAGCGCGGCCTCATTGGCGAGGTGAAGGAGCCCATCATCCGGGGCGAGGACTGGGAGGACTGGGCCAATGCCCACATCCCGCTGGAGCTCTTACACATCGACCGGGACGAGGTGAATCGCCAATGCGCGGCCACCGACCGCTTCGTCATCGCCGGGGAGAACCCGCGCCCCTTTGAGCAGCTCCAGTTCCTGCGGGGGACGGAGGCGATGATGATGGACCTGGCCTACAAGCCGTCAGGTTTCTTCGCCTTTCTGGAGAAGATGCACGACTTCTACTGCCGCTGGGTGGAGGTATGGGCACAGACCGACGTGGACGCCATCGCGTTCATGGACGACTGGGGCAGCCAGCGGAGCCTGCTCATCCACCCCAAAACATGGGTGGAGATCTTCAAGCCCCTGTACCGGGACTACATCGACATTGCCAAGCGGTACGGCAAGAAGACGTTCATGCACTCCGACGGCTACACGCTGGACATCATCCCGCATATGATCGACATCGGGCTCGACGCCATCAACGCCCAGATCTTCTGCATCGGGCTGGAGCAGCTGCGTCCCTACCGGGGCAAGATCACCTTCTGGGGGGAGATGGACCGCCAGCACTTGCTCTGCACCGGCACGCCGGCGGAGGTGCGCGCCGCCGCCCGGCAGGTGAAGGAAATCCTGTGGGCCGACGGCGGCTGCATCGCCCAGTGCGAGTTCGGCGCCGGCGCCCGGCCCGAGAACGTCCGTGCTGTCTACGAGGGCTGGGACGAGGCCTTCCGGTAGGCGAGAGCCGCTGGCTTTTGCGCGTCACGCAGGGCCGCGATATGGGTAGGGGAGGTGGAGCATGGACTGGAAGAACCGGTACGACAGGGGGCACCGTCCCCGGGCTGACGCCATCGACGACCATCTGGGGGCGGAGGTCTTCTCGCTCTACCACCGCTTCGCCGCCACACTGGCCAGCGAGTTGGGTCTGACCTATGTCAAGCCCGTGTACACCCAGACCCACGGATGGAAATATCAAGTTGGCCGCAGCGGCTTCCTCCTGCTGGACGACGTGCGCATGGGCGAAGGGTGTTTCCTGGTGCAGGGGGTGGAGGTGCGCGACGAGGCCACGCTGCAGGCGGCGCTGGCGCTGGCCCGGCAGAGGTATGCTGACGGCTTTGAGGAGCGGTTTGCCGCCTTCGCCGCCCAACGGGGGGAAGCACAAAAGGAGCGCACCCAGCGCCGGGTGCAACGCGAGCGGGATGAGCTGGCGCAGTTGGCTGCCTCCACCGACCCGGACTTGTTCAATCGTTACCGCTGGTCCCCGAAGGTGTCGCGTCTGTCACTCCGTCGGCTGTATGCGCTGGACGCCCAAGGCCTGCCCGACGAGGCGCTGCTCGATGAGATTGGCTATGCGCTCTACGCCCGCTGCCTGCAGGGGCAGCAGACCCGGCACACCATTGAGAATGGCCGCCTCATTTGCCATGGCTGCGGCGCGGTGCTGCCCTATGCCCATGGGCTTATGACCTGTGCCTGTGGCCGGCAATACCTGTTCCGCGATTACATGCGCAGCTTCCGGGCTGAGAACATGCCCTCCGGCGCGGCGCAGGAGATTTTTGATGCCTTTGTGGAGCGTTGGCCCCGCCAGCGCACCCCGCAGGAGAAAATGCGCCTGGTGGATTGGCTGATCCACGAATTCCACACCAATCTCCTCACCGGTGTTCGAGGCCGTTTCGTGGGCGTCAACTTCATTGAGGGCAGCAAGAAGCAAATCGCCGAGCTTATTCTGGAGTTGGCCTATGGCGACGGTGGGGCGGCCAAGGCCTTTGCTCAGGCTCTGGGGCGGGAGTGAACCGGGGAACGCGCCACGCCCGGCCGGAAACATCTTGCCACCCGCAAAGGGTTGGCCGTTCCGGCAGGAGGCCTTTAGGAGATGAAAGGGGCTGAAATGGAACATACCATTGCGGTCATCACCGGTGTGATGGCCGCCGGCAAGAGCACCGTGGCCGAGGCGCTGGCCCGGCGATTTGGCCGCGCGGTGCACCTGCGGGGCGACGCCTTCCGCTGCTTTATCGTGGCCGGGAGGGAGGAGATGAGCGACGCGCCCACAACCGAGGCACTGCGACAGCTGGATTTGCGTTACGAGCTGGCCGCCATGGCTGCCCGCGCCTATTGGCAAGCCGGGTTCACCGTGGTGGTACAGGACAACTACCTCGGGGAGGCGCTGGGCCACTTTGTCTCCCTCCTGGGCGATTGCCCCCTGCACTGTGTGGTGCTGTGCCCTTCGGCCCAGGCCGTCGCCCAGCGGGAGGCTCAACGGCACAAAAAGGGATACGTTGGCTTTGACCTGGAGGAGATGCACCGCCAATTCCTGGCCCAAACGCCGCGCTTGGGCCTGTGGCTGGACACCACGGCGATGACGGTGGAGGAAACCGTGGACGCCATCCTCGCCCATGCGGAGGAAGCCCGACTGTGGTAGCCTACAGGCTCACAGCCTCCGGGTGTAGTCGTCAGGCCGGTTGAGGAATGACCGCAGCAGGGACACCCCCGCCAGCTCCTGCCATTGGGTTTGGGCAGGCGGGCATTGGTCCAGGTCGTAGACCGTCGCCCCCTCCATCGCCAGCAGGATGGGGGAATGGGTGGCAATGAGGAATTGGCAGCCGCCCTCGGTGGAAAGCTCTTTGAGGATGCTATAGAGGCTCAACTGCCGCAGGGCGGAGAGCGGCGCTTCGGGCTCGTCCAGCAGGTAGAGGCCGTTGGGCACCAGGCGCTGCTGGAAGAGCCGCAGAAAACTCTCCCCATGGGAGGCGGCCCCCAGCATGTCCTCGCCATAGCGGCCCCGCATGGCCTGCAGGGAGCCGGTGAAGGGTTGGCGGGCCAGTTCGCGGGCCAACATGCTGCGGTCGGCATACTCTTCCTCCACCCGGGCCAGTTCCCGGCCCATGTCGTCCCGCTCACGGCTCAGCGCCAGTGTGAAGTTGAAGAAATCCTCGCTGCGCAGGAAGAGCCGGTTGATGGGGCGATGGGCGAAGCTGAGTTTCATCTGCTTTGCCAGGGGCCGCAGGGGCTTCAGGCTGTCGTCCCGCCCGGCGTCGGTGCGTCCGATGGCCGGCAGGGCCATCTTGACGGCCAGTGCCTCCAACAGGGTGGACTTGCCGCAGCCATTCTCCCCCGCCAGCAGGGTGATGGGGCTGTCGAAGGTCAGGCTGTCCAGCGACTGCAGCGCAGGCACGCTGAATGGCCAGCCGTCCGGGCGGTCGGCTGGCAGGGAGACGCGGTTGAGGTAGATCATGGCCGTTCCTCCTGCCATTCATTGTAAGGAACGGAGGAGAGGCAGTCAATGCGGCGGTGGTTCCCGCCTGCGGAAGGGAGACGGCGATGTTTGTGCGACCGGCTGAACCGGACGACCTGGAGGCCTGGCGCGAGGTAGCCAGGGAGGTCGCCCTGCTCTTTGATAGCCCCACCATGGCCGACGACCGGGACTTTTTGGACTTCGCCCAGCGCAAGATCCGCCAGGGGGAGGCGCTGGTGGCTGTGGAGGGGGAAGCGGGGTTCTGCGTCGGCTTTTTGGGTTTCTCCCGCCAGCACAACCGCATCAGCTGGCTGGCCGTGCGGCAGGGTTGGCGGGGCCACGGGGCAGGGGGCTTGCTGCTGGATGCTGCGTTGCGTTCCCTGGACCGCACAAGGCCCATTACGGTCGTCACCTTCTGTGCCGACCATCCCGGCGGCGGGCCAGCGCGACGGCTCTACCTCTCCCGCGGGTTTGTGGAGGAACAGGGTGAATTGCCCGACGAAGTGGGCGAAAATCGCTGCCAATTGGCACTTCCACCGATCCACACAGTGTGAAATCCAATCATTTTTTCATTTTCTGTCCTAAATTTTCGGAAAATTGGTTGCATTTTTGAATCGTTGCTCTATAATCAATTGGAACAGATTATATTGAAGGCTGTTCGCAGGATAACGGGGGACGATGGGGTTTTATGAAACAAGAGGTCGCGGACGTTTTACGATTGGACAATCAACTGTGCTTTGCGCTGTATGCCGCGTCGCGCAAAGTCACCGGTGCCTATGGCCCGCTGCTGCGGCAGCTGGACTTGACCTACACCCAGTATGTAACGCTCATGGTGCTGTGGGAGCACCAGGAGCTGCCGGTCAAGGACATTGGCGAGAAGCTGCTGCTGGACAGCGGCACGCTGACGCCTTTGCTCAAAAAGCTGGAGGAAAAGGGCTATGTGACCCGCCGCCGCTCCACCGTTGATGAGCGCGTGGTGCAGGTGCAGATCACCCAGAAGGGCATGGACATCCAAAAGAATGTGGAGGCCTTTATGCCGGAGATGGTCTGTGCCATCGGCCTGCCGATGGACGAGATCGTGAAACTGCGTGAGGAGCTCAAGGCTCTCATCCGGCGGATGGAGCCCTAGCGACGGGGAGACACTGACACAGGGAAGAGGACAACCGGAGCCATCCGTTCCGGTTGTTTGCGTTTGTTTGGGCGGGGCTGGTCAGCTTGACTTTGCACCCGCCATCATCGATAATGATACTAATTGCTCAAAGGCGGGAAAACATGGCATTGCGCATCACCGGCGTCGATGGCCGGGCGGCCCGTGCCGGGGTGGAGCCGGGCATGGACCTTCTGGGGATCAACGGCGAGCCGGTTCTGGATTTCATCGATTACAATTGGTTCTCCGCACAGGGGCGGCTGGAGCTGACCTGCGCCACGGTGGCGGGCCAGCGTGTGTTCCACATACAAAAACCTGCCGAGGAACCGCTGGGGTTGGTGCTGGATGGGTTGTACCCCGATGAGCTCCGCTGCTGCAACCGGTGCGTGTTTTGCTTTGTGGATCAGCTGCCCGGCGGCATGCGCGAGAGCCTGTATGTGAAGGACGATGACTGGCGCTACAGTGTGCTCTTTGGCAACTATGTAACGCTGACAAACGTGGGGGAGCGCGAGTTTGAGCGGATTCTCCGCCGGCAGCCCTCACCGCTCTATGTGTCGGTGCACGCCACCGACCCTGAGGTGCGCATTCGCATGATGGGAAACCCGCGGGCGGGCAACATACTGGAGAGGCTGACGCAGTTGGCCCAAGCTGGCATCATCCTGCACACGCAGATGGTGCTGGTGCCCGGCTACAACGACGGCGCGGTGCTGGATCGGTCGCTCGGCGACCTGTTCGCCCTCTACCCGGCGGTGCGCACAGCGGCGGTGGTACCGCTGGGCATGACCTGCCACCGGCAGGGGCTGGCCCAGCTTCCCCCCGTGGGGCAGAACGAGGCAAAGGCAGCCATCGAACAGGTGGAGCGCTTTGCCCAGGAGTGCCGCCAACGCTGTGGGGAAGGCTTCGCCTACGCGGCGGACGAGCTCTACGAGCGGGCGGGGCTTCCGCCCAAGCGCTACCCCGATGGCGGCCATACGCCCCAGCTTGGCAACGGCGTGGGCATGGTCAGCACCATGCTCGATGAGTTTGAGTGGGCGCTGGAGGAGTTACCCCCCGACCTGCCTGCCCCTCGGCGCATTAGCATCGTCACGGGCGTGTCGGCTTTCGGCGTCATCAGCGCCATGGCCCGGCAGTTGGAGGAACGGCTGCCCAACCTGAAGGTCAACGTCATCCGTGCGGAGAACCGGCTCTTTGGCCCGACGGTGACGGTGGCGGGTCTCTTGGGTGGGGCAGACATCGCCGCTGCCACCCAGGGGCAGGCGTTGGGGCAGGAGATGCTCTTCTCCGCCGCGGCGCTGCGCACCGGCGAGGATGTATTTTTAGATGACATGACATTGCAGGCGCTGGAAGAGTACCTGGAAGTGCCGGTGCGGGCGGTGGCCTGCGACGGTGAGTCCTTTGTCCGGGCCGTCTGTGGATTTGAGGAGGAACCCCTTGGCAACTAAGTCAAAACCGATCGTGGCCATCGTTGGCCGCCCGAACGTGGGCAAGTCCACGTTTTTCAACCGCATCGTCGGCCGGCAGATCTCCATTGTGGAGGATACCCCTGGCGTGACGCGCGACCGCATCTACGCCGAGGCCGAGTGGCTGGGCCGCCGCTTCACCCTGGTGGACACCGGTGGCATTGAGATGGAGAGCGAGGACCTCATCAAGCGCCAAATGCGCACCCAGGCCCAGCTCGCCGCCGAGACGGCTGACCTCATCCTGTTCTTCGTGGATGGCCGCGATGGCATGACAAGTGAGGACCAGGACGTGGCCGACTACCTCCGGCGGATCAACAAGCCCGTGCTGCTGGTCGTCAACAAGGTGGACAACGCCATGCGCGAGGACGCCATGTTTGAGTTCTACGAGCTGGGCATCGGCGAGCCGCTGCCCATTTCGTCGGTGCATGGCATGGGCACCGGCGACCTGCTGGACGCCGTTATCCAGACCATCGACGCCGAGGAGGAGCCCGACGACAACGAGGGCACCATCCGCATTGCCGTGGTGGGCAAGCCCAACGCCGGCAAGTCGTCGCTCGTGAACCGGATCCTGGGGGAGGACCGCACCATCGTGAGCGATGTGCCCGGCACCACCCGCGATGCCATTGACAGCGGCTTCACCCACGAGGGGAGGCCCTACGTCATCATCGACACGGCGGGCCTGCGGCGCAAGGCACGCATCGAGCAGGAGTCGCTGGAGCGTTTCTCGGTCATCCGGGCGCTGTCGGCGGTGCGCCGCTGCGACGTGGCGCTGCTGATGATCGACGCCGAGGCCGGGGTCAGCGACCAGGACGCCAAGATCGCCGGTTACGTGCAGGAGTCGGGCAAGCCCGCCGTCATTCTCGTCAACAAGTGGGACGCCATCGACAAGGACGACACCACCGTGGGCCGCTATGTCAACGAGCTCAAGACCCAGCTGGTGTTCATGCAGTATGCCCCCATCCAGTTCATCTCCTGCAAGACGGGGCAGCGCCTCAACAAGGTGATGGAGCTGGTGGACGAGGTGCATGCCAACAGCCAGCGGCGCATCCCCACGGGGTTGTTGAATGACGTCATCGGTGACGCGCTGGCCGCCAACGAGCCGCCGGCCTTCTCGGGCCGACGCTTACGCATCTACTACTCCACCCAGACGGGCATCTCCCCGCCGGAGTTCACGCTCTTTGCCAACAACGGAGACCTGATGAAGGATTCCTACCGCAGGTATTTGGACAACCACCTGCGCAAGACCTTTGACTTCACCGGCACGCCGCTTAAAATCATCTGCCGCAGCAGACAGGAGAAGAGTCAATGAACACCACCCAGATCGTCTGGATCATTGTGGCGGCGGTGGCCGCCTATCTCTTTGGGGGTCTGTCTCCGGCAGTCATGCTGAGCAAGCGCCTCACTGGTGAGGACATCCGCCAGAAGGGCAGCGGCAATGCCGGATCCACCAATATGCTGCGCAACCACGGCATGCGCCTGGGGGGGCTCACCTTTTTACTGGACACCCTGAAAGGTGTGCTGCCCGCACTGCTGGCGCTGCTGCTACTGGGGCCGGTGCCGGCCTACATCGTCAGTCTCGCCGTGGTGGTGGGGCACATCTTCCCGGCGTTTCTGGGTTTCCGCGGGGGTAAGGGCGTGGCCACGACCTTCGGGGTACTCGTCGTGCTTCAGCCGGTTCTCACACTCATCGTGTTTGTGCTGGCGGTGGCGCTCATCGCTCTCACCGGCTATGTGTCGGTTGGCTCCATCTTCGGCGTGCTGATGTTCCCCATTGTCGGTTTCGCTCTTCCGGTCATTGGCTGGCAGTTTGGCCTCTTTGGCCTGGCGTTGGCGGCGATTATTTTGTGGAAGCACAAGGAAAACATCGAACGGTTGATAAACAAGCAGGAAAACAAGTTGGATTGGAAGAAAATTAAGAAGTAGGCACGGGCCGTCGGCTGGTCAGCCGGCGGTTTTTGCTTTTGTTCACCCCGTCAGAGAGGCGGAGTTCGTTTGGGCAAGGGGCATCGGAAGATGCCAGAATAGTATAGCCAACGCACAAGGAGGGAACGCATGGACATCAACATCAAGAACACCTGTTCCAATCCGTCGACGCTTCGCATCACCGACATGAAGATCTGCGAGATCCACCAGCATCGCGGTGGGCACTGGGTCAACTACGTCATCCGCATCGACACCAACCAGGGCGTCAGCGGCTATGGCGAGGTGCGCGACGGCGCCAGTCTCCTGTACGCGCAGATGCTCAAGCGCGTCATCCTGGGCCAGAACCCCTGCAACGTGGATAAGATCTTCCGCCGCATCCAGCAGTTCGGCGGCCGTGCCCGGCAGGCCGGCGGCGTCTGCGCCATCGAGATCGCTCTGTGGGATCTCGTGGGCCGCGTCTATGGCATCCCGATCTGGCAGATGCTGGGCGGCCAGTTCCGTGACCGCGTCCGCATCTACTGCGACACCGACGTGGAAGGCAAGGACACCCCCGAGGCCATGGCCGACGCGCTCATCGAGCGTATGCACCACAATGGCTACACGTTCCTCAAAATGGACGTGGGCATCGGCAACCTCTTTGGCATCCCCGGCACGCTGACCGCGCCCTTGGGCTGGCTGGAGCAGGGGCATAAGGTCTACCAGGAGATGCACGACGCTAGCGAGAGCGGCGACGCCGAGCGCATCCGCGCCGCCAAGGCTGGCGTCTACGACTATTACAACGTCGCCCATCCCTTCACCGGCATCCACGTGACCAAGAAGGGCCTGGATGTGCTGGAGGAGCGCATCCGCCTCATCCGTGAGAAGATTGGCTACGACGTGCCGCTGGCCACCGATCACTTCGGCCACATCGGGCTGGAGGATTGCATTGCCATCGCCCAGAAGCTCGATGGCTACGGCCTTGCTTGGTATGAGGACATGGTGCCCTGGCAGTACACCGACCAGTATGTGCGCCTGTCGCAGAGCTGCAACACGCCCATCGCCACCGGTGAGGACTGCTACCTGCTCGATGACTTCCTGCCGCTGCTGGATGCCCGCGCCGTCGGCGTCATCCACCCCGACATCCTGTCCTCCGGCGGCATTCTGGAGACGAAGAAGATCGGCGACTACGCCCAGCGTAAGGGCGTGGCCATGGCCATGCACATGGCCGAAACCCCGGTGGCCTGCCTGGCCTGCGTGCAGACCGCCGCGGCCACCGAGAACTTCCTGGCGCTGGAGTTCCACAGCCAGAAGATTGTGGATCGTTGGTCCCAGCTAGTCACCGGTCTGCCCATGCCTTTAATTGACAAGGGCTACATTGATGTGCCCAACAAGCCCGGTCTCGGCTTTGACGGCATCAACGAGGACCTGGTGCGCGAGATGCACCCCGACCACCCCAAGAACATCTGGATGGACACCGACGAGTGGAACGATTGGGATTCCCACGATCGGCTCTGGTCGTGACCGTTCGCGAATGACGCTGTTGCGTCATCCGCGATTCAGAAGCTCTTGTTCAGACTATGTAGAATCGTCCGGCGCACAGGTCGCCGGACGATTTCTTTACTTCTGGGCTCATGTCATCTGCAGCTGGGAGACGCGAGGGAGGGGGCATTGCGTGGCGCATGCTGGCGGTGGCATTCCTCCCGCCGAATGAATCGGCGGTCGGGTCTGAACTACTCCTCTCGTACGAGATCTGTTGGTATTCAGAATCCCTGCAAAAAGGGGGATCCGGTTTTCAATGCAGAGCGACATGAGCCGTATGTATTTCGGCCCGTTGTCCTGCGCGCCCGAAGTAGCGCATTCCTCATGGAAAAACGGCATGAGAGGAAAAAAGAATACCGCGTGACGGCATTTGCGTCACGCGGCAAACAATGGCTTTGACAAGAACTTCCCTACTCGCCTGTGGCGCGAAGCGGCACAGGCGGACGCGTAGCGTCTACCACTTACCCTTGCCCATGTGGCCGGCCATCTCGGCCTTGCTGCGCTGCTTGATGATCCAAGCCTCGTTGACGGCCTTGTTGAACAGCGCCACGCAGGGGGGGTCGAGGTTGATCTCGATGCCTTCGCGCGCGAGCTTCTCAATGCGCATCGCCAGCTCCACAATCTCCATGTGGATGTCGTTGGTGCGGTCGGAGGCGAAGACCTTGGCGGCCTCTTCCTCGGTCAGCTTCACAAACTTGTCCTTGGGCGCGCCGCACTTGGGGCAGGCGTCCGGCGCTTCGTCACCCTGTACAATCATCCCACAGACCGAACATTTCCACAGTGTCATAGTATTTCCCTCCCTTGGTAATTTGGCCCAAAAAGGCCTTATGCAATGATTATAGCACACCTGCGGATAAAATCCATGAAATCCTCGTAATCTTTTCGTCAGGATGTGCAATTTGCCTTCCAGCGTTTTGATGGTATAATGATGCAAAGTCGGTATCCCATAGCGCTGCTTGCGGTGCTTCAATGGAACCGAACTGGCCACCCTATTCTAAACTGTCAGACATCCCACAGGGAGTTTGAACGGAGGTACAACATGAATATCCGGCGATTGACCGCAACGGCGCTGATGCTGGCGCTGACCCTCATTCTGGGCCTGACCCCACTTGGCTTTTTAACCTTGCCTTTCCTCAGCATAGATGTAACACTGATGTGCCTGCCCATTGTGGTGGGTACGGTGCTACTTGGTTGGCGTTCGGGATTGCTGCTGGGGTTGACATTCGCACTGACGAGCCTTTATAAGGCGCTGACCGCGCCCTCGGTGCTGGTGGCGGCATTGATGCACACCCCCTGGGCGCTGTACCCCAGCATCTTCCTGCCGCGTCTGTTGATTCCGCTGGCCGTTTGGGGCGCATACAAGTTGACAAAGCGCCTGCCCGCCGGGGTGGGCTTGGGTATCACGGCGGCGGTGGGGTCGCTCACCAACACGGTGTTGTTCCTGGGCATGCTCTATGGGTTGGGCGCGGGGCCCCTGGCGGCGAGCCTTAATATGACCGTGCCGGCGGTGGGGGCGATGCTGGCCGGCGTGGTGCTGACCAACGGCCTGCCCGAGGCGGCGGTGGCCGTGGTGCTCTGCGTTCCCATCCTGTTGGCACTGCAAAAGGTTTTGAGAAAGGACAGCTTATGATCCTCGCAATGGATGTTGGCAACACCAACATCAAAACAGGCATTTACGACGGGCGGCAGATGGTGCAGTATGTGCGCTTCTCCACCGACATGAAGAAGACCAGCGACGAGTATGGTCTCATGCTGCTGCAATTCTTGCAGTACAAGGGCATCTCCCTTGGTGAGATTGAGGCGGCGGTGGTCTCCAGCGTTGTGCCGTCCATCAACTTCACCATCGAACACATGTGCCGCACCTATTTCGAGTTCGACCCGCTGGTGCTGGGGCCGGGGGTGCGCACCGGGCTCAACATCCGTTACGACAACCCGCGGGAGGTCGGCTCCGACCGCATCGCCTCGGCGGTGGCGGCCTATGAGCTGCACGGCGGCCCGGCCATCGTCATCGACTTTGGCACGGCCACCACGTTCAACGCCATCTCGGCCGATGGGGAGTTCCTGGGCGGGGCCATCATGCCGGGCATCAAGCTCTCCGCCGAGGCATTGGTGACCGGCGCGGCGCGGTTGCCGCGCATCGAGCTCGTCAAGCCCGAGGGTGTCATCAACCGCACGACCGTCAGCAACATGCAGGCGGGCATCATCTACGGCTATGTGGGTTCGGTCGATAACATCGTGACCAACATGCGCCGGGAGCTGGGTGACCCGGCGGCCCAGGTCATTGCCACCGGCGGCATGGCCCGGCTCATCTCCAACGAATCCACCACGATCACCCGCGTCAACGGCAGTCTGACGCTGGAAGGCCTTCGCATCATTTATGAGAGGAACCGGAATTAGCATGGACGCAAAAGTGGTCAAGGTAGGCCTGCTGGGCCTGGGCAACATCGGCGCTGGGGTCTTTAACGCCCTCATGCTCAACGGCGAGGGCATCGCCCACCGGGAGGGCGTGCGCTTTGAGATCGTTCGCGCCCTGGTGCGGGACGAGAGCAAGACGCGCCCGGCGGGGGTCCGCACCGACATTTTGACCACACGGTTTGAGGACATTCTGGAGGACGACTCCATCGAGTTGGTGGCCGAATTTCTGGGCGGGGTGGAGCCCGCGGCGACCTATCTCACGGCGCTGCTGCGGGCGGGCAAGACCGTGGTGACCGCCAATAAGGAGGCCGTCGCCCACCGTTGGCCCCAGCTGGAGGCCGCCGCGCGGGAGAGCGGGGCCGGGCTCTATTACGAGGCCAGCGTCTGCGGCGGCATTCCCATCATCAAGCTCATCAACGAGTCCATGCAGGCCAACGAAATCTCCGAGGTTAAGGGCATCATCAACGGCACCACCAACTACATCCTCTCCAAGATGAGCGCCGATGGCATGAGCTACGAGCAAGCCTTGGCCGAGGCCAGCGCCAAGGGCATCGCCGAGCCAGACCCCACTAACGATGTGGAGGGGCACGACGCGGTGTGCAAGCTCTCCATTCTCTCCTCGCTGGCCTTCCACGCCCATGTGCCGGTGGATCGTGTGTTCCGCCGGGGCATCAGCGACATTACCGCCCAAGACATTGCCATTGGGCGGGAACTGGGGTATGAGATTAAGCTGCTGGCCATCGGCAAGAAGCGGGGGATGACCATTGAAGCGCGGGTGCACCCCACGTTTATTCCCTCGTCGCACCCGCTGGCCTCGGTGCGTGGTTCCTTTAACGCCGTGTATGTGCACGGCAACGCGGTGGGCAGCCTTATGCTCTATGGCCGCGGGGCTGGGGATTTCCCCACGGCGTCGGCCATCATCAGCGACATGGTGACGGCCAGCAAGACGACCCAGCACCGCTACAACACCTTCCACAATGCCGACACCACCGATGACGTGGATGTCGCCACCGACTGGGAGACCCGCTTCTTCCTGCACATGGAGGTGCTCGATCAGCCCGGTGTGCTGGCCGATGTGGCCGGGGAGCTGGCCCGCCACGGCGTCAGCATCTCCTCCTGCGTGCAGCGGGGGTGGGATATGCCGGTGGTGCCGCTCTACATCGTCACCCACCGCACCCATGAGCGCAGTATGGACGCCGCGGTGAAGGCGCTGCGCAGCCTCAAGGCCATTGCCGGCATTCCAGGCATCATCCGGGTGGAGGACTGCCGCGCCTTCGCGGCCGGCCCGGTGGCGCCGGCCGGG
>JAEWRW010000004.1 GCA_023398815.1 Bacillota bacterium
GGCGGGATAAACCCGCTCGCGGCTGCCAGTTTCCTTGGTCGTGCGGGGTTTTTACGCGGGAACGCGATGTGCGGAGAAGGGAGGGGTGCCACAGACGAGCTGCGGTGTGCCTTGGGCGGATGAACCGCCCGGCGGCTCGGGGGTCACGCGGAAATTCTTTTCCCCTTCCCTACAACTGTGGGAGGGGCAACGTAAGAAAGGGTTGGTGACGGAAGCAAGTCGTGCCGTCTCCGTTCTTCCTTCGGGCGCGTTCGAGTTTCTCCCGGGTTGCTTGGGCGAGCAGCGTGCGCAGCACGCGACCAGCCCGGGCGATCGGCGGTAGAAAAGCAGGCGACAACGGGCGGGATGTTTGAGTAAGCGCATTGTGGAACAATGCGCTTACGAGTTACCACCGTTGCCTCCCAATCTTGTGCCGGTCGTCCGATCTAGGAAACTCGTCCGCTCGGGCACGCCGGACGCGTGCTCAAGCGTTTCGGGCCGTGAGGGCGACATATGTGTCGCCCTAGCGCCTGGATGGCGCGTAAGGCCCGAACGGGGGTGGCGTTTTTGGGCACTTTTGACGCACTCAAAAGTGCCGCCTAGCGCAGCGTCACTGATAACGTTGCTCCATCGCATCTTCATACATCGCATCGCCGCTGCGGAGCTTGCGCATCAAGTACTCGTATTTGCGGCGGGCGGCTTCCACCTCGTAGAGGGCATACTCAATGAGGTCGGGGTCGGTGACCGAGTTGAAGTACTGCTCAGCGGCGTGCCAGGCGTCCAGCGCGCGCATGGCTTCGGCGGTATATTCGTCTACCGCCGAGGGCGGCAGCGGCTCCACGCCCTCCAGCCGGTCGAGCAGTCGGCGAAAGCCGTCGTTCATCCGTTCCAGCATGGGTGTTCCTCCTTCGCGCGGGGGTTTCCCCGTCCCCTGGAGTATTGCCGGAGTGCCATCCATTCATAACAAAAGCGTGTAAAACACTTTTCTTTTGCTACACGCAGGCATACAATAGGAATCACTAAAGTTTCCTCATAGGGGGTTTCGCCATGGCGTGGAGACAAGTGCGTGTCTGGCTGGGGTTCGCCGCGCTGGTGGCGGGGCTATGGGTGGCCGTGCTGGCCCAGCCCGCCTGGGGGGAGGATGCCTTTGGCAATTTGACCAGCCGCATCCCGCCAGTGACGTTGGCGGCGGTGTTCGCCCTGGGCGGGCTGCTGCTGCTCCATCTGCGGCCCCGCTGGCGTGATTGGCGGGTGCTGACACCGGCGCTGGTGGTCTGCGCCGGCTGCAACGTCGTTCTGACCTGCTGGATGGACTGGTTTCCAAGACCGGGTGGGCTGTCCGTGGCTCTGTTGGGGCTGCTGGCGGCGGCGCTGGTGCTGGCGTTGGCGCACCCCGCCCTGCCCCGGCCAGACGGCCGAACGGTGCTGCTGCGCGCGTTGCTGTTGGTGGGCGTGGTGGTGTTGGCCGCCGTGTTGGATCGTTGGGTGCTCCCCTACCACCCCAGCCGCCGCAGCATTGGGCCCTTGTGGGGGTACATCGCGGCGCTGATTTCCCTGTGGCTGCTGGCCACTCTGCTGGCGGCGGCCTTGTGGCGTATGCTGGATGACGGCGCGGTGCCCCTGCCGATGGCGGTGGTGTCGCTGGTGCTCTTCCTGCTGCCGTGGGCGCTGCTGCTGCCCGTGGCCAACCACTTGCGCCTGTTGCTGCGGCTGGGCCTTGTCACCGACGTGAGCTTCGGCCCCACGGCGGCGCTTTTCGGGCTGTTCCTGGGGCTGGCGATGGGTTGGGCCGTGGATGCTATCCGTCGCCGGCGTGCCCGGCTGGGGGCGGTTGCGCAGATCCGCGCCACGGGCGGGGAGGTGCAGGGGGAAGAGGCGGCACCACACGCCAAGGGCAGTGTCTGACGCGACAGGAGGGCAGCAAAAAGAGCCGAAGCGCAAAGCTCCGGCTCTCTCCCATGATGTGGGCTATTCTTTGTCCGCTACCCCCTGCCGTGCCATCTGGGGGCGCACCAGGGTGAGAAATAGCGTAGCCGCCGCCACCAGCGCGACCGTGAACACCAGGAACATGCCGCCGTACCCCGTGAGCTGCGACACCGCTCCACCGATGAGCGCGCCGATGCCCGTGCCGCCGTCAAAGGTGCCGTAGAGGGTGGCGGTGGCCACGCCGCGGCGATCCTCCGGGCACAGGCGATAGGTCAGGGAGTTGACGACCGGGTTGTTGATGCCGAACCCGAAGCCATTGAGGAACCCTGCCAGCAGCAGCATCGGCAGCGTGTGGGAGAGGCCGACCAGCGCCAGCCCCACCACCAGCAGGCCGATGCTGGAGACGATCACCCCCATGGTGCCCAGCCGCCGCAGCAGCGGCTGCACCACCGGGCGGGAGAGCAGCATCCCCCCCACGTACACCGCAAAGTACACCCACAGGTTGCCGATGCCTTGGGACATGGCCCACACCGGCAGGAAGGTGTTCAAAAGGCCTGTGGTGAGCGCGATGCAGGTGTTGGCCAGGCAGAGCTTGAGCACCGATCCCTCAATCACATCGCCGGCGGTGAGCTTGCCCGTGCCGGGCCGTGGCTGGAAGTGCCGGTGGTTGTCCATGGGCAGGAACACCGCGATGGCCCCAACGCCCAGCAGCCCGCCCACCAGGAACACCGGCCCGTAGCTGCCGCCGGACGACAGCAGCACCGCCAATGCCGGGCCCAGGCTGAGGAACGCGATGTTGCAGAGCACGGTGAAGAACCCCACACCCTCCACAAGCCGCCGGGGTGGGGTCACGTCGGTCACCAGCGTGCCGGTGCAATTGGTGTAGGCCGAGTAGCCAACCCCCTGGATGAGCCGCAGCGCCAGCAGTGCCGCCGGCATCCAAAGCCACCGCAGCGGCACCAGCGCCAGGAGGAAGAGCGCCATACCAAACAGCAGCATGCCCCGCCGCCCCCGCCGGTCGATGAACGCGCCGAAAAACGGGCGCGTCAGCACGATGCCCACCGTGTACACCGCCGTCAGCAGGCCGATCGTCGCGCCGTTCATGCCCTGCCCCGCGGCGATGAGCGGGATGGCCGTGTTCATCGTACTCACCGGCATGGCCATCAGGATGGACCCGAAGACCAGCAGGATGTAATTCTTGTTCCAGAGTTTCTCCATGAAGCCCACCCTTTTGCGTACTGTGCAACAGTATAGCCGGATGGGCTGTGCCCGCACAAGCGGGGCCGTGTGAAAAGCGCCCCCGATTGTATAGGCATTCCGGGTGGGCGGCGGGGTGAGGAGGGTTTGAGCGGAGGTGCCATTTGCTTATGGGTTGGGTTTTACGACGAGTTGATGAGGAGAAAACTGCGGGAAGTGCCAGTTAAGGATTGACGAGGGATTTTGTGCGGTACCAAGGCGACGCGCTGCCGCGGGCGGTCCTTTTGATGGCGCAAAAGGACCCAAAACGCCTAGGGCGCGGACGAGTTTCCTAGACCTAACGATCGGCACGAGGCTGAGTAGCAGAGGGCGGTAACTCGCCTTCCCTTATGCTCCGCAACGGGAAGACTCAGACATCCCGCCCCTCTGTCGTCGGCTGCCTGGCGCCGATCGCTAGGGGGGAACTCGGAACGCGCCCCGAAGGGAGACGAAAAACGGTGCGCAAAACTTCCGCCGTTCAATCCAGATCCCGGTCTCCCGTCTCTCCCCAGTTTGGGAGGGGTTAGAGAGTTGGGCGTGGCGGCCCATCGGGGCGCGTTTCGAACTTCCCCCTGGCCATCGGCGCCAGTAGGCTTGCGACAACGGGCGGGATGTTTGAGTTTCCGAATTGCGGAGCAATGCGGAAACGAGTTACCGCCGTTGCCTCTCGGTCTCGTGCCGGTGGTCAGGTCTTAGAAGTTCGTCCGCGCCCCCTTGCGGTTTTGGGCACTTTTGACGCTGCAAAAGTGCCGCCTAAGGGTCTTACACCGCATCCCAGGATGCATGGGCGAGCAGCCGGGTTGCAGGGCCGAGCAGTGTGCGAAGCACACGACCAGGCGGCCAAAGGCCGCCACCAGCCAGCGGCTATGGCGTGGCTTTTGCAACGCCATCACGTCCCTCGGCTTAGCGCCATCTAGGTTGCATAGGCGAGCAGCGCGCGGAAGCGTGCGACCAGCCTAGGCGCCTAGGCCACGCGGCAGCGCCTCCTTTGGTACTCTCTTTTATTTTGCAACGACTACGCTTTACCCACCCAAAAAGCGAAATGCTTCTCTAGCACCTACAAAACCGAAGCGACCCTTGCCCACCAGCCCCGCCCATGCTATGGTAATGCCAACAGGAGGCAGGACGCATGAACGAACCCATCGTGTTCATTGGCCCCATGTGTGCCGGCAAAAGCACCGTGGCGGCGCAGGTTTCCGCGCGCATCGGCTGGCCACGGGTGGAGCTGGACGAGGTGCGCTGGCCCTACTATGAGGAGATCGGCTTCAACCGGGATGCCGAGCGTGCCGCCTATGAGACCGGCGGGATGGACGGCGTCTTTGCCTATTGGAAGCCATTCGAGGCCCACGCCGTCTGCCGGGCGGTGTCAGACTACCCCGGCCACGTCATCGACCTGGGCGCGGGGCACAGTGTGTACGACGAGCCCGACAGCTTTACCCGCGTGCGCACCGCATTATCCCCCTGCCCCGTCATTCTGCTGCTGCCCTGCGCCGATATCGACCGTGCCGAGGGCATCTTGGCCGAGCGCCTGCGCCAGCTGACAGACGAGCCAGCGGCCTTTGTTTTGAACCGCCACTTTTTGGAGAGCCCCTGCAATGCCCTCTTGGCCAAGCACACGCTCTATACCGAGGGGGAGAGCGCGGAGGAGACGGCGGAGCGGGTGGTGGGGTTGGTGGCAGGGGAAAAGTAGCCAGGGCTGGCTGCAAATCGGAGCATCAGGCGATAGTGCCACCTAATTGGTCTGTATTGCTGTGCCCTATTTCCTATCCTTACAAAGGCGCCTGCCGCGGGCGGTCCTTTTGTAAGGCGCAAAAGGACCCAAAACGCCTTTGGGCGCGGATGAGTTTCCTAGACCTGACGATCGGCACGGGATTGAGTAGCAGAGGGTGGTAACTCGCCTTTCCTTATGCTCCGCAACGGGAAGACTCAAACATCCCACCCCTCTGTCGCCAGCTATGTGCCGCCGATCGCCCGGGGAAAACTCAAACGCGCCCCGAAGGGAGATGGCACGATCAACTTCCGCTGCCGCAGCGGGACTTGGTGGAAGAATAAGCTACCACCAGGGACAGATGACGTTTTTGCCGTCGGTTCTACTCCCAGATAGAGATGCGGACGCAAATGGCAAAGGCAGTCTTTCCCCTCCCCCAGGTTCGGGGGAGAGGTTGGGGAGAGGGTTGCGCCCATTGACGGGTTGTAGAGGGCGAAGATCATAGCCACACCCCTTACGCCTCGCAGTTTCAGCACCTTCCTAAAACAACACACCGCCCGGCCATTGGCCGGGCGGCGCTGGTTCGTTGTTCGGCGCAATCCTACTTCTTCTCGAAGATGTTATTCGGATTGAACCCCAGGAAGTTGCGGCCCTTGGTGATCATTTTGGAGGTGGTGGCGTCCATGTCAAAGCCCTTGACCGGGCCGTCGGTGGGCTTGACGGGGGCCGACCCCAGTTTCAACCGGCCGGAACCCCAGAAGTTTGGCACCTCGGTCATGCTGTAGGTGCCGTTCAATATCTGGTGGCACAGGTCGATGACGTTGGGCAGGCAGTCGTCCTCCAGCGGCAGGCCCAGGGGGCGGAAGTCGTGGTGGCCGTTGTAGATGCCGTCGTACTGGTCAGCCATGTCACGCATGCGCTCGAGGTAGCGCAGGGCCGTCTCCACGGGGCAGGCACCGATGCCCAGGTTGTAGTTGAGGGCGTCGCCGCAGAAGAGGCTGCGGGTCTGCTCATCCAGGAACATCATCTCGCCGGGGGCGTGGCCGGGGCACTCGTAGGCCGTCACGATGCGCCCGCCGCCCAGGTCGAACTTCTGCCCGTCGGTGAGGGGCAGGAACACCGGCTTGGGGTCGCCGGGGGCCGGGTCGCGCAGGTCCACGTCCAGGTCAAAGGCATAGGGGCGGAACATGGTGAACGCGCTCAACAGCCGGCCCTTTTGCCGGGAGGAGATGCGCGCGATGTCCTCCCGCCGCTTGGCCGCCGGGAAGGGCAGAGGGCGGCCCTCCAGCTCCTTGGGGTGGAGGTATACCTCCGGGAACTGGTAGCAGTTGCCGGTGTGGTCGGGGTGATTGTGGCTGACGACCACGATGAGCGGCTTGTCGGTGATCTTCTCCACCGCACCCTTCAGGTCGCCGATGCCCATGCCACAGTCGATGAGCATGGCACGCTCGGTGCCGACGAGCAGGAACAGGCTGGCGCAGTCAAATTCGTCGATTTCCCAGGTATCCGGCTTGAACTGCACCATGGGGAAGAGGGTGGTCAACTCCTGGGCCATGGGGTTCTCCTTCAGGCGGTGCGCCTCATTTTTTCACGTTGGTGTTGAAGAATAGCTCGAACTCGGGCAGGGTGTCGGTGAAGGCCCGGCCGATGCGCTCGATGGCCGCGATGTCCTCCGCCGCCAGCCGCCAGCCGGATGCCGCAGCGTTCTCCTCGGCCTGGGCAGCGGTGCGCGCGCCCACGATGGCGCTGGTCATGCCGGGCTGGGCCGTCGTCCAGTTGAGGGCCGTCTGCCCCAACGTCTTGCCATATTTCGCGGCGATGGGCCGGATTTCCTCCACAGAATTCAGGCACCTTTCAAATATTCCGGGTTGGAAGAGCGCGGCCCGTGCCCGGCCATCACCCTCGGGGAATTTCCAATCCGGCGTGAATTTGCCGGTGAGCAGGCCCTGGGCCAGCGGGCTGTAGGCCGCTACGGCGATATCGTTCTTGGCGCAGAAGGCAATGGCCTCCTCCTCCCACCGCCAGAAGAGGCTGAAGCAGGGCTGCAGCGCGTCAAAACGGTGGATGGCCAGGGCCTCCTCCATCTGCGCCACGCTGAAGTTACTCACACCGATGGCGCGGATCTTGCCCTCCTTGATGAGGTCGTCGAGGGCACCCATCGTCTCCTCAATCGGGATGCCGCTGTTGCTCGGGTAGTGGATGTAGTAAAGGTCGATGCAGTCGGTACCCATGCGCTTGAGGCTGCCCTCGCAGGCCTTTTTCACGTCGGGGGCGCGGAGGTTCGACTGCCAGACCTTGCTGGCCAGCACGACCTTTTGGCGGCGGCCGCCGGTGAGCGCCTTGCCAATCACTTCCTCCGAGTGGCCCCGGCCGTAGATCTCGGCGGTGTCGATGAAGTTGATGCCCAGGTCGATGGCGCGCTCAATTGCGCGGACGCTCTCGTCGTCCTCCGCCCCACCCCAGTAGTCGCCGCCGGTGACCCAGCAGCCCAGCGAAATCTCCGACACATCGATGTCGGTGCGGCCCAGTTTGCGGTATTCCATGTGTGTGTCCTCCTTTGTGTGGTGTAATTTTATCACCCGGCCCTCCGCTGTGTGTGGGGAGGGCGGTGGGTGGTTCGTGCGGTTTGTTGGTGTGGCGCGGATGGTGCGCCGCCGATCACAAATTTGTTATACGATACGTTAGGCGCCTGCGGCGGGCGGTCCTTTTGATGGCGCAAAAGGACCCAAAACGCCTATGGGCGCGGACGAGTTTCCGAGACTTGTCGATCGGTACGAGACCGAGTACCAGAGGGCGGTAACTCGCCTTCCCTTATGCTCCGCAACGGGAAGACTCAAACATCCCGCCCCTCCCAGCGCCTGGATGGCGCAAGGCCGAGGGCCGGGAGTGCGACGCTGTGCGTCGCACTAGCCGCATGACGCGGCGTAAGGCCCGAGTGCTGTCCCAAGCCAAGTGCCTCCGGTCGCCAAGGGGAAACTCGAAACGCGCCCCGATAGACTGGCAGTCCGGCTCCCGCTGCTAGAACCGCACCCAGCAATACCACTCATTTGGCTAGAGGACGACGGAAGCTCCCCTAGCTGCGGCGAGAAAGCTGATCGTGCGTCCTACGGGCACGTGTGAGTTCCCCCCTGATGACCGGCGGCAGAAATCCGGCGACAACGGGCGGGATGTCTGAGCAAGGGCGTTGCGGAGCAATGCCCTTGCGAGTTACCGCCGTTGGCTCCCAAATCGGAGTCGGTCATCAGGTCTAGGGAACTCGCCTGTGCCCCTCGCGGTTTTGGGCACTTTTGACGCTGCAAAAGTGCCGCCGCGCGGCAGCGCCGTCCTTTCGGTTCCAGTCGAAACCGATGGACAATGTCACTACATGTGGACAATAAAGCCATAACAGCGAAGCATCATCGCTCCCCGTTACCCTTCCCTCTGCGCCCGCGGCGGGCTGGCATAATGCTCCAGCCGCTCCTCGATGTAGGCGCGATCGAGCTCGCCGGTGGCGAGGAACCGCTCCACGATCTCGGGGGTGGGCAGGGCCGCCCGGCCGCCGATGGCCGTGCACTTGATGGCCGAGACGGCCGAAGCAAAGCGGGCGCACTCCACGGCGGGCCAGCCACGGGTCAGGCCATAGAAGTAGGCCCCGTGGAAGACGTCGCCCGCACCGGTGGTGTCGACGACCGGCACGCGGAAGGCCGGCAGGCGGAACTCGCCCTCGGGCCCGATGCCCACGCAGCCCTGCTCGCCCAGGGTGATGATGACCGTGTGGGGACCGAGCGCACGCATCTGCCGGCAGCACTCCATCGGGTCAGCCTCGCCGTAGCGGGTTTTGTAGTAAAACTCCGACGGGATGAACACGTCGGTCAGCGGCAGGAACTGCTCCAGCTCCTCGTTGTAGCCGTCGGCATCCACGAGCACTTGGCCGCCGCCCGCCCGCACCCATTGGGCGGCCTGACGCTCAGCCGGCGCGCCGCGCTCCACGTGCAGGTACTTCGCCTGGCGGAAATAGGCCTCATTGAGGTCTTCCGGTTGCAAGAGGCGAAGCCTCCGGTTGCCGCCGATGATGGAGCGCCCGCCGGTCTCGAGGTCGGAGAGTACAACGCAGTAGCCCGTTTCCCACGCCGGGTCGAAGACCATGGGGGTGGTGTCCACACCGTTGAAGCGGAAATCGTCGCGGTTGGCCCAACCATCGGGGTCGTCGCCCACCACGGCGGCGTAGGCGCAGGGCACGCCCAACCGGCCCAGCGCCGCCATGCCGGTGGCTACTTTGCCTCCAAACTGCCAGCTGTGGCTGTTGGCGTGGGCGCCCTGGTTGGGGCGCGGCAGGTGGTCGACGTTGATGAGATAGTCGGACACCGCCACGCCCATGCCAATGACGAGAGGCGTCATATGCGCCCCCTCCTTCTTACACGATTTTGAGGCCCTTCGGATTGAGCAGGCGGAACTTCGCCAGCAGGTATTCCATGAGGTCCTTGCGGGTCCCCAGCAGCATCTTCATGTAGCCCACCTTGGGGTCGGCCGCGCACTGGGCATGGATGCTGTCGGTGTAGGCCTGCACAAACTCGGTGAAGATGTTGACCTTGGTGACCCCGCCCAGGATCGCCGCGCTGACCTGCTCATCGGGGATGCCGCTGGTGCCGTGGAGCACCAGGGGAACGGAGGAGACGGCGTTCAGCTTGTTCAGCCGGTCGATGTCCAGGTGGGGGGTGGCCACATACACGCCGTGGGAGTTGCCGATGGCCACGGCCAGCGCGTCCACCGGGGTGTGCTCGAGGTACCAGGTCACCTGCTCGGGCCGGGTGTAGAGCGAGGTGTCCTGGAAGTCAGCGGCGTTGGCGCCGGAGCCGACGTGGCCGACCTCGGCCTCCACATCCGCGCCCATGGCGTGGGCAATCTTGCAAAGGCCGTTGAGCTTTTTACTGTTTTCCTCATCGCTGAGCTTCGAGCAGTCATACATCACCGACTGGAAGCCGCAGCGCAGGGCCCAGCTCAGCTCGTCCTCGTCGCTGCTGTGATCCAGGTGCAGGCACACCGGCACGGGGGTCTTGGCGGCCATGTGTTTGCCCACGGCGATGAAGTCGTCCATCGACATGTAATTGGTCATGCCGGGGTACTGCATCAGCAGCACGGGCTGGCGCACCTCGGTGGCGGCCTCAATGAGGATGCGAATGTTCTCGTAGTTGAGGTTGTTGTACGCGGGGACGCCATACCCCTTTTCCCGGGCGTCGGTCAGCAGTTCTTTGAAACCAACAAGCATGGGACAAACCTCCTGTGTGTCAAATGGGGGGCCTCGCGCGCCCGGGGGCGGGCGGGGCCGTTTGGTTCAGTATAGCACCGTGGCTATTGTTTGGGCGGCGGAATTGGAATTGTCTAGGCGGCGGCCACACCGGCAGGTATGGCCTACCATGCAGTCATACCGTCAACCAAACACTATCCACCCTCCTCGTCACTTTTCCGAACGGGAAGCAACGAGGGTTCTGTCTCACATTCGGGGTATGGCCAACGAGAGCGCTGTCGCGCGGGCGGTCCTTTTGATGGCGCCAAGTCCGAGGGCCGTGGCTGTCCGTTTCGCTTCGGAACTGCTCGTCCATGCGGCCTGGATGCGACGTAAGGAACTGCCGTAGGCGGCACTTTTGCAGCGTCAAAAGTGCCCAAAACCGCAAGGGGGCGCGGACGAACTTCTAAGACCTGACCATCGGCACTAGCAATGATGCAGCGGCGGGTAACTCGCATGGGCAATGCCCATGCTCAAACATCCCCGCCCGCTGTCGCATGCCAAGTGCCGCCGATGGCCAGGGGGAAGTTCAAACGCGCCCGTTAGGAACGAGGAGAAACGACCCAAGGGGCGCGCCCCTTGGGAATCCCCGCTGTGGCTGGAACAGGGCGTGTATTGCACTCTCATAGCCGTAGGCCGGTTCATCCGGCCAAGGCACGCAGTGGCCTGCCCGTGGCACTCGACCATTTCCGCCGCAGCGGCGGTCTCCCCGTTAAAGCCGAGTACGACCGACGCAGTTGGACGCCTCGCGGCGGCGTGTACGTCGCGGGGAAAAGCCCGACCCGTTACGAGCACTCCTCTCTCGCGGCGAGCGCAAAGCGATCGCCGCGAAAGCGGAGCGAATGCGCAGCGTCAAACGGTGTCAAATTCCACCGGCCCAAGGTACTTCGTCAGCTCCTGGAACACCGGCACATACTTGCCGTGGAGACCGGTGACATGGTGAATGTAGGGGCCGGTGACGAACTTACGCTCCCAGGCGGGCCAGTCATTGACCTCCGCCCAGACGTAGTTGCCGTTGGTGACCGGGCCATCGACGCCGCGGGCCTGGCCGGCGAAGAGCTTGTACTCCCCGCGCACGCCATCAAACCGCGCGATGGTGATGTCGCCGCCCTTGATCTCCCAATAGCCCTTGTACTCGATCATCTGCCGGGCGGCGGGGTCGCGGGCCAGCTGCTGCGGGAACGGCCCGCAGTGCCACAGCAACTCGGCGTTGTCGTTGGTGGGGTGGCGCACCGTGAGGTCGGCGAGGAAAGGCACGGTGTCGCCCATGGCGGCCGCGTGGGCCAGCGCCGAGGTGACCGCGCCGTGGATGTCGGTCTCGCAGGCCGTGGGCAGGCCCCGGTCGGTGAGGTCGCCAAAGACAAAGCACACGCCGATGCCCATCGTCTGGCGGAAGGTGCTCCAGCACTCGCTGGCCATGGCCGTCAGGCCGTGCTGCTTGGCCGCCTGCAGGGCCGCCAGCTCCACCGCCGCAATTTTGCGGATGTCCTCGGCGGCCATGGCGCTGCAGTCTACCTTGCTCTCAATATCCGCGACCATCTGGGCCACGTCACCGGCGTGGCTGGCCATCAGCTTCTCGGCCTGCCCGGCGATGTCGGTGGTGGACATGGGGATGACTTCGATGCCGAACTTCTCAATGAGCTCGCTTTCGTTGACCATGACGGATTGGAAGGGCTTCGGGCGGGTGTTGATCTGCCCGATGCGCATGCGGCGGAACTCCCGCGCGGCGCTCGCTACCCGCACAAACTCCACAAACCCGCGCTGGAACGGTTCGTCCTCCAAGCGGCAGTTCTCAATGTAGGTGAAGGGCACGCCGTAGCGCACCAGGCCCTTGCCGCTGGCAAAGAGCCCGCACTGGATGTCGGTCTGGCGGGCGCCGATGCCCTCGGGGGCGGCGTCGCGGGGGCCCCACAGCAGCACCGGCACGCCCAGTGCCTTCCCCAAGAGCGGCACGACTTCCTCGGAGCCGAAGTTGACGTGGGCGATGACGACGGCATCCACCCCTGCCTCGCGGAAGCGGCGGGCCACGGCGGGTACGTCGGCGGGGTCAATCAAGAGCCCTTCGTCGTTGAGCCAGTCGATGTCCACGATCTCCACGCGGCCAGCGCCCAGCTTCTCCATCTCCTGACGGATGGCGCGCTTGTTGTCCATGGCAAACTTGGTGTCGTACATGCGTCGGCGCGTCGGCGCGTAGCCGATCTTCACCGTCCAGTCCCGTTGGTAGAGCATGTGGTTTCCTCCCTTTCCCGCGCCCGTGGCGCGAAGGCGCGGCCCGCCCGTGGCGCGCCGCTGGCCTGTGTTATTGATACATATAGTACGCCTTTAGCAAAATTCCTTCTGTGTAACCGGTTGCATGGGGTGTTGTGTAGACAGGGGGTATGGGAGGGTGAATGGAGTGGGCTGTTCATTCGGGTCGCAATGGCTGAAACCCAACATGCCTAAAGGTAATGAATGCGCGATGACACAACCTGAATGACATCACCGGAGTTCAACAGGAGTTCGGTGACGAAGGCCGCGCCGTCCGATTCGCTTTGGCTGTCGTCTTGGCAAGGCGCCGCTTTGATTTCGTGGACATACATGCCAGCGCCCCACGGTTCGTCCGCCGTGATGGAAAATCGCTGCATCTGCTCAAAGATCAAGCGGTGCGTGGTTCTTCTCGATTGTTCCACTTCACACAACTGGAGTTCTGCCAGATGCTCGGCATAGCTGATTTTGATGTCCAGCAGCTCCATATCATGCAGAGACAGCTGGCCAACCGCTGCAGCGTTGTCGATCAACAGTGCCATGTGATTGCCGCCTTTCCATCAATCATCTATTCATTGGTGAAAGTATATACAAATTCATGCGGATACAGCAATAGTAATCACTGCCGTCGGGCATTGTGTATGAGGCGCGGAACCTTGAGCGATATTGGCGCTGAGGTGTGTGTACTTCGTGAAATGCCGTCGCCTATAGGAAACGCGCTGCGCTGGGCGGCACTTTTGCAGCGTCAAAAGTGCCCAAAACCGCAAGAGGGCGCGGACGAACTCCCAAGACCTGGCCATCGGCACAAGCATTGATGCAGCGGCGGGTAACTCGCCTACCCTTTGCTTCGCAAAGCGCAGACTCAAACATCCCCGCCCGCTGTCGCAGGCCAAGTGCCGCCGATGGCCAGGGGGAAGTTCGAAACGCGCCCGAAAGGAACGAAAAATAACGACCCAAGGGGTGTCCCCCTTGGGAATCCCCGTCATAGCCAGAGCAGGGCGAAGGCGTTCTTAACCCCTCCCCCAAACTGGGGGGAGGGGCGATCGGTTTGGATTGCACAGCGGGAGCTGGGCGCACCGTCCCTTTCGGGCGCGTTCGAGTTACCCCCGGGCGGCTGGCGGCAGAAACCCGGCGACAACGGGCGGGATGTTTGAGCCGGGGTATTGCAAAGCAATGCCCCGGCGAGTTACCGCCGTTGCCTTCCAAGTTGGTGCCAGCCGCCCGGTCTAGGAAACTCGTCCGCGCCTCCTAGGGCGCTTTTGGGCACTTTTGGCGCTTACCAAAAGTGCCGCCCAGCGCAGCGCGTTTCTTAAAAAGCTGGGGGCGATGCTAAGTCAAAGACATTGCTGCGAAATGCACACATGGAATGCCGCAATCATCATTCGAGCCCATGCCATACGCACCGCCCTTTGTGGGTTGGGAGGTGGGGGAAACTAACAGGAGGATGGCTCAGTGGTTTTCCGGCTGCGTTGCCGAAAGGCGCTTGGCGTCGTCTCCGGGAAGCGGGGTCACCAACAGGGGATGACTGCAGTGGTTGTCCGGCCACATTGCCGTACAGCGCTTGCGCTGCTTCGCAGCGAGTGCTTTTTTGACAAAAAGCACCATAAGCTTGTACGGTTCGGCGCACCAGCGGGTGCGCCGTCCCATTTGCCCCCCGCCCCCCCATGCGCTATAATAGACAGAATCGGAGGGACGCAATGAACAGGACGGTGCCGCCTTTTCTGCGGGCGGCGGCGGAAGGCTTCGCGGCGGCGGGCGGCGCGCTCTATGTGGTGGGCGGCCGGCCACGCAATGCCCTGTTGGGGTTAGCGGGCGGCGATTGGGACGTCTGCGGCCCCCTGCCCCCGGATGAGGCCATGGCGCTCTTTGCCGCCGTGCCCGGCGTCACCATCGCCCCGCGCGACACGGCGCTGGGTACCTTCGGGGCCCTGTGCGGGGGCGAGGAAGCCGAGTACACGACCTTCCGGGCCGAGAGCTACGGCCCCGGCGGCGGCCACCGGCCCCAAAGCGTCACCTTCGGCGTGCCCCAGCGGGAGGATGCCCTCCGGCGGGACTTCACCGTCAACGCCCTCTATTGGGACATTGCCGCCAATGAACTCAAAGACCCCCTGGGTGGCCGGGCCGACCTCGAACGGCGGGTGTTGCGCACCTGCCGCGCACCGGAGGAAACCTTTGACGACGACGGCCTGCGCCTGATGCGTTTGGTGCGCTTCTGCGCCGAGCTTGGCTTTGTGCCGGAGGAAGCAACGGCCCGCGCCGCGCGGGAGCGGGCGCACCTGCTACGCGACATCGCCCCCGAACGCCTGTGGGGGGAGCTGAAGCGCCTGCTGCTGGCCGACACCAAGTACCCACCCCGCCCCGCCGAACCCCCGCAAGGGATGGACGGTCAGGCGGTCTTTGCCCCCGCGTCCCCCGTGGCGCTGGGTCTCCATTTGTTTGATGAACTAGGCCTGCTGGACGTGGTGCTGCCGGAGTTGGCAGAGGGGCGCGGCGTCGCCCAGCGGGCGGATTACCACGACCACGACGTGCTGGGCCACGCCTTTGCGGCCTGCGCGGCGGCTCCGCCCCGGCTCACCGACCGGGTGGCGGCCCTGCTGCACGATGTGGGCAAACCCGCAGCGCTCCGCCGGGGTGGCCGCATGGTGGGCCATGACCGCATTGGGCAGGGCATGGCGGCAGAGATCCTCACCCGCCTGCGGTGCCCCACCGCCTTTGTCGACGAGGTCTCGGCGCTCATCGGCGTGCATATGACTGACCTCGACGGCCGGATGGGCGAGGGCAAGCTGCGGCTCCTCTTTGTGCGGCTGGGGCGGGCGCGTGCCGAGGAACTCATTGACCTCAGGCGGGCCGACGTGCGGGGCAGCAAGCCCGTGCCGGCAACCTTTGACCCGGCGGCGCGCTGGGTGGCCATCCTTGCCCGCATGGACGCCGACCGTGTGCCCTGGACACTCGCTGACCTCGCCGTGAACGGTGGCGACCTCATCGCGCTGACCGGTGGGCCGGGCCCCCAGGTGGGCAAGCTCCTGGCTGCCCTGCACCGCCACGCCGTATTGCGGCCGCGCCAAAACACCCGCAACGCCCTGCTGGAGCAGGCCCGCACGATTTGGAACGACCAACGATGGAGGAATGAACCATGAGCCTTTTGCTGAAAAACGGGAACGCACTCATTGACGGGCAGTTCCGCCCGGCGGATGTGTTGGTGGAGGACGGCATCATTGCCGGCGTGGGCCAGCTGGCCGGCGCGGGGATGGACATCACCGGCTGCACGGTGGTGCCCGGCTACATCGATGCCCACATCCACGGGGCCGGGGGCTTCGGGGTCTGCGACGGGCCTGACGCCCTGCGCGGCATGAGCCGTGCGCTGGCTGCCCACGGGGTCACGGGCTTCCTGCCCACCTTGGCGGCCGAGGATCTGGAGACCACCCGCCGGACGCTGGAGGATATAGCGTCCCTCATGGCCGAGGGCACGCCCGGCGCGGCGGTGCTGGGTGCCCATATGGAGGGGCCGTTCATGGGGCCCTCCATGCCCGGCGCGCTGAACACCGCGAACTTCCTGCCGCCGACCGTGGAGAACTGGAGGAAGCTCACCGACGGGGTGGAGCACGTGGTGCGCCGCGTCACGCTGGACCCGGCGGTCGATGGCGCGCTGGAGATGGTGGAGTACCTGACTGCCCGCGGTATCGGCGTGTCGCTGGGGCACAGCAACGTGGACGCTGACCGGGCGCTCTGCGCCTTCCACAAGGGGGCCATCACGGCCACCCACCTCTACAACGCCATGCCGGCCATGCACCACCGCTCGCCGGGGCTGGTGGGGGCGGCCCTCTCCGACCCGGATGTGACGGTGGAACTGATCGCTGACCTCATCCACGTCAACCCCGTGGCCCTGCGGGTGGCCATCGCCACCAAAGGCCCGGAGCGTGTGCTCTTCATCAGCGACGCCATGGAGGCCGCCGGCATGCCCGATGGCGACTACAACCTCGGCGGGCTGCTCGTTCAAGTGGTGGACGGCGTGGCCCGCGTGCCCGCGGGCAACCTGGCCGGTTCCACGCTGTTCCTCGATCAGGCCGTGCGCAACGCCGTGGAGCGGCTGGGCGTGACCCCCGCCGACGCTGCCATCATGGCCGCCGTCACCCCCGCCCGCGTCAGCCGCGAAGGCCACCGCCGCGGGGCCGTGGCCGTGGGCCGGGTGGCCGACCTCACCGTGCTGGACGGAGCTCTCCGCCCGGTCATCACCATCGTGGGTGGCGTCATCTACCAGGAAAAGATTAAGGAGTAACGCTGTGTCGGAAGCGCTGATTTCCCGCCTATACGCCCACGCGCTGGACGTGGTGGAGCACCTGCCGCTGGCGCTGGCGCTGCTGGCGCTCTTCCTGGGCGCGGTGCTGCAGATTGTGCTGCCGCCGGTGCCCGGCGACGCCCTGTTGCCCACCATTGGGGCCTTGTCGGTGGCGTTGCCCCTGCCCCTGGGCGGCGCGGGGTATTTCCTGTGCTATTGGGCGGGTACCTTTGGGGCCTGTCTGCTGATGCTGGAGGTTGGCCGCCGCTGGGGCGACCGGCTGCTGCAGAGCCGCCGGGTGCGCCGCCTGCTGCCCGAGGATGCGCTGGAGTTCTCCCGCAATTACCTCACGCGCTATGGCGGGCGGGTGCTGCTGGCCACCAAGTTCATCCCCGGTGTCAACACCCCGGCGCTGGCGCTGGCCGGTGCCATGGGCCTCAAGCGGGCGGACTGCCTGCCGGCCATCGCCGCGGCCACGCTGCTGCAAAACGGCCTGCTGTTCCTTTTGGGGCGGTGGATGGGCGACAACTTCTGGGCCATCGTGTCGGTGCTGCGCAGTGTGAGCACCGCGGGCCTCATCCTGCTGGTGGTGGCGGTGGGGGCGGCCGGGTTTGGTGTGCGCCGCGCCGTGCGCGCCCGCGCCGGGCGGGAGGATGACCATGGCGAAGAATAACCGCCGGCGGCCTGCCGCGCTTCTCTCCCTGCTGCTGGCCTTTGCCCTGGCGGGGTGCGAGGTGCTCGGCGTGTCGCCGGTGTCCTCCCACCCCGAGGTGACGGCCGCGCCCAGCCACGTGGCCGCGCCGGCTGCAACCCAGTATGAGGGGTGGTCGCTGCGGGTGCACCCCGCCCTGGGGCCCGAGGCCCTGCTGACCGACGGCTTTGCCGTGCAGCAGGTGCTGGCCGCCGCAGGCGACGAGAGCCTCACCGTGGCCGACGCGGGCGACACCCGGTTCAAAAGCCGCATCGAGCTCATCGACCCCGACGGCAAGACCCAGCACACCTACGCGGTGAACAGCGAGGGCCTGCTGCTGCTGCGCACCTCCAAGGGTCGGGTCTTCCGCATGCCGGAGTATGTGTATTACCTCATCGAAAGCCAACTGTGGGCCTACGCCGGCACCCTGAAGGACAGCGTGCTGCTGTGGGACCCGGCGGTGGGCGCAGACGCCATGGAGACCGACCTCGACCGGCTCATCAAGACAGCGCTGCTGCCGGGCTGGGGCTATGCGGACACCTACTTCCAAACCTATGAGGTGCTGGGGGTGGACACCGAAACCCGCGACACCGCCAAGGTCTACCTGATGCTTTCCTACGCCGGGTATTCGGTGCAGGGCAAGCAGTTTGACCAGCAATTCCAGTGCACGGCCCCGGCGCGGCTGGTGTTCACGAAGCTGGGCAACAACCGCTGGCAGCTTGTAGACTTCCGCCAGGCCGACCCCAACGCCGACAGCCAGCAGGTTCTCTACGACAACCTGCGCAAGGTGCTGCCCTATGAGTACATGGAGGACGTGATGGCCGAAATGGAGGACACCACGGCTCTGACCGACGAAATCCATCGGCAAGTGACCGACTACCTCAGGGATCGCGGCCTTTCCGACCTGGAGATAGGAGACTGACATGCCCGAAAGCAACGATCGCACCCACCTGGAGGGCGCAGCTGCCCCGCCGGTGGAGGGAACCCACACCCCTGTGACGCACACTGACGACACGGCCAGCGCCCCGCCCACGGGCGACGCTGCCGCCCCTTCCCCCGCCGAGGGCACCCCGCCCGCCAAACGCCCGCTGGGCTGGAAGTTCTGGCTCACGGTGGGCGTCGTGCTGGTGGTGTTGGCCGCCGCACTGTGGTGGCTGTGGAAGACCGGCGGCTTCGCCGTCTTTTCCTCGCCGGAGGCCATGCAGGCCTACGTGAAGGGCTACGGCGCCTGGGCTCCGGTGGTGTTCTTCCTGCTGCAGGCGGCGCAGGTGGTGGCCGCGCCCATCCCCGGCAACGTCACCGCCATGGCCGGCGGGTTCCTCTTCGGCTTCTGGAAGGCGACCGCCCTCTCCATCGGAGCCACTGTCGTGGGCTCGGTGGCGGCCTTCGCGCTGGCCCGTGGCTTCGGGCGGCCGCTGGTGGTGCGCCTGGTGGGGGCCTCGGTGGTGGATAAGTATGTGGACATCGTGAGCCGCAAGGGCCTGCCGCTCCTGTTTGCCATGTTCCTGCTGCCCTTCTTCCCCGATGACGCGCTGTGCTTCATCGCCGGGTTGGCGGCGGTCACCTGGCCGGTGTTCCTCCTCATGATGCTCTTCACCCGCCCGCCGGGCCTCATCATGAGTTCGCTCGTGGGCTCCGGCGCGGTGCAGATGCCCATCTGGGGCTGGGTGCTCATCGGCGGGGCGACGTTGGCGCTGGTGTGGCTCTCCTACCGCTATGGGGAGAAGATCAACGAGTGGCTGCTGAGGAAGATGGCGAAATAGGCAAGTGGGTTGCAACCACATTAATCGACAGGGCCGTTTCTTTGGAAACGGCCCGTTTTCTTTGGGGGGATGGCCATCTGTGCCGCACACTGGCGGAAGACTCACCCCCTGCCCCACTTGGCTGATCAGTCAGCAGAGATTCAGGGCGACAACCGCCTGGTCATCCAAATGCTCCATGCTCATGGAGGGAACAAGTACCCCATTTTGAACCTTCCATGTGTCGGAGAGGTGCAGACCAGCATGCGTGCTTTGGATTTTCCTCCGTGTTTCATCGCCACAAAACTACAGCGTAGCGAACGGCATCCTTCTTGCTAATGATACGCTCGAACCAAAAGCGGTATCCCGAGTCGTGACGCCAGCGACTTGCAGGCATTGAGGTCGTCCTTGTCCAGCACATCGACAACACTGAGCGTCACCTGCGGCACAAACTGTTTGGCACGTATGGCGAAATCCAGCAGTCCGTCGAAGGCCGCCTCACCAAAGGTCGGGTTCATGTGCAAAGAATACCCCGCCGCATCAGGCCGATTGAGCGAAATGGACAGCGCGTCAATGACACCAGCTAACGCAGGCGTCACATCTCGACCAGCGATTAGATTGGCGTGGCCATTGGTGTTGATACGGATCGGCAATGTCGGCGCCGTCTCTTTTACCCTCCGGGCCACCCATAGTAGATCGTCCAGCCGTACTGTCGGTTCGCCGAAACCGCAGAAGACCAGTTCTTTGTAGTCAACTAGATTCCGCAAGGCAATGTCATCCCATATTTCTTCGCGGGTAGGCTCGCGCTCCAACCAAAGACTTTCGGCGTCACCCACTCCGTTATAGTGTCCGCGCTCACAGAAATCACAGGCGCAGGTGCAGCGGTTTGTTATGTTGACATACAGGCCATTTTTGACGGTGTAAGTAATCACTTGAGCCATTGTTGCAACCATTCCTTTCTTGCGAAGCACCTAGGCTAAGGTTACCATTTGCTAGATTTATATGATTTTTCCGAATTATACTACATATCAGAGGATATGGTTACTTGTTGTTACAAAAGCCCGATGGCGATTACCTTTGTAAGAGAGGATGCTGATACTCCGGTTCGGGGGAGGGGTTTGGGGAGAGGGGTTCCCTCTATGCCCGCCCGTATCGATGGGGGAGGGGATAGCGCTGGCGGGAGTATGTGCGCTTTCTTTGCAGTGTTTTGCCCCGTAGTTATGTTTTGGGAGACGCGCTGCCGCAGGCGGCACTTTTGCAGCGTCAAAAGTGCCCAAAACCGCCCCCTCCATTCAGACCTTTACATTGCATTGGCTCATGTTCCAACCCTCGCATTACAGGAGAACGCGCTGCGCTGGGCCACGGCGCCTGGATGGCGCTAAGGCCGAGGGCCGTGATGGCGTTGCACAGCAACGCCATAGCCGCTGGATGCGGCGTAAGGCCCGTAGGCGGCACTTTTGAGGCGCAAAAGTGCCCAAAACGCTTTAGGAGCGCGGGCGAACTTCCAAGACCGGATGACCGGCATGGGCTTGGGAGGCAGCGGCGGTAACTCGCTGGGGCATTGCTTTGCAATCCCCCAGCTCAAACATCCCGCCCGATGTCACCAGTAAAGTGCCGCCTGTCGCCAGGGGTAAACTCGAAACGCGCCCCGGAAGGGGAATGTGGGGAAACGGCCATAGGGACCTTTGTCCCATCGCAACGCTTTGCGTTGCTCGCTCTGCTCTCAACGATTCTGACGAATCGTCTGCCGCAGGGCTGGTCGCAACCTTCGGTTGCTGCTCGCCCCTGCATCCTGGGCGGGGATAACATCCCTTTGGAATCCCTGCAAGGGGATGCCCGGTATACTACCGCTCTCAACTCTTCGTAAAACCCTTGTCCACCAAACGGCGTTCCTTTATGTGCTGCGCATGTGCGCCACACCCAGCAGCCGCGAGCGGGTTTATCCCGCCGTGGCACTCCACAACCTCGTCCGTGGCACTCGTCCCTCCCGCGAGAGCGGTGTCTCCTTCGTAAAAACCCCGCACGACCCACGCAATCAATTGCCGCGCGGCCCTTCGCATTGCTTCGCAATGCCACCCTGCTCTCAAGCGGGATGCTCCCGCTCTGCCGCAGGGTGGGGCCCAACGGGCGACATGCGCGGCGCGCGGCAAGCCCACAGCTCGTGACGAGCTCTCCTGGCTCGCGGCGAGCGCCGACGGCGGGCGCCGCGAAAGCGAAGCGAAGCGTAGCGCTTTTTTTTGTGGCGTTTCTGTCGTACAATAGGAAGGACTACCAACAGGAGGAACCGATGGCATACCGAGCGCTCTACCGCAAATACCGACCCCATGGGTTTGCCGATATCGTGGGGCAGCCGGCGCTGGTGCAGTCTCTGCGGGCGCAGGTGGCGGCCGGGCGGGTCTCCCACGCCTACCTTTTCAGCGGGCCGCGCGGCACCGGCAAGACCTCGGCCGCCAAGGTGCTGGCCCGGGCCATCAACTGCGCCGAGCCGGTGGATGGCGAGGCCTGCGGGCATTGCCGCCCCTGTGTGGAGCTCACCAGCGAAGCCAACATGGACGTGGTGGAGATTGACGCGGCCAGCAATAACTCGGTCGATAAAGTGCGCGAGATGCTGGAGAACGTCAAGTACATGCCGGCGGTGGGCCGCTTCCGCGTCTACATCGTGGACGAAGTGCACATGCTCTCCACGAGCGCCTTCAACGCGCTCCTCAAAACGCTGGAGGAGCCGCCGGCCCACGTGGTGTTCATCCTGGCGACCACCGAGCCGCAGAAGCTGCCGGCGACCGTGCTCTCCCGCTGCCAGCAGTTCCAGTTCCGCCGCATCGGCGCGGTGGAGATGACGGCCCTGCTGCGTGATGTGGTGACCCGCGAGAATGGTCAGGCCGACGACGAGGCCCTGCGGCGCATTGCCCGGGCGGCCGATGGCGGCATGCGTGACGCGCTGTCGCTGCTGGATCAGTGCCTTTCTGGCGGGGAGGCCGTAACGGCCCAGACCGTGGCCGACCTCTTGGGTTCGGCGGACGAAGGCTGCTATGAGACCGTGGCCGATTGCCTGCTGGCGGGCGATGCCGCCGGGGCCATCGATGGCTTTGACCGGTTCCTGACCGGCGGGGGCGACTGCCGGGTGTTCGCCGGCGACCTGAGCCGCCACCTGCGCGACCGGATGGTGGCGAAGGTGACGCCCAACGCCGCTCAGGCTCTCGACATGACCCAGGAGGAGGCCGCGCGGCTCATCGCCCGGAGCAAGGCGGTGTCGGCGGGCGACATCCTGCGGGTGCTGGGTGAGCTCATTGAGCTGGACGGCGCGCTGCGGTACGCCGCCAACCCGCGCATCCCCGTGGAGCTGGCGCTGCTGCGCAGCTGCCGGCAAGAGAAGCCCGGCGATTACGAAGCCCTGCTGACCCGTGTGGAACGGCTGGAGGCCGCCCTGCAGAGTGGAGCTTTTGCACAGGCTGTGGATAACGCCCCGGTAAAAACCGCGCCGCCTACCCCAGCGACCGAGCGGCCCGCGCCATCGGCGGCCCAACCAACAGCGCCCCGCGCTGCGGCTCAGGATGCATGGGCGAGCAGTCAGGTTGCAGGGCCGAGCAGTGCCGGAACGGCACGACCAGGCGCGCAAAGCGCACGACCAGCTCCTGCGCCGGTTGCCGCTGCTGAGGCGCCACGGGCCGCAACTTCAGCTCCATCCCCGCGCCCCGCACCTGCCGATGACCTGCCGACCTGGGAGGCCCCGCCGCCCAGTGACGAACCCGGTACCGCCGGTCCGGCACGTGACGCAACGGTGCAAAGCGCGCCACCAGCCCAGGACGCATGGGCGAGCAGCGCCGGGACGGCACGACCAGCCCCGCGCACTGCATCCGCCAGCCCGCCGCCGCGCGAAGCCCCGCCCCCCAGAGAAGCACCGGCCGTAGCGGCCCCAGCCCGCAGCACGGCTCCTGCCCAACCAGCCGCCCCCCGTGGCGGCAGCGCCCTGGCCCGCGCCGCGGCAGAGCTTACGGGCCTGCCCCAACCCGAACCGGCCCCCGCCGCCCCCCCGGCAGACAGCAACGCCGTGGGCCTGTGGCGGGCCATTGTGGACGGCCTTGGCCGCCGCAACCTGCCCCACCTGGTGGGCTTTGCCAAGAAGGGCAAGGGCCAGAGCTACGACGGCCAGACCCTGACGGTGGCCTTCACCCAGGACGACCGTGGCTCCGCCGACATGCTGCAGGACGAAAAGCGCGGCGCCAAGCTCAAGGAGGTTGCCGCCGAGGTGTGCGGCCGTCCGGTGCAGCTAAAGTTTGAGGTCAGCCTGTGGTCGCCGGCCGAGCAGCGCTTCATCCAGCAGAGCCGGGAGGTTCTGCCGCCCAACACCACCATTACCATCGATCGCGATTAGGAGGAACAGACATGGCAAGAGGAAACTTCCCGCCCATGGGGGGCGGCAACATGCAGCAGCTGATGCGCCAGGCCCAGAAGATGCAGCAGGACATGGCCCGCGTGCAGGCTGAGCTGGAGGAGAAGGAAGTCTCGGCGGCATCGGGCGGCGGGGCCGTCACTGTGGTGGCCACCGGAAAGCGGCAAATTAAGTCCATCACCATCCAGCCCCAGGCCGTGGACCCGGAGGACGTGGAGATGCTGCAGGACCTGGTGCTGGCCGCCGTCAACGAGGCGCTGAAGTCCGCCGAAGAACTGGCCGAGCGGGAGATGGGCAAGATCACCGGCGGCATGGGCATGCCGGGCCTGTTCTAATGGCAGGGACGCTGGAGCCGATGGCGCGGCTCTTAAACGCGCTGTCCCATCTGCCGGGCGTGGGCCGTCGCAGTGCCCAACGCCTGGCTTACCATATCCTGGAGCAGCCCGAGGGCGACGTGCGGGAGCTGGCCGAGGCCATCTACCGCGCCCGCAAGGACATCCGCCATTGCGCCGTGTGCGGCAACTACTCGGCCGAGGAGCTCTGCCCCCTCTGCCAGGACCCACGGCGCGACCGCAGTGTCCTCTGCGTGGTGCGCGACCCCCGCGATGTGGCCGCCATGGAGCGCTCCGGCAGCTTTCAGGGCCTCTACCACGTGCTGCACGGCACCATCTCCCCCGCCCGCAACGTCGGTCCCGACGACATCCGCCTGCGGGAGCTCATCGCCCGCTTGAAGGACAACACCGTGCGGGAGATCATCCTCGCCACCAACCCCGACCTCGAGGGCGAGGCCACGGCGATGTACATCGCCCGGCTGGTGAAGCCCCTGGGCATTTCCGTCACCCGCCTGGCGCAGGGCGTGCAGGTCGGGTCGGATCTGGAGTATGCGGACGAGGTGACGCTGGCGCGGGCGCTGGAGGGCAGGCGGGAAGTGTAGTTGATTCCGTAGAAACGAAAAGATGGCGGTGCGATATGGTGCCAGCCATCTTCTTTTCTGTCAGACGGATTCCTGTTGAATTGGGATGGAGGGACGCGCTGCCGCGCCGTTCCCCAATATCCAAACCTTTCGCATAAGTAAAGGAGTCCAACGCGCTCTGCACCGTGCAGCGCTGGGCCGCGCGGCCCTCCTCCCGCACCTCCGGAGCTCAAAATCATCGTAGGAAACACAACGGGCCGCCCCAACCGGGACGGCCCCTTTACCTAAGCCATCTGACAGAACGGTCGTTACGCCTTCTTCTCCTTCTCGTCCTTCAATTCCTCGACACTCTTCACATGCAGCCGCACGGCACCGCGGTAGCCCTCCTTGGTGGGGATGCGCGGGCCCTTGGCGAGGCGCTCGCGGGCGGCGGCGATGGCATCGGTGTACTGGGGCAGCCACTCGGCCTCGGCCACCAGCATTTCGTCGGCCATCTGCCACACCTCCGGCGGGTTCATCACCGCGCCTACCAGCGGGTCCAGCAGCAGCGCCTGGCGCAGGAGCTTATCGTCGCCGGCCACGGCAGCCTCCACCGAGAGCCGCTGCACCCAGATGGAGTTGGAGATGACCGCCGCGCAGCCCATGGGCAGCTCGCCCACCTGGGGGATGGAGATGCCGTTGTGGTCAACGTAGCCGGGCACCTCCACGATGCACTCATCGGGGAGGTTGGCGATGGCCCCGTTGTTCATCACGTTGAAATGGCCGCGGTAGACCCGGCCGGTCTCCAGCCCTTCCACAATCCGGCTGCCGTGCTCGTGGCTGCGCTTGTCCTGGCCGAAGACAAACGGCGGCTCGGCCATCCACTGGGGGAACTCGGTCTCAAACCAGTTGCGGTTCTCGGTACACACACGGAGGTAGCCGCCGGTTTCGCCGTTGATCCAGCTGTCGGTGTTGATCCACTGGGCAATCTCGTCGGGGCGCTTGCGGTACCACGCCACGTATTCGGAGAGGTGGCCGTTGCTCTCGGTGGAGTAATAGCCGAAGCGCTCCATGATGTCGATGCGCACCTTCTCCTCCTGGGCGTAGCGCGGGTGGTTGCGGAACCCCTCCAGGATGCGCTCCATCGCCACGGGCTGGCCATGAAGCTTCACCTGCACGTACCAGGTCTGGTGGTTGATGCCCGCGCAGACGATGTCCACATCCTCGTATTTGGCGCCCAGCACATCGGCGATCTGCTGGTGGCCGCCCTGCACGCCGTGGCACAGGCCCACGCAGCGCACCCCGCCGTACTTTAATGCCGCCCAGGTCATCATGGCGTTGGGGTTGGCGTAATTGAGGAGCAGGCAGCCCGCCGCCGCCACCTCGCGGATGTCACGGCAGAGATCGAGCATGAAGGCAATGCCCCGCTGGCCATAGAGGATGCCCCCGGCGCACAGCGTGTCGCCCACGCACTGGTCGACGCCGTATTTGAGAGGGATGTCCACATCCATGGCGAAGGCCTCCAGCCCGCCGATGCGCACCACGTTGAAGACGTACTTGGCACCCGCCAGTGCCGCCCGCCGGTCGGTCGTCGCCCGGATCTTCACCGGCACGCCGTTGGCGTCGATGTCGCGCTGCACCAGCTCGGTGGCCATGCGCAGGTTTTCCTCGTTGATGTCCATGAACACGAGCTCGGTGTCGCGGAACTCCGGCACGCTCAACAGGTCACGCACCAGGTTGCGGGTGAAGGTGATGCTGCCCGCGCCGATGAAGGTTGCCCGAAAGGCCATGGTTGTCCCCTCCTCAAAGCCGCCGTGGCGGCGGCCATCGTTGGCAACAGTATACCACGGGAAAATCCTCTCTGAAACAAAACGGGTAGGGCTTGCCGCAGCTGGATATAGACTATATCGCATTTCATCCTTGTGAAAGAAGAAACCTGTCTGCTTGTTGAGGTGGCATACATGGAGTTACCGAAAGTTCACCGAGAGGGGCCGCGGCATTCTCACCAGCGCTACTTTTCGGGCTTTATGACTTCCCATTCAAACATGTCACAAAAATCGCGAAAACACTCCTCACAGATCCATATGTCGTTGTCCTCAGTGCTGTAGCCTTGGCGTAAATCAGACGCAGTAAATCCGAATTTTTCCATGCAAAATTCGCAGTGGTCATGGTCGTTGCTTTTGCTTTTGGGTGTATATGCGTGAAAAAGAAGTTTTGCCTGATACAAGTACTCCATTTGATTCCTGAACAATCTCCAGTCATTGTGATCCATCTCAGCAACTCCTCCTTTGACCTGCCCTAAACTCGCACAGCAGAACTGTTTTGTGAACGCCCGTGAGAGAGCGCATCCTCGCTGGGAGTCAAATTCCCGCGCGACGAGTGTGGCCAGAGTTGATTGTACTCCAAGCGCCGTTCCCGGCGGCGGGCCGTGCCCACCGGCCTCACAGCCGGTAAGAGAGCTTTGACCCCAACTTGCCCAGCGTCCCCATGGGGACCAGGCGCGACAGGGCGGAGGTGACCGGGCCGAATTTGCGATACAGCAGGTTAAAGAGCAGATAGGGCCTGTGCTGGGCCTTGGCCACCGGCATGCGGCGCAGGATGTTGGGCAGGGAGTAGAACTGCCGGTACATCCAGCGGTACCCACGGGTAAGCTCGTCAGCCGACATGCCCACCGGCTGGAACACCACATGGGCTGTATTGTAGTGCTCCAGATTGTGGTCCACAATCCGCCCGGCGGCCTCCAGGCTCCGGTGCAGCTCCGTGCCGGGGTAGGGCGTGAGGATGTGGGAGGTCAGCGTCTCCACCCGCATGCGCACCAGCCAATCGAGCGTCCGGCGGAAGGTGTCCGGCCCATCACCGTCCAGCCCGAAGACCATGCTGGCGTTGATCATGATGCCCCGGCTGTGGATGGCCTCCACCAGCGCCTCGTATCGCCCCACCGCATTGTACTTGTGGACGCTGCGCAAGGAAGTGTCGTTGATGGACTCGAAGCCAATGAACAGGCTTTTGCAGCCCGTAGCCGCCATGCCGTCGAGCAGATCGGGGTCATCCAGTATGTTCGTGGTGACGGCGGCATTCCAGATGAGGTTCCTGCTAGTTAGCTCCCCCAGCAGCGCGCGGGTGTAGGCCGGGTCGCCGATGAAGTTGTCGTCGATGAACAGAACATGCCGCGTCCCCAGCGCTTCGATGTCGCGGATGACCGCTTCGATGGGGCGGTGCACATAGACGCGGTTGCGGCAGCTGTTGTAGCAAAAGCTGCAGCGGTTGGGGCAGCCCCGGCTCGTCAGCACCACATTGGTATAGAGATACCGCCCGCGCTCCGCCGCGCCGTACCGCGGTGAGGCGATCTCCTCCCCCCGCAGTCCCTGCCAATCGGCGTACTCCTTCTGCAGCCGTCCCACCTGGGCGTCCCGCAGGATGCGCGCCCATACCCGCTCCGCCGGGCCCACGCAGATGGCGTCGAAGTGGGCCAGGCAATCCTCGGGGCTGCAGGTGACGTGGATGCCCCCGGCCACCACGGGGATGCCACGGCTGCGGAACGCGGCGGCGATTTGGCAGGCGCGGGGCATGACGTCCAGCGTGACCGTGATGCCCACCAAATCCACCCTGCAACCAAGATCCAGCACCTGCACGTTTTCATTGACCAGCATGACCTCGTGTTCCTCGGGGGTTAGGGTTTGCAGCGTGAGCAGCGCCAGCGAGGGAGACATGCGCCGCTTGAGCTCCGTGTCCATCGGCCGCATGTTCATTCTGGGCTGGATGAGTAGAATGCGCATGGTTACCTCCAGCGGCAGAGGAGCACATAGGCGAGGTTGGCGAGCACCACCGTGGCCCAATTGATGGCCACAAAGAGCGTGAACTTCTCCACAATGCCGGCCGGGTCGCTCAACACCAGAAGGTAGAAGAGCGCGATCGCCACCATCGTCAATACCATGGCCACCACCAGGCAATGGGTCAGAATGGACGCGTGGTACTCGTCGTAGGGCCGTCGGCGGCGCAGCAGCAGAACGATGACGAGCAAGGTCACCCCAAACAGCGCCCAGGCGAAGTACCGCTGGTGCCCGGCGGCCAGGAACCTGCCCCATGCGGGCCAAAAGCTGCCATTGCCCCCCTGGTACAGCGTGCTTGTGAACTCGGCGTGCCCCGCCGTCAAGAGGAAGACCGCCGCATAGAAGGAGCTGAACACCCCGATGCAGACGGCATTGAACGCTGGGGATTGCAGAAATCGCTTCATTTTTTGTCCTCCTCCCGAAACAGGAACAGAGTCTCGATGGAGACGGAAAAGAACTTGGCCAGGTCGTGGGCGAGCCAGATGGACGGATCAAACTTCCCCGTTTCGATGGCGTTGATCGCCTGGCGGGACACCGATACCCGTTCGCCCAATTCCTTCTGTGTGAGTCCGCGTTCCTCGCGCAGCTCCCGAACCCGGTTTCGCATGGGTTCCCCTCCCCGCCGTGTCATGTTTACCTTACACAGCCTACCCCAAAAGCAGCGATGTGTCAAGCAAACCTGACACCGACAGGTGTGAACCTTCCCGAAGGGCACAAAGCTTGCACACTGGCGGCGTGGGCGCTTGCATAGCGTCAGATTGGTGGACGCATACATGCTTTCCTATCCTTTGATGGGTGGTTCCCCCACCCCCGCCCCCGTGGTACAATCTGGGGGAAACAAAAAGGGGGCAAAGCCATGCGAGTTCTGGCGCTGGAGTGCAGCACGTCGTCGGCCAAGGCGGCGGTGTTTGATGAGCGGGGCACCATGCTCACGCTTATAGAGGAGGCCTGGCCGGCCGATGTGGCCGACGTTGTGACCATCGACGCGCCACGGGCGGCGGAGCTGCTGCTCGCCTGCGGGGCGCGGGCGGCCCAGGGCCAGGGGGTGGAGGCATTGGCGCTGTGCACCATCTGGCATAGCCTGCTGCCGCTGGACGACGACCTCCAGCCCCTCTCCCGCTGCTGGACGTGGGCCAACACCGAGGCCGCCCCCACGGTGGCCCGCCACAAGGGCGACCGGGCGCTGCTGCGCACCCTCTACCAGCGCACGGGCTGCCCGCCCAACAGCTCCTACCCCCTGTGGCAGGCCGTTCACCGCCGGGGTGCCGGCGACGAGAGCATCGAGCGGGCATCCTTCATTGCCAGCCTGCACGGCTACCTCACCTGGCGGCTCACCGGCACACTGGCCAGCAACCCCTGCGCCGAGAGCGGCAGCGGATTCCTGGAGATCGCCCGGGCTGACTGGTGCAAGGAAGCGCTGGAGCTGGCCGGCTTCACCCCGGCGCAGTTCCCGCGGCTCATCGCCATGGATGACGCGCTGCCCCTGGGGGCCGACGCCGCCGCGGCGCTGGGCCTGCCTGCGGGGCTACCCGTGCTCAATGGCGGTGCCGACGGGGCCCTCAACCAAGTGGGCGCTGGGGCCATGGGCCGGGGCATCATGACGCTGTCGGTGGGTACCTCGGCGGCGCTGCGGCTGGCGCAGGATGCGCCGCTGCTGCCCGAGGGTGCCCACACCTGGTGCTATCGCTTCTTTGGCGAGAGCTACCTGGCCGGCGCAGCGACCTCCGGCGCGGGCAACTGCGTCAACTGGTTCCGCGACAGCCTGCTGGGCGGGGCCTTCTCGCTGGAGGCTTTGGAGCAGATGGCCCTTGCCGCCGCCGGCGACCCGCCGGTGTTCCTGCCCTTCCCCTTTGGCGAGCGCGCGCCGGGCTACGACGGCAGCCGCCGGGGCGGCTTTGCGGAGCTGACCGGCGCCCACAGCCTGGGGCACCTCTACCGCGCGGTGCTGGAGGGCATCCTCTTCAACACCTACCACTGTTACCGAATCCTCACCGAGCGGGCCGGCGAACCGCTGGAGATCCGCCTCTCCGGCGGCATCACGCGGTCGCCGTTTTGGCTGCAGCTGGCGGCTGACCTCTACGGGCGGGAGATGGTCTTAAACGACGCGGCCCACGCCTCGCTTGCTGGGGCGGCGGCGCTGGCACTGGCTCACACCGGCGCGCTGCCGGGGCCTGATGCCTTCCCCGCGCCGGTGGCCGGCCGGGTCACCCCCAACCCCGGGGCACGCGAGGCCCTGCTGCGCCGCTACGTGCGCTACCTGCGCTACTACAACCTGAACGCCGAGGGCAACCACCTGGATTAAGGCGTGTTCCCCCAGCAACACCGCCACACCACCAAGAAGGAGGACGCAACATGGAGGGCATTCGCCTCATTGAGCTGCCGGCATGCCGCATGGCAAGCTCGGGCCCCTCGTCCATCGAGGGCGGCATGAAGGGCTTCGACGCCTGGTTCACCGCCGTGGACGCCGAGCGGGCCGACCGTTTCTTCCCCCGGGACTTCATGTGGTTTGACAGCCGCAACCAGAGCATGGTGTGGTACTACGCCCTGCCGCCGGGTGGGGACGCCGGGCCTTGGCCGGTGGTGGACTTCCCCGGTGGGCTCTTTGCCGTGGCGGTGTCCGTCGATGCCGACGACGCCGACGGCGAACGGGTCTGGGCAGGCATCAAGGACTGGGTGGCTGCCCAGCCCCACCTGGAGCTTGCCGAGGGACCGGGGTGGGAGACCATGTTCCACATCGTGACCTCCCCCGCCGGGGCCGCCGCGCTGGGGCACCACCAGCTGGACATTTGGGTACCGGTGCGCACCCGGTAACGCCCGCAGACCCCCGGGCATAGCCTGTCGGAGGGGGTGTTGGCATGGACGAAGAGGGAAGCAGCAGCCTTGGTGCCTTTCTCCTGAATCTGCCGCCCTACGAGGCCGTGCTGCTGGCGGCTGTCTTTGCCATGGTCATCAGCGAGGGCCTCACCGACGATGAGGCCGCCATTCTGGCGCTGTTTCTCTCCACCGTGGCCAGCAACATCGGCCTCATCAACCAGCTGCACCCCGAGAGCACCCCGGATGATTTGCCGGGCCTCGTTTGATTCGCGCCCGCCGCCTTTGGCTGTTATTTCCTGCCTGGGTGAACGTTTCATGTTTTAGGAGATGGCGCTGCGCTGGGCGGCACTTTTGGTAAGCGCCAAAAGTGCCCAAAAACGCCCTAGAGGCGCGGACGAGTTTCCTAGACCTGACGACCGGCACCAACCGTCCACGCCTTACGCCGCATCCATGCGGCTAGGGCGTTGCATAACAACGCCCTCTCGGCGTGAACGGCTTGACGCCCTCCATGGCGTCTGGGGCAACGGCGGTAACTCGCATGTGCCTTGCTCCGCAACGCACATGCTCAAACATCCCGCCCGTTGTCGCCGGGTTTTCTGCCGCCGATCGCCAGGGAGAAACTCGAAACGCGCCCGTAGGATGCTACGCCCAACTTCCGTCTCCTGCGTCCATCTCCCTCACCTCTCTTGAGTCTAGGGGAGAGATGGTGAGCGGGGCCGGATTGAACGGCGGAAGTTTGGCGCATCGTCCTTCGTCTCCTATCGAGGCGCGTTGCGAACTTCCCCCGGTCAGCTGGCAGCACTGTGTTTGAGACAGCGGGCGGGGATGTTTGAGTCTACCCTTTGCGAAGCAATGGGCAGACGAGTTACCCGCCGCTGCTCCTTGGCCTTGTGCCAGCCGCCCGGTCTAGGAAGTTTGCCCGCGCCCTAGCGTTTTGGGCACTTTTGCGCTTCAAAAGTGCCGCCCAGCGGCAGCGCGTTTCTATAAATGCGGGTCGCAACGCAAAACGCTGCATAACCATCGAATTTGTGGCCTCCTACCCCCTGCACATTGCCCACGACATTTGCCGACGCGTCCCACTGAATGCGGCAGCAAGTCAGAACAACACAACAGGCCCGCCGAACACTCGACGGGCCTGCCCATTCCTTCGTTATTCCTCAGTACACCAGCGTAATACTGGCGTTCCTCTGCCACCGATCATACATGAACTTGGCAAAGCTGGTGTAGTTGCGCACGCACATGTGGCTCTGCGGCGTGGTGCCCAGGGAGGACAACGCCTCCGCCGGGCCGGGGTCGATCCACTGGCCGTTGGCGTCGGTCTTGAGGCGGCGCGGCACGCCGTGCAGGTACCCCCCGCCGGAGAACCGCAGCGCCCACGGCGCATAGCCGTCGATGGTCTCGGTGCCGTCCTTGTAGTAGTAGAAGCGCTCGGCCCGGTTTTGGGTGACGAATGCCCCCAGCGGCGTGGGCAGGGAGTAGGTGCCGCTCTTGCCGGTGGAGACCACCGAGAGAGCCTTCAAGTGCCAGCCGCCGTCCCACTCCAGTACGGCGATGTTCTGGTTCTCGCGGTCCACGGCAAAGACCTGGCTCAGCGTTTTCACGCTGTCAGCCGAGAGGTACCACGACGGCACCCAGTAGGCGCGGCCAAAGGTGGGGAAGTACACCTGGGTGCGGCCCTCGGCGGTGGCCCAGGTCTGGCCCACCAGGCCGTCGGGGGCGTAGCGCACCGCCGACCCGCCGGATGCGGCAGTGTAGAGTGGCGCGGCCTGGCTCTGGCGGTAGCCGTATTTGTCCACGGTGTTGCCATTGCCCAGCGCCGGGGGTAGGCCGTTGGCGTTCTTGTAGTTCACAATGTGCACGGTGCCGGCCTGGTCGGCCTGCTCTTTCACGGTTTGGGCCTGCTGGAGCGCCTCCTCCAGCCGGAAGTGCCGCACCGCGCCGGTGGCGGCCCGCACGTAACCGGTGTGGTCGCCGTTCTTGTCGCTCCAGCGCACGGCAACCCACTTGGTCTTGCCGTCCACGCCCAGTACCAGGGCGGTGGCCTCGTGCCGCTGGCCCCAGGTGAAGGTGCCCAACCGTTTGCTGTCGGCATCGGGCTGGGTGCGCACTGCGCCGGTGGCCAGGCTCACAAAGTAATCGAGCGGCATGTCGTAGTTGTCGTATTCCAAGTCAACGGTCAAGCCGTCGGGCACGGTGGTGCCGTATTCTTCCAGCACTTCAATGGTCGGGGCGGGGGTGGCCGTCGGGGTCGCCGTCGGCGTGGCGGTGGGGGTGGCAGTGGGCGTCGCGGTCGGGGTGGGTGTCACGGTGGCGGTGGGTGTCGGGGTGGCGCTGGGTTGGGTGGTCACGGTGTCGGCGGGGGCGGTGGCCTGCGGCAGCGGCACGGCGCAGCCCGCCAGGGCAAGGCTCAGCGCCGCCAACGCCACAAACGTGGCGGCCGGGTGGTGGAAACGGTGTTTCATTGGGCATTCTCCTCGCTTATGATAAACGAATGATGCAATTATCGTAGCATGGAGAATGGTTTTTATATATAAATAATGTATTGCAGAATTGGGAATTATCGGCAGCTTCCGATCTGGATATCGTAAAAATCTAGAGATCCATGGGTTCCATATAGCAGATTATTGTGTTATCAGATTCTTAGCTTGTCTTTCATTCGATCCGCAATTTTATGGGTTTCCATGAATGCTCTCAATTCGAAGTCACTATAAACTTCGGTTTCAAGCATAGTTGCATACTCAATTATTCGTGGCATCGCACTCATGGAGTATATCTTGTTTAACCTATCTGTTAGTTTTCCACTTTCTTCTTCATTGTTTTTGAGTTCAACAATAATGTCGCTCTTAGCAAAGACCAGCGTTTCAAGCTGATAAAGATCGAAAATTCTAATATGACTACTAAGGAATTCATCGTCCTCTTCGCACAATGGAACATCCATCAATTCATGTACGCGATTCAATATCACCTGCATAGGTAGATAGTTGTCTTCACGCAAAATGACTACACAATAAATGTTATTTAGAGATACTTCCGATATAGGATTTGAAAGAGAATATCGTTTTTTCACCAAATCTTTGGCCTGATTGAAAACTTGCTTGACTGCACATGCTGTTATGTTGACATCTTCATCTATCGCAGTCATGTCAAGTATGCGAATTGCTGATTTTGGTGCCTTCTTTTTACATTCAAACAGAACAATATTACCATCAACAAAACCAGTTGCGTCAGCACTTCTTTTTTCTGTCTTTCCATAACGTATTTCAGGATCAACGAAATCAAAAATTCCAGATTCATTGAGTATTGTATACACATAGTTCTCAATAATATTACCGAGTATTTGACTAATGGACGAACTGTATTCAGCAACTCTATATAGTAAAGAAGCTGTAATGGCTCTGTTCAATAACTGTGGTACAGGCAGAAAAATGCTATCATTATCCTCAACAAAAGGATATTGATACAACGCGCTTACGCCAAAAATGCTATCTTCAACTTTTGGAGTTAATTTCGTTTGAAAACTGATGAATTCTTTACGATCGCACAGGAAATGTTTAACAAACCTCAAAAAGCGTTTCGGCATCGAATAAATCAATTCTCTAGGTGTTATCCCAATAAACATTGCGTAATGAACAACAAATCCCATCATGGCAATTTCATGGTATTGTAATGACAATTCCCTTGCACTGATGACATAAGGATCATTTGTCTCATCTGCACGCAACTTATCATTCAGTTTCCCAAATATCCATGAGCATCTGTATAGCAAAATGAACAGACATCTCTTGTATGGGAATTGCTGTTGTTGCAATACAGGAAGTAAGTAAATGGCATTTGCAGCACTCAATGCTTTTATCGCCTTGGTTTCATGGGTTTTTATACATTCAAACATTTCGTACATGGACTTATCAGTTATTGTTTGTTTGAAGCATCTGTTTTCAGTTTTTATTGTCGCAATTGTTGCCAGTGCATCAACATCCCAAGGCCTAATTTTATCAGAAAATTCATCTACTCTGTAAATGCCATCATATGTGATGAATTTCTTAGCATAGGCTGCACAGGCTTCCATCTTGATTTCTAATGAATAATCCCTTAGTCGTGTTTCTACCTGCTCAAATGTCATTCTTTCCTCACCCCTCCAACCCTCGCACCCTCTCCGCCCAGCGCAGCAGCGCTGCCGCATCATAGGGCGGGAAGCCCGCGATGCAGTGGTTGACGCCGGCTGTGCCGTCGCTGGCCTGCCAGCGCAGTACATAGAGCCGCTGGGTGCCGGCCAGCTCGCGCAGGGTTCCTACGGTCACGTTCTCGTTGGCCGGGGAGTGGTCACGGCCACGGAGCAGAACCGCGCCATCCTCGTCCTCCACCTGCCAGTCCACGTCATAGGCCATGCGGCTGTCATTGCCCAGCACGATGGCGCGCCCCCAGTCCTCCCGCTCGTCCATCATCAGGCACAGTGGGGCCATGATGCGCTGGAGCCAGGTGAACGCCAGCTTCTTCACGCCGTAGTAGTCCACCACCGCGTCGGAGACCTGCGGCCAGCCGTCGATGAGATTCCACCACAGGATGCCGGTGCGCCGCCACTTTTTGAGTCGTGTCCGCTCCACAAAGAATTTCTTGGCCTCGGCCTGGGAGAGCTGGGAGAGCGCCGCGAAGGTGGCAAGGTCTCCCGGCACGCCGCCCGCCAGGATGGCCACCTGGTCGGCCATCAGTTGGTTGCGGTTGTAACCACGTGGCACGTTCATCAGGTTGTCGGTGTTGTGGGTGTCCCAGTGGCGGTTGCCCATGGGCCACAGCGCGTCGGCGGGCAGGAACTTCGCCAGCGACTCCGGCGCGGGGCAACCGTGGTAGCCACACTCGCTGATGAAGTGGGCGTTGCTGTGCTTGTAAAAGTCGTCCTTGAAGTAGGCCCGCGCCCCCCAGTTGTGCTGCTCGGGCACGTCGTAGCGGGCGATGCCCGCCGGAATGTAGGGCGACGACGGCAGGAACAGGCGGTAGGGGTCGTGCTGGCGCACCACCTCGGGCAGCACGGCACGGGTGATGGCATTCCAACGGTTGGCCTCTGGCACACCACGGTCGGTGAGACCCTCGTCCACCTCGTTGTCCCCCGCCCAGAGCAGGATGCACGCGTGGTTGCGGAGCTTGCGGATGACGGCGGCGGCCTCCCGCCGGATCATCACATAGAACCGCTCCTCCTGGGGGTAGACGGCGCAGGCCATGGCGAAATCCTGCCAGACCAACATGCCCTGCTCGTCGCAGTGGTCAAAAAACGGGTGATCCTCGTACACGTTGCCGCCCCAACAGCGCAGCATGTTGCAGCCCACCTCATCGGCCAGGGCCAGGGCTTGGGGCAGGCGCGCGGCGTCCCGGCTGTGCAGGGCATCCAGCGGCACCCAGTTGCTGCCCTTTATGAGAATGGGGCAGCCATTGACGACGACCCGGAACTCGCCGGCGTCGCCCGGCTCCATGCGGTGCTCCACCGCCAACTGCCGGATGCCGATGCGCTCGGTGCGGCTGTCCACCACCTCGCCGTGGTGCAGGAGTGCCATCGTCACCGTGTAGAGCGCGGCCTCGCCATAGCCCCGGGGCCACCACAGGCGGGGGTGCTCCACGCTCACCCGGCCCTCACCGCTCACAAAGAGGGCGGGCTGCTCGGCCTCAAACACACTCTCCCCACAGACGCCCCGCACCCGCACGGCAAAGCCCTCCAGATAGGGGTCGTCGGTGGCGAAGCGGTACTTCCACGTGAGCTCGGCCCGGTTGTGGGCAAGGCGCAGGGTGGCATAGTACGTCTCCAGCAGGCGGGTGGGGGGCACGACCTCCAGCCGAACGCCGCGCCACAGCCCGGCGGAGGGCAGGCGTGGCATGATGTCCCACCCGAAGGAGTGGGGCGGCTTGCGCTGCCACAGCATGTCGTCGATGTGCTCCCCGCCGGAGACCCCGGCGGCGTACTCCATCCCCCGGGTGGCATTGGCCGCCGAGCGGATGCGCACGGCAAGCTCGTTGGCGCCGGGCCGCACGGCCCCGCCCACATCAAAGCTGTGGGCGATGAACATATTGTCGCAGCTGCCCACCTGCTGGCCATTGACAAACACATCGGCAAAGGTGTTGACGCCCTCAAAGGTCAGCGCCAGCCGCTGGCCGGCCCAGCCCTCGGGCAAGTCAAAAGTGCGGGTGAACCACCACTCATAGAACTCATACTTGCGGAAGCGGTAGAGGTTGTCGCCCCAAAACGGGTCGGGCTCCACCCCCGCCGCCACCAAATCCAGCTCCACGTTGCCCGGCACCTGCGCCGGGATGGAAGGCTGACCTGCCAGCGCCGCCGGGGTGCTCCAGGTGCCCTCGTGCTCGGGGTGGTAGTGCAGCCGCCAGGTGCCGTTGAGATCCAGCATGTCGTCGTCCTCCCGCCTTTGGTCGCCCCATGGTTCGACAGGGTTGGCCTCGGTTCCTGCCGCTTTAGCCGGGTGATGATACCTCTCCATTCGGTTTGGGGAATGAATGGCAGGGAGCGGTTTCTATAACGAAAAATGGGGCATCTGGAAAAGGTATTTCCATCGTTTCACGCGGGTGCCTTTCGGGGCCCCCGTTCCATATTTTGCGGAAGGATTGGATGCCATGAAACGCTTCTTCACCGCCTCCTTGAACCGTACGACCGCGCTGGTCGTTCTGGTCTGCTCGCTCGTGGGCTTCGCAGCCTTGGGCGTTTATTCCTACTTTGACTACCGCGCCGACCTCCTGAGCATGATGAAGGACAAAGCAGCCAGCATTGCCCAGTCGGCCAGCGGGGCCATTGACGCCGCCGCCTTTGAGAACCTGGCCGCCACCAGCGCCGACGACCCCTATTACGCCACCCTGAAGGGCCTGCTGGATAACGTCAAGCGCAAACTGGACGTGAAATACCTGTACACCATGGTGGACAACGGCGACGGCACCAACGTGCGCTACGTGGCCGAGGGCGCCCAGGAGGGCGAGACCGACGGCATCACGCAATATGGCGACACCGACAACATAGCCGAGGAGTACGAGCCCGAGCTGCTGGACGCACTGTTCCAAACTAAAACCGTGCAGTGCAGCGAGCTCTATGACAGCAATGAATACGGCCTCATGCTCACGGCCTATGTGCCCATCCTGAAGGACGACGGCACGGTGGTGGGCATCTGCGCTACCGACATCAGCGCCGCTGATATCCAGGCCAAACTCGCTGACTACCTCACGGCGCTGATCCCGCTGTGTCTCCTGTTCGCCGTTCTGGTGGCGGTGCTCATCGCCCTGTACACCAACCTGCGCATCGGCAGGCCGCTCACTGCCCTGTGCGCCGTGGGTGAAGCGCTGGGCCGGGGCCGCACCGACACCACAGTACCCGCCCGCCTGCGCCGCCGTGCCGATGAAATGGGCCGCCTGGCCGTGGCCATGGACGCGGCGGTGGCCAACGTGGCCCAGCACAGCCAGGAAGCCAGCCTGGTGGCCCACGGCGACGTGAGCGTGGCCGTGCGCCGCGCCAGTGACGACGACAGCCTGGCGCTGAGCATGGAGCAGATGATCGGCACGCTAAAGAACCTCTTGACCCAGGTGCAGAGCCTCACCGACGCGGCCCTGGCCGGCAACCTCACCCAGCGGGGCGACGCCGAGGCCTTCGAGGGCGAGTATCGCTCCATCGTAGGTGGCATCAACGGCCTTCTGGACGCCATGGCCCGGCCCATGGAGGAACTGACCCAGGCCGCCCGCCTGCGGGAGGCGCAGAGCCAGTACCAGCAGAACGAGATCGCCCGGCTCATTGCCAGCCTGCAGGCCCTGGCCGGCGGCGACCTCGGCCGCCGCTACCAGGCGACCCCCACCGACGACGCCACCCTGCAGGCCAGTGCCGAGGCCTTTGGCCGCATCAGCGCCTACTACAACGACACGGTGGAGGCTGTCGCCCGCTACATCCGCGAAATGGCCGACGCCCTTTCCCAGATGGCCGAGGGCAACCTGACCCGGCGCATTGAGGACGACTTCCGGGGGGACTTCACCGCCCTCAAGGATTCCTACAACCACATCGCCGATGCCCTCCACGCCACGCTTTCCTCCATCCACCTCTCGGCCCAGCAGGTGGCCGCCGGCACGGCCCAGGTCAGCGATGGCAGCCAGGCCCTGAGCCAGGGCGCGGCGGAGCAGGCCAGCGCCATTGAGGAGCTCAATGCCACCGTCACCCAGATTGCCGCGCAGACCCGTGACAACGCCGCCAGCGCCCAGCGCGCCAGCGAGCTGGCCGACCACGCCCGCCAGAGCGCCTTGGAGGGCAACGAGCGCATGGCCCGCATGCTCCACTCCATGGCCGAGATCAACGCCTCCTCAGCCAACATCAACCGCATCATCAAGGTCATTGATGACATCGCCTTCCAGACGAACCTCTTAGCCCTGAACGCCGCCGTGGAGGCCGCCCGCGCCGGGCAGCATGGCCGTGGCTTTGCCGTGGTGGCCGAGGAGGTGCGGAGCCTCGCCGCCCGCAGCGCCGCCGCCGCCCGCGAGACCACCGACATGATCGAAGGATCGCTGCGCAGCGTCAATGAGGGCACCCGCATTGCCGACGACACCGCCCGCGCCCTCGCTGAAATTGTGGAGGGCGTCAGCCGCGCCACCGGGCTGGTGGACGACATCGCCCGCGCCAGCAGCGACCAGGCCACCTCGGTCACCCAGGTCGGCCGTGGCATTGAGCAGGTCGCCCAGGTGGTGCAGACGACCTCTGCCACCGCCGAGGAGAGCGCCGCCACCAGCGAGGAACTCTCCAGCCAGGCCGAACTGCTAAAAGAGATGGTGGCCCGCTTCCGCCTGCAGCCCAATGACACCAACACCGCCACAGCCAGCGGCAAGCCCGCCGCCCTGCCCTCCCCCACCGGGCGGGCCAAGCCCAGGATCCGCTTTGACGAGAGTGACCTTGGCAAATACTGAGCCACCAAAGACTGACCCCCTGCCACAGGCCCGCCGCGCAAGCGACGGGCCTGTTTTTGTGCCTCTGTATGCGGCAAGAGGAAAAGAAAACCCGACTGGGTTGCAACGCTTGCACCCATCCACGCGCCTGCCTGCGCTGAACGCCCACTGCGGCCCATCGCCCCTGTATAGCGTCCACTTTTTTGTTTGGCCGATGTGTGTTATATACTGTTTATGCCAATGTCGATCGGGAGGACGCACATGACAGAACCGAACACCAGCCCCGTTTGGGGCTGTTTTGACAGAAACAGAGCGCACCTCGAACTGCAATACGCGAACCCTGTGTACGACGACCACACCGGCCTTGCGCCCGATGCGCTGGCTCGCGCCGCCGAAGATTACCTCCAAACGCACCCCGGGCAGAGCCGCGTGCTGCAAAAGGCCAACGTCACGCGCATCATTCTGGAGCGCGGGCGCATCGGCGTGGATCCTGCTGATTTCTTCGCGGACAAACTGCAGCACGGCGGCATCCTGGAGAGCCTGCAGGAGCGCTGGAACAACGAGGTGAAGCAGAACAGCCTGCCAGACGAGTCGGCCTGGATGGCCGACGCCGTCTCCACCGGGCTGCTGGAGGGCGTGCTCGACCTGGGGCACACCTCCGCCGGGTGGGGGCACCTGCTCTCCCGCGGCCTTTCGGGCCTCATCGAGGACGCGCGGCGCTGCCGTGCTGCCCAGGGGGAGAACCTCAGTGAGCAGCAGGCGGATTTCTATGAGGCGGTGGAGATCGTGTATACGGCGATCCTCCACTTCGCCGGGAGGCTGGCGGCGCTGGCACGGCAGGCCGCCGCAACCTGCACGGGGGGCGCGGAGCGGCTCAGGATGACCGCCGAGGCGCTGGACCGCGTGCCCGCGAACCCACCGCAGACGCTCCAGGAGGCGTTGCAGTTCACCTACCTCATGCACCAGATCATCGAGATGGAGGGGGAGCGGCTGCGTTCCATGGGGGGCTTTGACAGGCTCTACCTCCCCTATTACCGGGCAGACATTGAGGCCGGACGGCTCGACCGCGACGAGGCCAAGGAACTCATCAAATACTTCTGGATCAAGTTCTTCGCACACACGCGGGGCGTGGCCAATGGGAAGAACTTCTACTTCGGCGGGTGCCTTGCCGATGGCTCCGACGCCGTGAACGAACTCTCTGCATTGGCGCTGGAAGCCTATGATGAGCTCGACACGACGGACCCGAAACTCTCCATTCGCGTGGGCCGGAACACGCCGGACACGTTTCTGGCACAGGTGCTCAAGATCATCCGCCAGGGCAAGACGGCCTTCGTGCTCGTCAACGACGACGTGGCGATCCCGGCCATTGCAAAGTACGGCAAGACGCTGGAGGAAGCGCGCAGCTACCTCCTGATCGGCTGCTACGAGCCCGCCATCGAGGGCAAGGAGATCGCCTGCAACATGAGCCTCAAGCTCAACTTGGCCAAGAGCGTGGAGCTGGCGCTCCACAACGGCGTAGACCCGGTGACCGGCAAGGCCATGGGCCCGGCGACGGGCGACCCGGAGGGGATGGCGACCTTCGAGGACTTCATGGGTGCCGTGCTTAGGCAGATCGACAGCCAGGTGGACCGCGCGACGCAGTACGTGCGCAGCTTTGAGGCCCATTGGCCGGACATCAACCCCTCCCCCGTGCTGGCGGGCACGTTTGTGGATTGCCTGGAGAAGGGCCGCGACATCGGCCAGGCTGGCCCCAAGTACAACAACACGGGCTGCATGGGCGCGGGCCTGGCCAATGCCGCCGACTCCCTGGTGGCCGTGAAGCGCCTGGTCTTCGACGAGGGGCGAGCCACGATGGCGGAGCTCAAAGACGCCCTGCGCGATAATTTCAAAGGCTGGGAGGATCTGCACCGGTACATCGTGCACCGCATCCCCAAATGGGGCAACGACATCCCCGAGGTTGATGAGATTGCCAAACGCATCGCCGAGCACTACACCGGGCGGGTGAATGCCACGCCCAACGCGCGCGGCGGGTGGTTCCGCGCGTCGATGTTCACGCTGGACTACCGCTACCGGTTTGGCAAGCGCATGGGCGCGACGCCCGACGGCAGGAGCGCCGGCGTCTACCTTGCGGGGGGCGTGGGCGCGATGACGGCGCGGGACACCAAGGGCATCACCGCGCAGATCCTGTCCGTCACCAAGCTCGACTACACGGACATCCCAAACGGCTCGGTCGTGGACATCTACCTGCACCCCTCCGCCGTGCAGGGCGGCGACGGGCTGGCCGCCTTTCTGGCGATGGTGCGCACCTACTTCCGTCTGGGCGGCTTTGGCATTCAGTTCAACGTGTTTGACAGCCAGACCCTGCGCGATGCGCAGGCCCACCCCGAGAAATACGCCACGCTGCAGGTGCGCGTCTGCGGGTGGAACGTGTACTTCACGTCAATGTCCCCGGACGAGCAGGAGCAATACATTGAAGCCAACAAGCATCTGCTATGAGCCAGAGCATGCAAGAGACGGGAATCCTCTTTGACATCAAGCGCTTTGCCGTGCACGACGGGCCGGGCATCCGCACGACGGTGTTCTTCAAGGGCTGCCCGCTGCGGTGCGCGTGGTGCCACAACCCCGAGGGTATCGCGCGGGAGCCGGAGCTTTCCTTCACCCGGCAGAAGTGCGCACTGTGCGGCGCATGTGTCGCTGCCTGCCCGCAGGGCGCGCACCGCATTGATGCCGCAGGGCACACCATCGACCGCAGCCGCTGCACGCGCTGCGGCAAATGCGTGGAGGCGTGCTACCCGCGGGCCCTCACGCTCTATGGAAGGGCCGTGACGGTGGAAGAGCTTCTGACGGAGGTGCTGGCGGACAGAGCGTTTTATGACGAGTCCGGCGGCGGCGTCACGGCCTCCGGCGGCGAGCCGCTGCTGCAGAGCGATTTCTGCGCGGCCCTCTTCGCGGCGTGCCGGGCAGAGGGCGTGCACACGGCGCTGGACACCTGCGGCGCCGTGCCGTGGGAAGCGTTTGCGCGCGTGCTGCCGCACACCAGCCTCGTGCTCTACGACCTGAAGCACACCGACAGCGCCGCCCATCGGCGCTGGACCGGCCTGGGGAACGAGCGGACACTGGAGAATCTGCTGGCCGTGGGGCGCTCCGGCGTGCCGGTGGAGGTGCGCGTGCCCTGCGTGCCCACGGTCAACGACGAAATGATCGGGGACATGGCGCGATTTCTGACGCGCGTGGCGACCTTAACCGGGGTGCGGCTGCTGCCCTACCACGACTTCGCGCGCTCCAAATACGCGGCGATCGGCCTTGCCGATACCATGCCACACGTCGAAAAGCCTTCGCCGGAGAGGATGGAGGAGCTGCGGGCGATCGTGCGGCGGCAGGGGTTGAACGTGATGGAATAGCCTGCGCCCGGCAAACCGGCGAGGAATGTCGGCGGAACCTGTCCAACAAAAAAGCGACTGCTCCCTGGATTGTGGATAGAGAAAAGCCCCCCGGTCGCAGGGAATCGAAGAATTGCGCAAACGGACATCGCTTTCAACCGGTGTCCGTTCTTGGAAAATGATCACAATACACGACAAGAGAATGCTGAGAACCTCGCCGTCTCCGCTGTTCAGGCCCCTCCCGGACGGCGTCACCTCGGCTTGGCGGACACCAACACCCACTGGCCCATCCAGCGCAGCACCATGTTCTCGTAGGGGAACACGTCTTCGTCGGGGGCTGGCAGATCGCCGTAGATTTGGGTGGCCCGGCTGGGCCTGAACCCCACGCGCTCACAGGTGGCCGTCCACTGCTCCATGTCCTGCAGGGTGTCGCCCAGCATTCCCTCCAACCGGTCGTCGGCGGCAAACAGCAGGTTCGTCCATCGCTTGCCATTCTCCCCCCGGTGGTCGTCCAGCAGGTGCCGGTTGTATACCGCGTGGCCGCCGGGTTTGAGCACCCGAAACGCCTCCCGGAACCCGTCCATCATTTTGCGCTGCAGGCTTTCAAACCCCATGTTGGAAAACACCACGTCCACGGTGCTGTCCCCCAGCGGCAGGGCAGCGCAGTCGCAGGCCAGGTAGACCATGTCCACAAAGGGGTTGTGCTTCTCTTGGGTGAAGTACACCCGATCGTATTTCAAAATGCGGTGGCTGAGGTCGGCGAGGATGACCGTGACCGGCCAGCGGATGCGCTCGATAATGTACTGGATGCCCGTGCCCATACCGCAAGCCACGTCCAGGATGACCCGGGGACGCAGCACCTCCACCTCCCGCCATAGGGCCTCTTTGTAATACACCTCGCCTTGGGTGTAGCGGGGCGATTCAGGGGCGTGCTGCTCCCGCAGGTACTGGTCGTAATTCTTCAGCCACAGCGACCACAGCTCGCCTTCAATCTCCCGCGCGGGGAAGGCCACCACGCCGTCGATGACCTCCACCCCATGGCCATTTGCGCAGACGAGCCGGGGCATCTCCACACCGGCGGTGGGCACGCGGAGCCGCTCCCCACAGGTGGGGCAATGCAGCAACGCGCTCGCCCGAACCAGCCCGCGGTCGGCCCCCGCCCCTGCAGCGGCAAACCCATCGCCCTCCAGAATACCGTTGATCGTCGTGTTCCCCAGCCAGGAGAGGGTCAGCAGCAGTTCCGCGTCCGGCAGCGTCACGCCCTTCTCCCACTTGGAGACGGCCTGTCCGCTCACGCCGATGAGATCGGCCAGCTTTGCCTGCGAACACCCCAGCCCGCCGCGTAGGGCAGCGATCCGCTTGCCCACTTCCTGCTTGTCAATCATGGGGGAGCACCTGCCTTTCGCCCCCATTGTAGCGCCCCTTGCGGCGGTGGCGCAACGGATGGGCAGGCGGGGTTAGAGGTTCATTCCCCAACCGGGGGTTGAGGGAATAAGCGTTTGATATGCGCCCCAGCAGCTGCACGGGCTGAGGGCAAGCATTCAGCCGGTATCCCACGCGGAGTGCGCCTCCGGTCACATCTCTCTATGGTACAATGGGAAAACGACGAACCTGGCCAGGAGGAACGGACATGCAGGAAGTCATCATGGCAAAACTAGCCCAACTGGAGCGGCGGGAGGGAGTGCGAATCCTCTGTGCGGTGGAATCCGGCAGTCGCGCCTGGGGCTTCCCCTCGCCCGATAGCGACTATGACGTTCGCTTCCTCTACGTGCGTCCGTTGGAGGAGTATCTGCGCCTGGATCCGCCGCGGGATGTACTGGAATGGCCCATTGACAACCTGATGGACTTCAGCGGTTGGGACTGGCCCAAGGCCCTGCGCCTGTTGCATGGTTCCAACCCCACGCTCTTCGAGTGTTGTTCCTCCCCCATCGTTTATCGTTCCAGTGCCGAGTTCGAGGCGCTGAGCGCCGTTCTGCCGGATTATTTCCTGTGCAAACCGGGCGTGCACCACTACCTGCACATGGCTGAGGGCAACTACCGGGAGCATTTACGAGGCCCAGTAGTACGGGCAAAGAAGTATTTCTACGTGCTGCGCCCGCTGCTGGCCTGCCGGTGGATTCTGCGTCACGCCACGCCACCACCCATGGCCTTTGAAACACTGGCGAACGAATGCCTGGAACACTCTCTGCGCCCCGTGGTGGACGACCTTTTGGCGCGCAAGCGCAACACCCCCGAGGTGGGCGAACTGCCGCGTATTGACGCACTCAACATGTATATTGAGCAATCGTTGAGGGAGTTGACGGAGGCGGCCAATGCGCTGCCCCCAACGCCCCGCACTGGCTGGGCGCAGCTGGACGCGCTGTTTCGTCTGGCACTGCGGCTGCCATAACCAGGGGCGTTTATATGCGGGAGCAAGGTCGCCGTCTTATTGCTGTCCTGGATTGGGATGCAGATGTCCGCGCCGTCGTTTACGCCTGCGTGGCCAGTGCTTTGCCCGTGGCCGGCATGGGGCAGGTGTGCTTGATTGTGCCGCACCGTCCTCCCCCTCTCCCAGGCCTGGGAGAGGGGCAAGGGGAGAGGGTTGCAGGCGGGAGAGTGGCGAGGGAGTCGGTGCTCGCATGTACTAGGGCTGTTGTTCCGGCTGATCTTCCGTACTCGCCTGGCGTTGCCTGCGGCGAGTGCTTTGCCGGTGCTCGCATGGGCTGGGGTGGTTGCTCCAGCTGACCTCCGTACGACGCTTGCGCCACTGCGTGGCGAGTGCTTTGCCGTAGGCAAAGCACTGTAAGCTTGTACGGTTGTGCGTGTCTGGAGTTTCCCCCAGACACGCACTGTCTAGCCAAGCCGCAAAAACCAACAAACTTTGCAGGATTTTTGCCGCCGGTTCGGAATAGTATGGGCAACCCACGAATTGGGGCAGGTTTGGCCTTTGCGTCAGAACGAGTTGGCCGGGGTACCGGCCATGTGTTTTATATTTCATTATAAGGAGGTCCCCGTATGCCCGTTGTTCTGATTTGGCAGGTGTCTGCCATCGTCGTCGCGGTGCTGGCCTTTGCGCTGGCGTTCTACTTCTACGTCTGGGTTAAGGCGCAGAAGTCGACGAACGAGAAGATCGCCGAGGTTGGTGCGCTCATCCGCAAGGGCGCGAACACCTTCCTTCGGCGGGAGTATCTCGTTCTGTCCCGGTTTGCCGGGGTGGTAGCGGTGCTGCTGCTCCTCTTCCTGCCCCAGCCCATCTGGCGGGGCAACTGGGTGGAGAACGTCACCATGACGCTCTGCTACCTCTTCGGCACGGTGTTGTCGGCCATCGCCGGCAAGATCGGCATCCAGGTGGCCACCATTGCCAATGCCAAGGCCGCCGAGGCCGCCCGTGAGGGCATCCGCCCGTCGTTCCTGGCGGGGTTCCGTGGCGGCGCGGTCATGGGTATGGCCGTGGTTGGCGCAAGCCTGCTGGGCGTCACCGCCGTGCTCATGGTCACCGGCAGCGCCTCTGCCATCCTGGGCTTCAGCTTTGGTGCCAGCTCCCTGGCTCTCTTTGCCAAGGCCGGCGGCGGCATCTTCACCAAGACCGCTGACATCAGCGCCGACCTCACCGGCAAGGTCGAGCTCGGCATCCCCGAGGACGACCCCCGCAACCCCGCCGTCATCGCCGACAACGTGGGCGACAACGTGGGCGACGTGGCCGGCATGGGCGCCGACCTCTTTGACAGCAACGTGGCGGCCTTCGCCGCGGCGCTCGTCATGGCCACCTCCATCGACGGCGGCATTGGCAAGAACGTCTCCATGGTGTTCTGCTTTGGCGCGCTGGGCCTGCTGGCCTCCATCATCGGCGTGGCCACCGCCCGCATGGGCAAGAATGGTGACCCCACCAACGCCCTCAACTCCTCCACCTACATCACCACGGCCATCTTCGCCGTATTGACCGCCGCCGCCACCTGGCTCTTCCAGTACGATTGGCGCATCTGGGGCGCGGCCATCGTGGGCCTGCTGGTGGGCGTCATCATTGGCATCGCGTCCGACTACTTCACCAACGACAACAAGCCCCCGGTGCGCCACGTGGCCAATGCTTCCGAGTCCGGCCCCGCGTTCACCATCCTGTCGGGCATTTCCTATGGGTTCCTGAGCGTGGTGCCGGCAATCGTGGGCATTGCGGTGTCGGCGCTGGCCGCCTACAAGATCTGTGAGCCCATCGGCGCGGGCTACCCGATGTTCGGCATCTCCATGGCCGCCCTGGGTATGCTCTCCATCGTTGGCATGATCATCTCCAACGACGCCTACGGCCCCATCGTGGACAATGCCCGCGGCCTGGCCGAAATGGGCAACCTGGGCGACGACGTGCTGGCCATCACCGACGAGCTCGACTCGGCCGGCAACACGGTCAAGGCCGTCACCAAGGGCTTCGCCATCTCGGCCGCCGGCCTCACGGTCATCTCGCTCTTGGGTGCGTTCATGAGCGAAGTCAACGACGCCGCCGAGAAACTGGGCATGGTGGCCGCGGGTCAGGACTTCATCTCCGGCTTTGACGTGATGAACCCGACGGTGTTCTTCGGGCTGCTCATCGGTGCCGCCGTCCCGGCGGTATTCTCGGCCATGCTGATGCTGGGTGTGGATCGCAATGCCCAGCGCATGGTGCAGGAAATCCACCGCCAGTGGAACACCATCGTTGGTCTCAAGGAAGGCAAAGAGGGCGTGCACCCCGAGTATGACAAGTGCATTGACATTGCCACCGTAGGCGCGCTGCGCGAGCTCGTGCCCGCCGGTCTCATGGCCATCATCGCCACGCTGGTCGTTGGGTTCGTCGGCGGCGTGCAGGCCATCGGCGGTTTCCTCGCTGGCAACATCGTGTCCGGCCTGCTGCTGGCCCTCTTCATGAGCAACGCCGGCGGCCTGTGGGATAACTCCAAGAAGTATGTGGAAGCCGGCAACAACGGCGGCAAGGGCAGCGAAGCCCACAAGTCCGCCGTGGTGGGCGACACCGTCGGCGATCCCTTCAAGGACACCGCCGGCCCGTCCATCAACACCCAGATCACCGTGGTCTCGCTGGTGTCGTCGCTGATGGCGACGCTGTTCCTCTCGTTCTCGCTGTTCTCCTGACAAGACAGACCAACTGGGAGATCCCATTGCGGGATATCCCCCCGCAAAAAGGCAGACGCCCCCGGACGCTTCGTCGTCCGGGGGCGTTCGTGTTCCAGGGCCTTCCCGCCACGTGGCATCCACCCACCGCCGGCGAACCCACGCAAGCTGTGGTTTCGCCGCTTTTGTAATCGGGACAATCGCGCCGGATATCCGGGCGGATGAGCCTCCCTTGGCAGTCAAAACGACTGCTTGTTGCATAGGATGCCATGGGAACGGCCTATTGACCCTCAGAAAGGGATGTGATCATGGGGAAAATGAACGACCGGCAGGGTGGCCCGCCGCGCAGGCAGCCCCCTGTCTATCCGCAGGATTTCGACGAGCACGAAGATGCCCAGCGGAACTACTGCTACTACGACCGGCGCAGTGATGACTGCCGCCGGAATGCAGAGCGCAACGAAAACGGCCGCCGTGCCTATTCCGGTGACCGCAGCGACAGCTACGATAACCGCAGTGACAGCTACGATAACCGCCGCGACTGCCATGATGACCGCAGCGACTGCTACGATGACCACCGCGACTGCCCTGACGACCACCGCAGACATCGTTGCCATGAGCGCCCCGACAACTGCTTTGAGCACCGGTGGCACTGGGATTGCCGGTGCCCCTGCCCACCACCCATCTGTGTCTGCTGCCCGCCCGGCCCGACTGGGCCTACTGGACCCACCGGGCCTACTGGTCCGACAGGACCGACAGGCGCTGGCGTAACAGGCCCCACCGGCCCGACCGGCTCCATCGGGCCTACAGGTCCCACAGGTCCCACAGGTCCGACAGGCGCTGGCGTAACAGGTCCCACTGGCCCCACTGGCGCTGACGGCGCAACTGGTGCCACTGGTCCTACTGGTCCTACCGGACCCACTGGTGCTGACGGCGCAACCGGTGCCACCGGTCCTACTGGTCCCACTGGCGCTGACGGCGCAACCGGTGCCACCGGTCCTACTGGTCCTACCGGCCCCACTGGCGCTGATGGCGCAACCGGTGCCACTGGTCCTACCGGCCCCACTGGCGCTGATGGCGCAACCGGTGCCACCGGCCCCACTGGTCCCACCGGTGCTGACGGCGCAACCGGTGCCACCGGCCCCACTGGTCCCACCGGTGCTGACGGCGCAACCGGTGCCA
>JAEWRW010000043.1 GCA_023398815.1 Bacillota bacterium
AGATACACGTCTCTTCCATCGGCATATCCGGACTCCTCCAAGTGGTCCCGCAGCTTTACAATACGGTCCCTGCCGTCCAATTCCGGGCGATGGAGGTGCGCCTCGTAATCGGCGTAAATCAAGGCAAGGTCCCGCAGCTTGTCTCCCATGGCGCCGGCAATGTCCTCCGCCTGCGCGGCCAGGGTCATGGGCGAGACGGCGTAGCTGGTCAGCTCGTCCAACAGCCCAAGGAGCTGTTCGAGAAACCCAGCCCGCTGACTGGGGCGGCGGTAGACCTTCAGCACCGGGGCCAGCTCTGTCAGGGACCTTTGCAGCAGCAACAGCTTTCCTCCCGCGTCAATGCTCACGTCTGCCGCGCCGCCGGTGATAGCCAGCACACGGGTGGCAAGGCGGCGGAAGCTTAAAACCTCCGCGTGGCGGCTGGCGGTGTCGCCGCAGACACAGCACAAATCCACCTCCGCCTGATGGGAGGCATGCTCCGGCACCAGCAGAATCTGGCGGGAGGAATCTCCCTTTTCGGCAATCTCCCCCAATATCCGCCGGGATTTTCCACTCCGCGCCCGTCCCATGAGAATTTTCAGCATGGCTTCCTTCCCTTCCTCCGCACCGGACCGCACCTTAAAAAAGCGCACCCCACACTTATCCGTAAGCTCAAAAACCGCAGGCGCAGTGCGCCTCTGCGGTCAATATGATTCCTTTCCGATCTCTCGACATGATACCACATTTCGCCCAAAATGAACAGCAGATTTGCATTTTCGGCCTGGGCCTGCTACACTAAAGAAAACTGTCGAAAAGGAGCCGTGCCCATGCATATACCCAGTTCCACCACCGGAGAAATTGAGGTCCTGTCCTTTGACGCGGCGTTGGAAGCCGCGCTGCGTCCCAACCCGGCTTACGACGCCGCCAAGTGGCTGTACGTCCCCAACGCCTATTCCGAATACCGTTACATTCTGGGCACTCGAGGTGAAAAGCCCTTGATCTGTCTGGGTATCAACCCCTCCACCGCCGTGCCGGACAAGCTGGACCCCACCGTCAGCTCCGCCCGGCGCATCGCCCTGAACAACGGGTACGACAGCTTCCTCATGTTCAATGTCTACGCCCAGCGGGCCACCCGCCCCAACGACATGGAGCGCTCCTGCAACGCCTATCTCCACGGGGAAAACCGCAGAGCCTTTGCCTACCTCCTGTCCCTGTCTCCCCAGCCCGCCGTCTGGGCTGCGTGGGGTAATATCATTGAGAAGCGGCCTTATCTGATGGACTGCATGAGGGACTTTGCCGAGGAAGGCCGCTCTGCCGGGGCCAGATGGTTTTCAGCAGGCCCTCTCCTGAAATCCGGCCATCCCCACCACCCGCTGTATCTCCGGCAGGACACGGCGCTGTTGGACTTTGAGATTGACGCGTATCTGGGCGGGCGGTAAACTTCTTTCACCGTCTCGCACGAAAATTCCCGCTTGGATAAAGGCTTTCCCCACGGGGCAGGCCTTGTCCGGGCGGGAATTTTCCGATAAAGCGCACTTTTTTCCCAGTTCGTTCATATACTGCCTTGACAACGATTGTTCAACCACCGACAGGAGGCTATCATGGACGACAAGACCAGACAGACCATTAACCAGCTCAATCAGGACCCGGCCACCGTTCAGCGCCTGCTTACCTCGCAGGACGGACGCAGGCTTGTGGAGATGATGACCCAAGCAAACGGAGGCGCGGCCATGCAGCAGGCGGCTATGAGCGCCATGCGAGGCGACTCCGCCCGGATTACACAGATGATTAACCAGCTAATGCAAAGCCCCGAGGGGGCCGCGCTGGTGGAACGTATCAATCAGGCAACCCAAAAATAAACCGAAAAGGGGCGGACGGCATGGCGGAATTTGAGGAAAAACTGAACGCGATCCTGTCGGACCCCAACAGCATGGCGCAGATTATGCAGCTTGCACAGTCCATTGGCGGGGGAAACGGATCCGCCCCGGCCGCTCAGCCGGGGCAGGCACAGGGCAGCTATCAGGCCCCCCCGCCGGGGAATTATCCCCCGCCGGGAAACTATGCTCCGCCGGGGAATTATCCTCCCCCGCCGGGACCCGCCCCCGGGGAAAACCCCCTCAGCTCCTTGCTGGGCAGCATCGACCCGGGCACCATCGCCCGCCTGATGCCCCTGATCGGGGAGCTGGGCAGTCCCCATAACAACAACAGCCGCGCGCTGCTGTATGCTCTGCGCCCTTACTTAAAGGCCGAACGGCAGACAAAAATCGAACGGGCGCTCCAACTGGCGCGCATTGTCCACATCGGAAAAAAATTCATCGCCAACTGGGAGACGTAAGGGAGGATGAGGGATGTATAACCGCTATATCCGCACCGACGACGGCTCCTATTCCCGCATTCCCGAAGAGGATGCCCGGTCCGGTCCCGGGGGTCCTCCTCCGTCCGGCGGCTTTGGACCCGGTTCCGGAGGTCCCCCTCCGCCCAGTGGTAACTTTGGACCCGGACCCGGCGGACCTCCTCCCCCCCCACCCCCCCGCGGAGGCCGGGGATCGGGGCCGTTTCC
>JAEWRW010000051.1 GCA_023398815.1 Bacillota bacterium
GGCCCGACTGGCCCCACTGGCCCTACCGGCCCGACTGGCCCCACTGGCCCGACTGGCCCCACTGGCCCGACTGGCCCCACTGGCCCGACTGGCCCCACTGGCCCGACTGGCCCCCCCACCGTTTCCGCCCAATGTGCCTGTGTGGCGCAGATGCGCAATGTGATCCGGCAGATCATCGAATTCTACCCGGATGACAATCTCAGCGTATCCATGGAGAGCGGAGACAACGCAAGTGGGAGACCGGGCTCCTTGTATATCCCCCCGGACTCCAACCCGAGCGCTGGCCTGTTCTTGCTGGAGAACACACAGGGAGTTGTGGAGGAAGCTTTGTCCCTGTGCCGCATCGCTGCCATCAAGATCACCAGCGCGGATTACGACGACCGAATCACCTACCTCCCCGTTCCGGACCCGGAGCCCGAAGGCTGTGACGCCGACTGCGAAGCCTCAATTCGCGCCTACCTGCCCGTCGGAACCAACGCGTCCATCAACGCTGGCGGACAGACGGTGGCGAACGGCGAGGTGATTCAAACACAATTTGGCATGGTGGTGCTGGTGCAAGGCGCGGATGTCATCTTCGTCTCCACCTGCAAAGTTGAGATCATCACCTTGGCCAATCAGGTCGTCGTTCCCTAAAGTACTGACACCCCCGGCACCGCCGGGGGTGTCACTCTGTCCATTCCCAAACGCCGCGAAACGGGAGCTATCGACGCGCTGGCCCAACACCCGGCTACCCACGAGTGCGCCTCGCTTTGCGGGCAACCCCGAGGCCGGCAAGCGTTGACTGGTGGGCGGGGGCCGACCCTTTTCCAGCGCCGTAGAGCGTTGTGCTCGGACGCTGTCCCACAGTGTGGGCTCCTGGGCGGTAAGAAGCCCGTCAAACCCCAGATCGCTTTGACAAAAAGGCTAAGCTCCAGTAAAATGGATAGCATACGAATAGGGTGGCATTCCGGTTGGACAGGCGACTGTTTCAAGATTGAAAGCTGTTGGGTGGGGGCTTTGTGGCTCCTGCTTTTTTGTTGCGGCAACGGGCGGACGGAGGGATCGTATGGCGTTTGTTTGGCTTCTCATTGGGCTTGTTCTCATCATCAAGGGAGCGGACGTACTCATTGACTCGGCCGCCAAGCTGGCGGGGCGCTTCGGCGTGTCCACGTTCATCATCGGCATCACGGTGGTGGCTTTTGGCACCAGCGCGCCGGAGTTGGTGGTCGGGTTGGTTTCGGGCCTGGCCGGTGCCAACGCGCTGACCCTAGGCAATGCCGTGGGGAGCTCGCTGGCGAACATGGCGTTCATCACCGGGGTGGCGGCTCTCATTCTGCCCCTGGCAGTGCGGGACAGCGTGGTGCGGCGGGAGATCCCCCTGCTGCTGGGGGTGCAGCTTGTTCTGTGCGCGCTGCTCTTTTTTGATGGTACCCTCTCCCACTGGGATGGGGCAATCCTGCTCGTTGGGTTCGCCGGGTTCCTCACCTATGTGGTGCGCGGCACACGGCAATCCCTGCCCGCCCATGTGGACGCCCAAGGCGACCTGGACACCGACAACGACGGCAACGGCCTGCCCCCCGCCCCGCCCCAGCCGATGGGCAAGCTCCTCGTGCTGACGGTGCTGTCGCTGGTGGCATTGGGCTTGGGCGGCAAGCTCACCGTGGACAGCAGCATTGAGATCGCCGCGCTCTTTGGCATGAGTGAGACGCTCATCGGCCTGACGGTGCTGTCGCTGGCTACCACCATGCCCGAGCTCATCACTGCTGTGACCGCCGCGCGCAAGGGCGAACCCGAGATTGTGCTGGGCAACGCCATCGGCAGCAGTCTATTCAACATTCTCTTTGTGCTGGGCGCGTCGGCTGCGCTGCACCCCATTGCGGCGGAGCCGGGGTTGGCCGTGGACGCGGCGGCCATGGTGGCCACCACGGCGGTGGTGTTCGCGTTCTCAGCGGCACACCGGCGCATCCGGCGGCTTTCCGGCGTGCTGCTGGTGGTGGGCTACATCGCCTACCTCACCTGGAAGGTTCTGGCCGTGGTGCTGTGAGCGGGAACCTTTGGCCGCCTTTTGTCGTCTCACGGTCGTGTGTTTGCGGCGCTTGTGACAAACGCAAAGAATGATTGAACATGGAAATGTTTGCAGATTGGTTGCCACAAGCCGCCGAGGTGGGTATACTATTGCCGGCGGCTGACGGTCGCCAACATCCGCTGCCCTCGCGGGCGGAAAGGACGGTTTACACATGAAGAAACTGATTCCCCTGCTGGCAGCGGCAATGCTGCTGCTCACCCCGATGACCGCGCTGGCCGACGGCGATTCGCGCATTGTGTTTGGCAAGGACCTGACCAGCGACCAGAAGGCCGAGCTGCTCCAGGAATTTGATGTGAGCGAGAACGCGGTGGAGACGCTGACGATCACCATCGACGAGGAAAAGGCTTACCTGGCAGACCTAGTGCCCGCCGACAAGATCGGCAGCCGGTCGCTGTCGTCCATCTACATCCAGAGCGCTGACGAGGGTTCGGGCATCGACGTGACCACCCACAACATCAACTGGGTGACCGCCGACATGTACACCGCGGCGCTGACGACCGCCGGCATCAAGGACGCCAACATCAAAGTGGCCTCGCCGGTCAAGGTTTCCGGCACGGCGGCGCTGGCCGGCATCTTCAAGGCCTATGAGGACATCACCGGCGAGACACTGGACAACAACAAGAAGGAAGTGGCCGGCGAGGAGCTGGTGCTGACCGGCGACCTGGGCGACGTCATCGGCGACGATGAGGCCACCGTGCTCATCAACGAACTCAAAAAGATGCTCGACCAGATCAAGGGAATGAGCGACGAAGAGGTGCGCGAGCAGGTGCTGGCCACCGCCAAGCAATTGAATGTCACCCTGACCGACGAGCAGGTTGACCAGATTGTGACGCTGCTGCGGCGTCTCGCTGACAGCAACATCGACCCTGACACCCTGCTGCAGCAGGCCAAGAACCTGGAGAAGCTGGTAAACACCATGAACCAGGTGCAGGAGACGACCTCGGGCTTTGCCGGCTCGGTGGCGCGGGTGTGGACGAGCTTCACGAGCTGGGTCTCCGGGCTCTTCGGCAGCAAGTAACGCTTTACAACCGGCCGCGCCGGTGCTATACTCGGTAAAAATCGCATACGGTGTATCTTTGGGGCGGGGTGTAATTCCCCACCGGCGGTAAAGCCCGCGACTCCTGCCAAGGCAGGACTGACTCGGTGAGATTCCGGGGCCGACAGTACAGTCTGGATGGAAAAAGATACCGACTCTTCGCAGTCGTTGTTGCCCCCTGGTACGCCGGGGGGCTTTTTGCTCCCGCGCAAGGAGGAGTACAACATGACCACCACCAACCAACGTCCCCGCTGGGCACTGCGCGTCGCCACCGGCGGCGTGCTGGCCGCCATCGCAACGCTGCTGCGCTTCATTGAGGCACCGCTGCCCTTCTTCCCCAGCTTTTTGAAGCTTGACTTGAGCAACATCCCGGCGCTCATCGGCGGGTTTGCCTTGGGCCCGGTCATGGGCGGGGCCATCCTGCTCGTCAAGAACCTGCTGTACCTTCCGGCCAGCCAGACCGGCGGCGTGGGCGAGATTGCCGACTTTGTCGTCAGTCTCTGCCTTGTGCTGCCGGCGGCGTTGGTATATAAATATAGGAAGAGCCGTGCGGGTGCGGTGTGGGGCATGGCGCTGGGTGCGGTCATCATGAGCGCGCTGGGCGGGCCGCTGATGAACTACTACGTGCTGCTGCCCCTGTACTCCCAATTCATGCCGATGGAGCAGATCATCGCGCTGGCGGGGGCACTGAACCCGGCTGTGGACAGCGTGAAGGCCTACCTCCTCTACGTGGTGGCACCCTTCAACCTGTTGAAAGCCGTGGTGACCGGCGGCATCGCCTACCTGCTTTACCGCCCGTTGCAGCCGGTGCTGCACAAATTCCGATGATGAGCGAGGAACAATGACCCACCCAACCGACAGCCCAACCCAAACCGAGGCGCTGGCCCAGGCGCTGGCCGGCCGGCTCTTCCCCGGGGCGGTGCTGGCGCTGTGGGGCGGCCTGGGCGCGGGCAAGACGGCCTTCGTGCGCGGCTTGGCCCGGGGCCTGGGGGTCTCGGGGCGGGTCAACTCCCCCACCTTCACCCTGCTGCACGAGCACCCCGGCCCCCTGCCGCTCTACCACTTCGACCTCTACCGCCTGGGGGAGGGCGGTGCCGACGAGCTGGGGCTGGAGGATTACCTTTATGGCTCAGGTGTCTGCGCCATTGAGTGGCCCGGCAACGCCGGAAGCCTGCTGCCCGCCGACCGGCTGGACGTGACGATCGACGGAGCCGGTGAAGGGCCGCGCACCATCACCTTCACGGCCCAAGGCCCCCGACACCAAAGCATCCTTGAGGATTGGAACAAATGAAACTCTTAGCCATTGACGCATCGACCAAAGTCGCCGGCGCCGCCCTCATGGAGGAGGGCGCACTGGTGTGCGAATGCAACCTGACGAGCGGCCTGACCCAATCGGAGAAGCTGCTGCCGCTCATCGACCAGTGCCTGAAGCTGGCCGGGTGGCAGCCCGGGGAGATCGACGTCTTCGCGGCGGTGGCCGGGCCCGGGTCGTTTACCGGCGTGCGCATCGGCGTGTCCACCGTCAAGGGCATGGCCGAGGCCCATGGCCGCCCGGTGGTGGCTGTGGGCACGCTGGAGGTGCTGGCTGCCGCCTTCCCGGCCTTCGACGGCATGGTGGTGCCCATTCTCGATGCCCGCCGGGCCGAGGTGTACTCGGCAGCCTACCGCGATGGGGCCGAGGTGCTGCCCCCCGCCCCCCGGGCGCTGGCGGCGCTGCTGGCCGACCCGGCCATCACCGGCCCGGTGCTCTTCTGCGGCGATGGCGTGCCGCCCTACCGTGCGGCCATTGAGGAAGCACTCGGCGAGCGCGCCCATTTCGCGCCGCCCCATCTGCTGCTGCAGCGGGCGGGGGCGGCGGCGTGGCTGGCCTGGCGCAAGGCCGCTGCCGGCGACACCATGGACGCCGCCACGCTGCTGCCCGATTACCTGCGCCTCTCCCAAGCCGAGCAGGCCCGCGCCCGGCAGGAGGGCACCCTATGAAGCGCGGCGAACACACCCTGCGCCTGCGGCCCCTGGCCCAAGGCGACCTCCCACGGGTGCACGAGATTGAAACATTGAGTTTCCAGACCCCGTGGTCGGCGGATGCCTTCCAGGGCGAGCTCAACAACAAGTGCGCCCGCTACTGCGTGCTGGAGGAAGACGGCGTCATCGTGGGCTTTGCCGGCATGTGGCTGATCCTCGATGAGGCCCATGTGAACAACGTGGCCGTACACCCCGATTGGCGCGGCCGGGGCTACGGGCGGCTGCTGATGCGGGAGCTGATGCGCATGGCTTACCGCGCGCTGGAGATCATCCGCATGACGCTGGAGGTGCGCGTCTCCAACGAGGCTGCGCTGGCCCTCTACCGCTCCATGGGCTTTGCGGTGGCCGGGCGACGCAAGGGCTACTACGAGGACACCGGCGAGGACGCCTACATCATGTGGTGCGAGAACACGCTGGAGAATCTGATCCAATAAGCGGATCAAACAGCCATCCGGCGCTGCCACGGCGCTCAGGCACATCGGCTTCATTGCTCCCCTTTTGTCAGAAGCCCTTCAAAGTCATCCGGACAGCTGACGCGGCCTTTTGCCTGTCGGCTCCTTTTTTGCCTTCATCATTTCCACACAACTCTGCGCTATGCTGAAGCAAACGAAGACGGCTGGTCAACGGAATCGGTTCCGCTCTGCGGCGCCTTTGGTTGCTGTTGGCCGGGCCGGAAAAGGGAGTGATCGCTTGGCGTTTTGGTTGGGCCATTGGCACTGCATCCTGCCCGTGGCGGCGGTTTTGATTGTCGTGCTGCTGATGACCCGGAAGAACCCTCCACAAGAGGATGGCGACAGGGACGAAGGCGCACCCCTTGGCAACCATGAAAACAGCAAGGAGAATGAATGATGGTGCAGACGAAGAGAAGAAACGGCCTTCGGGCAATTTCCTTGGGGCTGGCATTGGCGGCGCTGCTGGCGGGGTGTGCCCAAAAGCCCGGCCAGGCGGCGGCTGACGGTGCGACGCAGGGCAGCGATCTGGTCATCCCCGTGGACGACATCTCTGAAAAAGTTACCTTCTACCCGGTGGAGGTGGACGGTACCCAGATGGAAGTGCTGGCCGTGAAGGCCCCCGACGGAACGATCCGCACGGCATTCAACACCTGCCAGGTCTGCTACGACTCCGGCCGGGGGTACTACAAACAGGAAGGCGACGTGCTGGTGTGCCAGAACTGCGGCAACCGCTTCCGCATGGATCAGGTCGAAGTCGTTTCCGGCGGCTGCAACCCCGTTCCGATCCTGGACGAAAACAAGACCGTGGACGACACCTCCATCACCATTTCCAGTGCATTCCTCGGCGAGGCGAAGGCACTCTTCGCCAACTGGAAGACGGCGGGCTGAGGCCCACCGCCAACAATCCCCACAAGCCCGTGACTGTGCCCGCCAACCGGCGGGCATTTTTGCTGTTCATTGCTTCCCCATTCGCTTCATCAAGTCATTGCTTTTGGTGCTTCCGACCGGGGTGCATTGCTGGTATGCTGGGGCAAGGACGAATGGGCATGAACGGCGAGCACGGGGGAACGGCCATGGGCCTGCCCGCGCCGTTCGTGCTGCCAGCGCGACCGTTCGTGCAGCCTTCCCCAGTCGCCCCACCGGGGCTGCTATGCTGGGGCAAAGGGGGAATTGACTTGACCGACGAACGCAAAAAACCAACCTATAGCCTGACAAGCAACCTCCACTTCCTGCTGGGCATGATGTGGCAGCGGTGGCGGAGCAAGACCGTTTTCGTGTTCTTGCGGGCGCCGCTGCTGGTGCTGGCAGGGTATTTGGGCATCCTGCTCTCCCAACAGGTGGTGGCCGCCGTTACGGTGGGCTTGCCGCCGGAGCAGCTTCTGCTGCGGGTGGCGGCGCTCTGCGCCCTGCTGGCGCTGACGCTGATGGGTGAGAAACTGCTGACGGCGCGGCTGGAAACCTTTATGAACCTCTTTGACATCGGCACCCAGCTCATGCTGCTCGATCATTTCCTGGGCGATGATTATGAATCCACCGAATCACCGGCGGGGCTGACACGCATCTCCAAGGCCATGGAGAACACCGGCAGTGACTACAGCAGCACCCGGCGAGTCGCCAACGTCCTCTCCACCCTCACGGCCAATGTCATTGGTATCCTGACCTATGGCGCGCTGCTCCTTCGCCTCAGCCCCTGGGTGCTGCTGGCGGTGGCCGTCACCACGCTGGGCGGGCTGTGGGCGCTGCGGCGCACCGCGCTGTGGAACTACCGCCACAAGGACGAGTGGAAGGGGCTGGACCGCAAGCTCGACTACTTCTGGAACAAGGCGGGGGATTTCACCTGCGCCAAGGACATGCGCCTCTATGGCATTGCCGACTGGTTTCACAACCTCTTCCTGCAGACGTTGGCAGGCCGCATGGCCTGGCACCGGCGGGAGCAGCTGGCGCTCTTTGGTGGGGACGGCGTGCGAGCCGTGCTCTCCCTCATCCGGGACGGGGTAGCCTATGGCCTTCTCGTCTACTTCCTGGTGGCCCGCGGCCTCTCCCCGGCGGACTTTGTGCTCTATTTTGGCGTCATTGGTGGCTTCGCGGCGTGGATGAACGGGCTGACGGAGGACTTTAACACCCTGCACCGGTTCCAACTGGGATTCTGTGAGATTCGGGAGTTTCTGGACTACCCCGACCGTGCCAACCACGGCCCGGGCCTGCCGTTGCCGCAGGAGCCCTTCGCCATTGAGCTGCGCGATGCGCGCTACCGCCATGAGGGCCGGGAGACCGACACCATTCCCCCGCTCACCCTGACCATCCACGCCGGGGAGAAGGTGGCCATCGTGGGGGCCAACGGCGCGGGCAAGACCACCCTCGTGAAGCTGATGTGCGGCCTTTACGCCCCGACCGAGGGGGAGGTACTCATCGCCGGGCAGCCGGTCAACGCCTACAACCTCGAGGATCTCTACACTCTGTTCTCGGCCGTGTTCCAAGACATTACCCTGCTGCCCCTCTCGGTGGCAAGCAACGTCTCCGCCAGCCCGGAGGGGGCGATCGACCGCGAACGGGTGGAGGAATGCCTGCGGCTGGCCGGGCTGTGGGAGCGGGTGTGCGAGCTGCCCCAGGGCATGGACACCCCACTGGTCAAGTCGGTCAGCGACGACGCGGTGGATCTCTCCGGCGGCGAAACCCAGAAACTGGCACTGGCCCGTGCCCTCTACAAGCCGGGGCTGGCCTTGTTGCTGGATGAACCCACCGCCGCCCTGGACCCGCTGGCTGAGAGCGCCGTCTATCAGCAGTACAACCGCATGGCCGGTGGGCGCACATCGGTGTTCATCTCCCACCGGCTGGCCAGCACCCGGTTCTGTGACCGCATCCTCTACCTGGAGGGCGGGCGTGTGGTGGAGGAAGGCACCCATGAGAGCCTGATGGCCAAGCGGGGCAAGTATTACGAACTCTTCGAAGTGCAAAGCCACTACTACCGGGAGGAGGCGATGGAGGCATGACCATCAAAGACACCGCGCGGGTCACCTGGCGGGGGTACCGCACCATTCATGAGCTGGCCCCGGGTTTGCTGGCGGTCATTGGCGGTCAAGCGCTCTTCACCTCCCTGCTGCCCTTCGTGAACATCGTGCTGTCGGCCCGCATCCTCAATGTGCTGACCGCCGGCGCAACCCTTCGCCCCCTGTTGTGGCTGGTGGCGCTGACCGCTGGGCTCAACATGTTGGCAGCGCTGGCCTCGGCCGGCCTGCAGCGGTTGCGCAGCTATCTGGAATCCCCCTTTTGGCAGCTCTCCGAACACCCGATCAACAACAAGATCGAGCGGATGGATTACGAACTGGTGGAGGACCCGGAGGTGCAGCGCAGCCGCCAGCACCTGCGCACCCTGCGCAGCGCCAACGGATACGGCCTGCCGCGTCTGATTTGGTGCTTGGATGGGCTGATCAGGGGTGTGGCGGCCACGACGGCGTCGCTCTCCTTGCTGGGCGGGGCATTCACCCTGGCCCACACGCGGGACGCGGGGGCTTGGGGAATTCTCTTCACCCCGGCGGCCTCGGCGGTGGTGCTGGTGCTCATCGCGTGCAACATCGCTCTGTCGTTGCTCTTCACCAAGAGGGAGACGAAAAGCACACTGGAAATCCTGAAGGGGTTCCACCCCATCAACCGCAAAGGCGGCTATTACTACAACACCATTCTCACGGGATACCAGGGGAGCAAGGATCTCAAAATATATGACTTGAGCCGCTCCATCAATCAGGAGTTTGCCGGGGTTATGGAGATCACAAACAGAATCACAAATTCATGGCAGAAAAACATGGGGCGTTACCAATCCCTCATTGCCGCCAGCAACACGGTGGCCACCGGCATCGTCTACGCCTATGTGGCGTTGAAGGCGCTGTTTGGTGCCTTCGGCGTGGGCAGCATCGTGCAGGTGGCCGGCAGCCTCACCCAGCTCAACACCGGCGTTTCCTCCATCATGAACAGTCTGACCACCCTTCGCATCAACGCCGAGCCGCTGCGGCTGACCTTTGACTTCATCGATATGCCCAACAAACAATACCACGGCACTCTGCCGGTAGAGAAGCGCGCCGACCACGAGTACGAGATCGAGTTTCGGGAGGTGTCCTTCCGCTACCCTGGCACCGAGCGCTGGGCCCTGCGGGGGCTGAACCTCAAGCTGCGCATCGGCCAGAGGCTGGCGGTGGTGGGGCGCAACGGCAGCGGCAAGACCACCATGATCAAGCTCCTCTGCCGGCTTTACGACCCCACCGAGGGCGCCATCCTCCTCAATGGCATCGACATCCGCAAGTACGACTTCGCCGAATACCTCTCGCTCATCGGCGTGGTGTTTCAAGACTTCAAGCTCTTCTCCTTCCCCTTGGGGCAGAATGTCGCGGCCTCCATGGTGGTGGACGAGGCCCGCGCAGCCGACGCGCTCGCAAAAGCCGGCTTTGGCGAGCGGCTCGCCACCATGACCCGGGGGCTGGAGACGCCCCTCTACCGCGACTTTGAGGAGGACGGTGTGGAAATCTCCGGCGGGGAGGCCCAGAAGATCGCGATTGCCCGCGCCATCTACAAGGACGCGCCCTTCGTGGTGCTCGATGAGCCCACCGCCGCCCTGGACCCCCTCTCGGAGTTTGAGATCTACTCGTCCTTTGACCACATCGTGGGCGACCGCACGGCGGTGTTCATCTCACACCGGTTGTCCTCCTGCCGGTTCTGCGACGACATCGCGGTGTTCGACGGGGGCAGGCTCATCCAGCGCGGCAGCCACGACACGCTGCTGCGCGACCCCGACGGCGTGTACCACGCGCTGTGGAACGCACAGGCGCAGTACTACACGGCGGGCTAGAGCCCGCCGTGTCGCGGCGGCTGCTTCGCAACCGCCGCGAATGGGAGAGCTCGTCAGTGGGATAGTTTGCCGCCCGGCGCACAGGTCGCCGGGCGGCTTCCATCTGCGTGGGTCGTGCGGGGTTTTTTACGGGGAGACGCGCCTGCGGGCGGAAGGTCGAGTGCCACGGGCAGGCTGCGTTGTGCCGCTGGCCGCTGGCCCCACGTCGCGGCAGAGCGATTCGTCAGAATCGCTTGAGAGCGGCGTGAGCAACGCATAGCGTTGCGTTGGGCGGATGAACCGGCTGGCGGCTGCAAGGGCGCAGGGCACGTAGGGCACACAGGCACCCTCTCCCCAACCCCTCCCCCGAACCTGGGGGAGGGACAACGGGGGTTGGCTCACGTAGCGAGGACACCTGCGGTACCGTCCTTTCTTTTGTTATGATGGCACCCATGGTTGGCAACGAATCGGAGGTCAGTCGTGCCGTCCTTCGGGGCGCGTTCGAGTTTCTCCCGGACGACCGGTGGCACGTAGCTGGCGACAGCGGGCGGGATGTCTGAGGCTCCGCATTGCGGAGCCGAGTTACCGCCGCTGCCTCCAAAATCTTGTGCCGGTCTTCCGGTCTAAGAAACTCGTCCGCGCCCTAGGCGCTTTTGGGCACTTTTGGCGCCATCCAAAAGTGCCGCCTGCGGCAGCACGTTCCCAGGGAGTACGAGTAAAGAAAGCCATTGCCGCCGCACCAACAAGAATGCCCGCCGACAGCACCTCCATCGGCGGGCACTCGTTCTATTACACTAAGCGGCGGTGCGGAGCCTTCAAAGGTCACGCGCCCCGGCGCTTTGCCGGGTTCACCACACCTTGACGTCCGACCCCTCCCGCACAAAGACGGGGATGGTATCGAGCGGGGCGGGCACGGTGATCGTCTGGCCGCCGGGGATCACCTCGCCGGTGCGGGCATTGCGCCAATGGACGCCGGCGGGCAGCACCACGGAGCGGCTGCGCACGCCCTCCTCCATCACCGGGGCCACCAGGATGTCCGGCCCCAGCATGTACTGGTCGGCCACGTCCCACAGGGCGGCCTCGCCGGGGAAGTCGTAGAACAGGGGGCGCATGACCGGCGCGCCGGACTCGTGAGCGGCGGCCATCAGGCTGCGCATATAGGGGCGCAGGCGCTCCCGCAGCATGAGGTACTGCTCCAAAATGGCATAGACGTCCTCGCCATAGCTCCAGACCTCATTGTCCTGCCCGCTGGAGAACTGCCGCACGCCCTCGCGCCACTCGTTGTCGCCCAGGGGCTTGAAGGGCGGCCGCTCGCCGTGCAGGCGCATCACCGGGCAGAAGGCCCCCCACTGGAACCAGCGCACGATGAGCTCATGGAAGGTCGGGCTATGGATGTCCGCACCGATGAACCCGCCGATGTCGGTCGTCCACCACGGGATACCCGCCATGGCCATGGAAAGGCCGGCCTGTAGCTGCTCGCGCAGGGTGCGGAAGCTGGAGTAGACGTCGCCCGACCAGGCGAGGGCCCCGTAGCGCTGGCCGCCGGCCCAGATGCACCGGATGAGGTTCATCACCGGGTCGACGCCGGCTTCCTTCATGCCGTCGTAGAAGCCCTGAGCAAAGCCGTTGGGGTAGAGGTTGCTGACCTGCAGCGCCGGCCCCCGGTGGAAGCGGTAGAGGTCGAAGTCGTAGATGCCTTCGGGCTCGGCCTCATCCAGCCAGAAGATGCGGATGCCCTTGTCAAAGTAGTTCTTCTTGACCACATCCCACACGAAACGCTGGGCTTCGGGGTTCGTCGCGTCGTAGAAGAGGGTCTCGCCCATCCAGTTCATGTTGATGGGCGAACCGCGATCCACGCCGATCAACAGCCCCCGCTCGTTGAGCTTCTTGTAGTTCTCGCTGCGAGCGTCCACCGTGGGCCAGATGGAGACCATGAGCTCGATGCCCATACTTTTGAGTTCAGCCACCATGCCCTCAGGGTCGGGCCAGTCCACCGGGTCAAACTGCCAGTCGCCCTGCATCGTCCAGTGGAAGAAATCAACGACAATGACGTCCATCGGCAGGCCCCGACGCTTGTGCTCCCGCGCCACGCTCAGCAGTTCCTCCTGGGTGCGGTAGCGCAGCTTGCACTGCCAGAAGCCCAAGCCGTACTCAGGCATCATGGGCACGTGGCCGGTGGCATCGGCGTACTGGCTCTCGATCTGGGCGGGGGTGTCGCCGGCGGTCACCCAGTAATCCAGGCTTCGGGTGCTGGCAAGCGTCCATTCGGTGCGGTTGGTGGCGAAGGTCACCTGGCCCACGCCGGGGTTGTTCCACAGGAACCCATAGCCCAGGCTGGACACATAGAAGGGCACGGACGCCTGGGAATTGCGGTGCGCCAGTTCCAGCGTGCAGCCCTTCTTGTTGAGCTGGCTGTCCTGGTATTGGCCCATGCCGAAGATCTTTTCGTCGTCCCGCGCCTCAAACCGGGCCGTCAGGGCGTAGTCGTCGGAGCCCATGCGGGCCTTCATCTCCCGGGCGGAGAGTTTGAGTGGCACGCTGTAGCGGGTGATGTCGTCGCGGTTGCGCCAGTATTCACTCAGAAGCAGCTCGCCACGGGCGTTCTCAAAGGTCAGCCAGCCTTCGTTGTTGATGCGCGCGGTGAGCCCACCGCAGGTGATGGACGCGCGGGGCTCGTCGATGGTGATGGCGGCCTCGCCCTCCGCCGCGGGCAGCAGGGCCCAGTCGTCCTCTGGCATGGCGGCCAGGCGCGTCGCCCGCACCCGCAGGCTGTTGGCCCCCCAGGGCTCAATCCACAAGAGCTCCCGCCCGTCGCGGCGGACAAGTCGGTTCCCCTCCTTGGTGATGATGGCCATGTCGCTTCCTCCTTTGCCCGGGACGGGCGTCTGCAAGTCTTTGCCCCACCATTGTAGCGTGCGGCTGCCCCGGCGGCTTGCACAATCTTCCGCATTGGGTGCGTCATTTTCGCCTGTGCAGGGCATTCTATCCTATGCAAAAAGGTTGTTGACAACCGATTTGTCGTGGGTTATTATATTTTATGCAATACAATTGATTCATAGGAGGCCATGAATATGTCCGTGCATTCCTTCACCGCCCGTACCATTGACGGGGCCGACGTTTCCCTGGGCGACTACAAGGGCAAGGTTCTGCTCATCGTCAACACCGCCAGCCGCTGCGGCTTCACCCCCCAGTACGAGGGGCTGGAGGCCCTCTACCGCCAGTACAAGGACCAAGGCCTGGTGGTGCTGGGCTTTCCCTGCAACCAGTTCGCCGGGCAGGAGCCCGGGGACGCCGAGGAGATCAAGAATTTCTGCTCGGTCAATTACAACGTGACGTTCCCGCTCTTTGACAAGGTCGATGTGCGGGGCGAAGGCGCTCACCCGCTGTTCCAGTACCTGACGGCCAAAAAGCCGTTCCGAGGCTTTGACCCGGCCCACCCCATCACCGATAAGCTCAACGAAGTGCTGGAGAAGGAATTCCCCGAGTATCTGGGCGATGACTCCATCAAGTGGAACTTCACCAAGTTCCTCGTGAACCGCGACGGCGGGGTGATCGCCCGCTTTGAGCCCACGACCACCCCGGAGGCAATGACCGAGGCGGTGGAGAAGGCGCTATAATTCCCTTACGTTTCGCGGCTGCCGCTGTTGCGACAGCCGCGATTCAAACAACTTGTACCCGTTATGGTCAGATCGGTCGCCGCACATGTCGCCGACCGATCGCCAATTGTAACCCTCATGCGGGTTTCAAAGGATACGTTACGCCTACGGGCGGATTTTGTTTTCTGCTCGTACCAGCGCTTCTTTCCTCCCGCCGAATGAATCGGCGGGAGGTTCATCTCCCGTTGCCCGTTCCAGGTGTTTGTTGGCATGCTGAGTCTGTCGACAAAGTCGACAGACTGTCGCGTCTGGCTGGTCGCGTGCTATGCACGCTGCTCGCCCATGCGACCTGGCCGCTGTTGCGACAGCCGCGATTCAAAGCACTTGTCATGATTATGGCAAGATCGGTCGCCGCGCATGTCGCCGACCGATCACAGATTGCAGCGCTCATGCGGGTTTCCTAGACACGTTGCGCCTGCGGGCGGAGTTTTATCTCCTACTCGCACTGGCTATTTCTTTCCTCCCGCCGAATGAAGCGGTATTACCCCCGCGTCACGGCAGACGATTCTTCAGAATCGTTGAGAGTGACGCGAGCAACACACAGTGTTGCGATGGGGCGGGAGGTTCTCTTCTTCCTCTGCTCGTTCTTGGGGTTTGCAGACACTCTGGGGCACTGTAATCCCTCCCCCAACTCAAAAACAGGGCAAACGCTGACCGGACGAACCGGAGCGTTTGCTCTGTTTGCGTGGGGGCTGGCCTAAGCCTTGCTGTCGGCGATGGCCCGGTGCATGTTCACAAAGAGGTCGTTGTAGCGCAGCGTATCGCTGGGGATGGTGGTGAGGGCCGCCCACAGCGTGAGGGGAATCTCCCGCCCGGCCCAGAGGAAGGGCTGGCCGTTGCGCGCGGTCACCCGGTCGGCCAGGGCTTGGGCGGCCGCCCGGTCGGTCAGCCCCGTGACGAGCGCAAATTCGTCGCCGCCGATGCGCAGCACCAGCATGTCGTCGGTGGCCACGCCATCCACGCGGGTCAGTGCCTCCAGAATGGCGAGATCCCCCGCCTGATGAGAAATGTCGTTGATGGGCACCAGGCCGTTGATGTCAAAGCAGACGACATAGGAGCCCCGTCTCTGCCGCAGGAAGTCATAGGCCTCCGAAAGATCCACTTTTTTGCTTGCCATTTCCAAATCATCTCCTTCTGCGAAAGTGAACTCGTGCTTGGGGAAAATGCCGGAGAACTTCCAACTCTCCCGAAAGCGGGAGGGCGTGGTCTTCCACACCTTGGCAAAGGCTCTGCCAAACACCTCGGGGGAGTTGTACTGGTATTTGATCGCGATCTCGGTGACGGTTTGGCCCGACCCCAGCAGCTCGCCCGCCGCCTGGGTGATGCGCCGCTTGGTGATGTACTCCTTGATGCTGCAGTGCAGGGCATAGCGGAAGAGCTTCTCCAATGCGGAGAGGGAGACGAAACAGCGCGCGGCAACCTCTTCCCGTGCGATGGGCTCGGTCAGGTTCGCCTCGATGACATCGAGGGCCATCGTCAACGCCTGGAAGTTTTTCATGCCCCGCCCGCCTCCTTTGCTATGGGTCCACGACGCCGTTAAAGGCAGTATACCAAAGCCAACCGGCGGAATCTTGATGTTTTGAGCAAATCCCAGAGGATTGGGGCAATGAGCCGGGGATGGCCGGTAAACCCACCCCGCCGGCAAGAAAAAGCAGAGAGCGCGATCGCTCTCTGCCGTGTGGGCCGCAAGCCCATCGTCTCCCTCACGTCCTCGGGGCCACTCTGCCGCGTACACCGGGGTGCAGCCATCATCCGTTGGGCAAAGACTCGGTTGGCAGCGCCGCACCCCGCCGGCCATTCCACAGCAGCCGCAGCAGCACCACCGTTTGCAGAAGCAGGCAGATGCCAAGCGACGGCCACAACCCAAGCAGGAACCAGAACAGATACATTGGCCACAATGCCGGGGAATGGAGTGTCCAGCCATTGTTCCAACCAACGAAGAGCACAAGGGCCATGCCCACCAGCGTCAGCAGGGCGATGGTCAGGAACGCTCCGGTGTTCCACGCCATGGCCCGGTTGTGTGGCATCGGCCGGGTGCCCACCGCCAACCAAGCGCCAGCCAACGGGAATAGCAGCGCCAAAAAGCTACTGAGCCCGTAGGCCACCCGTTGGGCCGGCACCATTTCCTCGTCAAGCACACGGGCATCGCCCGTCCACACCAACAGACAAACCGCCGCCGCCAACAGGCCCAAGGCCGCCAACAGGCGGGCAAGCCCAAACCCCTTGCCGCCTCGGCGCAGCGACCCGCCCAGCAACACTCCTGCCAGCGCGCAGAAGGGCCAGTTGGTTACCACGCTGAGAAGCGCAGCTGGAATAAACCGGGGCCGACCACCCGCTGACAGCACGAGTGCCGCCGCCGCCATCACCAGACCCGCCAGTCCTGCGGCCAGCTGGGCTCCGTCCATCCGCAAGGGCTCGCCAATCCGCACCAACAATACCGGCAGCAACCCCGCCAGCATGCCAGCGCCTAGGGCCAGCGCCACAAGGGTGACCCGATTGTCCCCCCAGAGGGAGAGCAGGCCCTGCAGGCCGCCGGCAACCGCCAGCAACAGCCACGGAAGAACCCACGACATCCGTTTCATCACGAGCACCCCTTAGCTGGTTAATGATTATAGTTTATTCATTTTGCGCTCCATGATCAACGTTCCCGGCCCCAACTGTCGCGGGAAGGTTCCAAACACCCCGAAAGGACAGCCAACCGTCTCCATAACAAACGTTATCTGTGCGGCAGACGCCACGCCTCACCGTGGCACCGCTATATCCCTTCGCCGCCGGCCGTTCCACAGCAGCCGCAGCAGCACCACCGCCTGCAGCCCCATGGCGTAGCAGACCGCCGGCCAGCGGCGCAGCCACGCATCCAGGAACCGCAACGGCACAGCCAGAGGACGGGTCGCTACCGCCTCCCCCGACCCCAGGAGCGTGGGCACAATTTGCGCCAGATAGAAAAGACCAAGCAACAGGCAGAGACCGACCATCACCCCGGCTGTGAGGACCACCGAACGCCGGTGGGGCACCGTGGCCGTGGGGAAGGCCACCCACGCTGCCAGCAGCAGCGCCACGCCACCCAGCAGCGAGCGCACCAGCCCCAGCCACTGCACACGCAGCACCAGGGTCGGCATGGCGGCCTCATAGCGAACCGCCAGCAAGCGGGCCAGCGTGGGCAGTGCCACCGCCGCCGCCACCAACGCCGCCAGGCCCAGCAGCCGCCACCCCCGCACCCGACCGCCGGGCGCGCCCTGCCCCAGCGACGTGGCAACCCACAGGCCGCCGATGGCCCAGAACATCCAGTCTGTCAGTGTTTGGCACAGTGCGGCCAACTGCCAAGGCAACTCCCCCACGCGGGAAACCATCGCCCCGCCGGCACCTGCCAGCAGCGCCAACATGCCGCCAAAGAGGAGTGTGTCATCGATGTGCAAGGGCCCGCGCACCGCCCCCAGCACCAGGGGCAGAAAACCCGCCAGCAGCCCCAGCGCCAACCCCAGCAGGGCAAAAACCAAACCGCCGGACGCCCAGTGTTCCGCTCCCTCCCACACTAGGCGCTGCAGCAGGGCCACCACCGCCACCCCAAGACAAGGAGCAACCAAGCGCAATTGTTTCATTGCTCTCCCCTCGTTGCGCCGCCAGTGGCGCTCGTTTTCCATGGATGTTAAAAAACAACTCCTTTATCATACCTCAAATGCACGCCCTCTCACAAGACCAAACGAGCTGCGCACTGGCCCGATGGCATAAAATAGGGTATACTACCGGCATTGGGGAGGCATGCATATGTTTTACACCATTGAGGGGGCGACCCTGCGCCCCGCCGGGGAGGAGCACTGGGCACCGGAACGTGAGGGCCTGCTGATCGGCATCTGCACGCCAGAGGAGGCGGAGACCCAGCGGGAGGGCCTGCACCTCAGCGACCGCCCCTTGCAGGAGTGGCGTCGCAACCCCTCCATGTGGTTTGAAAACGGCGAGGGCGTCGACTATCTCAGCCTCTCCACCCGCCCCAAGGGCCAGAAGGGCGAGGGCCACCGGATGCTGGCGGTGCTGCGCCCCAATCTGTTACTCTTTGTGTGCGCCGACCCAGAGGCCGTGTTGGCACTGCTTGCCGCCCTGCCCGAGGGCCGCACTTGGAACGCCGGGCGGCTGCTCTTCCTGCTGATGGAGCGGATGACGGCGGGCGACCACAACCTGCTCGAAGAGATTGAGAATGAGATTGCCGCGCTGGAGAACGCGCTGCTCCGGGGGAAGCGGGACTGCGTGCGGGAGATCATCTCCCTGCGAAAGCGCCTGATGGGCCTGAAGCGCCACTACGAGCAGCTCCTAGACGTGCTGGACGACGTGCTGGAGAACGAGAACGACCTCATTGACCCGGCGGTGCTGCGGCTCTTCCGCGTGCACAGCAACCGGGTGGACCGGCTCTACCACAGCGTGCTCAACCTGCGTGACTATGTGACGCAGGTGCGCGAATCCTACCAGGCCGAGGTCGACATCAGCCTCAACAACATCATGAAGATCTTCACGGTCATCACGGCGATCTTCCTGCCGTTGACGTTGCTGGTGGGCTGGTACGGCATGAACCTCAAGATGCCCGAACTCAGCTGGCCCTACGCCTACCCGATGGTCATCGCGGCCAGCCTTGTCATCGTGGGCGTCTGCGTGGTGTACTTTAAGCGAAACAAGTGGTTTTGACGCTTCGCTGTCGCGGCGGCCGCCTTCGGCGACCGCCGCGAGTGGGAGCGCTCGCACAAGCGATGGACTGCACGCCCGACGTACACGCCGCCGGGCGTGTTCCTTTTACGTGCCCCGTGCGGGCTGAACGGGGCGACGCCGCTGTGGCGGAGGGGCTGTGTGCCATGATCGAGCTGCGGTGTGCCGCCGCCGGATGAACCGGCTGGGCGGCTTCCCTGATTTGGCGCTCGTCCCGGTTTTTTCAGGGAGCGCACCGCTGCGGCGGGGGATGCGTGCCACGGTCAGGCTGCATCGTGCCTGGTGCAATTGCATTGCCCGTCGGCTTGCCGCTTGGCCGGCTTGCCCCTGCTTTTTCAGGGGACGCACCGCTGCGGCGGCGGGCTGTGTGCCATGGTCGGGCTGCGGTGTGCCTGGTGCGAATGAATCCCCCGGCGGTTACGGGGAATGTGGCAGGTGGCGGGAAGGTGTCGCTTGTGGTCTGCAGGGTTGTTTCCGCAGCGGAAGTCTGGCGTGCCGTCCCTCGGGCGCGTTGCGAACTTCCCCCGGGCGACTGGCGGCACATCGCCGGTGACAACGGGCGGGATGTTTGAGTTTTTGCGTTGCGGAGCAAGGCGAAAACGAGTTACCGCCGTTGCCCCAGACGCCATGGATGGCGTTAAGCCGTTCACGCCGTGAGGGCGTTGCTGTGCGACGCCCTAGCCGCATGGATGCGGCGTAAGGCGTGGACGGTCGTGCCGGTCGCCTGGTCTAGGAAGTTCGCCCGCGCCTCCTGGGCGTTTTTGGGCACTTTTGACGCCTTCCAAAAGTGCCGCCGGCGGCAGGCGCGTTTTCTAGTAAATAGGAAATATATCGTTAGGCAAAGGTCATCAGGCCTTTTGAACATGTACGTTCCCACCCAGAACCTTATGAATGACCTTACTTACGCCAGTCCCAACATATCGGGTTGGGCAATGCAAGCCACCGCCCACCTGCCAAAATCCATACATTGATGGAACCATCGGGCTATATTATAATAGAAAAATGGTCATACTGGTGCTAGGCCCACAGGCCCGGTGCGGATGGCCGGTTGGAGTGTGACCGATGGCGTGGATCAAACGGAACGTCTTTGCGCTGCTGACTGCGATGCTGCTGGTGGCAGCCGCGGCCGTTGTCACCGTGGAGGCGCGCCACCAGAGCACGTCCGACGCCGTGTTCACCAACCACACCGCCACCACCCAGGAAGCCGCCGCGGGCTGGACGGGCACCGACGCCCTGAACCGCTACGACCTGACGCTGGCCTTTGACCCCAGGGACAAGCGCCTGACCGGCCGGCTGCAGTTTGCCTACGCCAACGGCGAAGGCCAGCCCATGAGCGAGCTGCACTTCCTGCTCTACGCCAACAGCTTTGCCAAACAGGGCTACGGCGCGGTGTCGGCGGAGGATTTGGACAGCGCCTACCCCAACGGCTTTTCGTCCGGCTCCATCGCCATCGACGGGGTGACCGCCGGTGGGAACGACCTTGATTGGGCCGTGACTGGCGAGCAGCAGCAGGTGCTGCGGGTGAAGCTGCCCCAAACGTTGCAGCCCGGCGGCACCGCCACCGTGACGATTGCCTACACCGTGACCATCCCCAACTGCTATGGCCGCTTCGGCTATGGGGAGGATACGTTTTCCTTGGTCAACTGCCACCCCATCCTGTCAGTGTACAACGATGGCCAGTGGCACGACTACCCCTACTACGAGATGGGCGACCCCTTTTACAGCGAGGTTGCCGACTACACCGCCACCATCACCGCGCCAGCCGGATACACGCTGGCCGCCACCGGCCTCACCACCCGAAAGGATGACGGCGACCGGGTGGTATGGACGGTGAACGCCCCCGCCCGGCGGGATTTCGGCTTCGCCGCCTCCGACCACTTCCGGGTGGAGTCCACCGAGGTGGACGGCGTGCTGGTGCGCTCCTACTGGCTCGACGGCGACGACACCGCCGGCCGTCAGGCTCTCTCCACCGCCGCCCAGTCCATCGAGCTCTACGACGACCTCTACGGTGCCTACCCCTACGGGGAGTTCGCGGTGGTGCAGGCCGATTTCTACATCGGCGGCATGGAGTACCCCGGCATGGTGCTCATCGACAGCACGCTGTACCAGAGTTATTCGAGCCGCCCCGCCCTCGACCTGGTGGTGGCCCACGAGACCGCCCACCAGTGGTGGTACGCCGCCGTGGGCAACGACGAGGTGCAGCTGCCTTGGCTGGATGAGGGGCTGACCGAGTTCACCACCCAGGTATTCTTTGAGAAATGCCGGGGCGAGGGCTACCGCAACGTCTACCGCCAGCAGATTGACTACCTGGCCGACTACCGGCAGATGGACGCCGACACCGACGACACCCGGGCCGACCTGCCCAGCTACGACTACGACAACGCCACGAGCTACTCCGCCTGGGTCTATGACCGCACGGCGTCGGTGTTGCAGGCGCTGCGTGCCGAAGTGGGCGACGACGCCTTCTTCCAGGGCATGAAGGACTACTACACCGCCAACCGATTGGGCATTGCCGACCGTGCGGCCCTGGAGGACTCACTGGAACATGCCATCGGGCGGGAGCTGACCGACTGGCTGACCCAGGAACTGGGACAGGCGCAGTAGCGCCGGCCCGGCAGAATCACAAAGGAGGAACCCTGCGGGGAACCGCACTGGATGAGAGTATCGGGACGCAAACATCGAACCATAGGCCAGGGCACACTGCCCTTCGCCGCACCGCGGCGGGGCCTCTTTGCCTTGCGGCTGGGCCGGCGGCGGGCTGGCCGCACCCTGCCCTCCACGGCGCTCATGCCCTACAACCCCGTGGCCCTGGCCCTGCGCCCGGCCCGGCGAGGCTTCCGCTGGCAGTGGTTGGCCATCGCCTGCGGCGTGGCCGTGGTGGCGGTGGGCCTTACCCTGGGTGCGCTGGCGCTCTTTGCCATGCCCCGCATGGTGGAGGGCCAGGAGCTGGTGTTTGACGGCCGGGTGCTGGGCGTCACCGCCAACGCCGACGAAGCCCGCGACGCCCTCACCGCCATTCAGGACGACCTGAAGACGACCTACGGCATGGAAGTGGAGCTCAAGCAGGAGCTGACGTTCCAGCCCGTGGTGGTGAACAAACGCAACCTGCTGACGCCCAAGCAGACCACGAAAGCCCTGCGTGACAACATCGACGTGGACGTGGTGGCCTCGGTCGTCACCGTCAACGACCGCCCGGCCGTGGCCCTGCGCACCTCTGCCGAGGCCCAGCAGGCCCTCGACAGCATCCTCCAGCCCTTCCGCGATGTGCCCGAAGGCCGGGAGCGCGCCGATATCGGCTTTGTGGAGGACGTGAAGGTGGAGGAGATGACCACCGACTACGCCCTGGTGTGCGACGCCGCCGAGGCCGCCCGCTCCCTGCAGCTGGGTGCGGGGGTGGAGGACAACTGGTACACCGTGGAGAAGGGCGACAGCCTCTCACGCATTGCCAAGAAGTTCGGGCTCAAAGTCTCCGACCTGCGCAAGGCCAACCCCGAGGTGGCCTCCACCGACGTCATACAGCCCGACCAGCAGATCAACGCCATCAAGCCCAACCGCTGGCTCAATGTCCGCTTCACCGACACCGTCACCCGTGAGGAATCCCTGCCCTTTGAGACCGTGGAGAAGAAGTCTGCCGACCTCTACACCACCCAGAAGCAGGTGACCCAGGAGGGCAAGGACGGCAAACGCCAGGTCGTGGCCCGCGTCACCTACATCAACGGCATGGAGTCGGTGAGTGAGATCGTGAGCCAAACCGTGCTCACCAAGGCCACCGACCAGATCGTGCTGCGCGGCACCAAGAAGGTGCCCACCAGCGACGACGGCGGCACCACAACCTCCGGCAAATTCATCGTGCCGGTGAAAAACTACCGGCTGACCAGCACGTTCAAAGTGCGCACGCTGGGCGGCGTGACCCGCTGGCACTACGGCGTGGACCTGGCCTGCCCCACCGGCACGCCCGTGTACGCCAGCCGCGACGGCACCGTGAGTTTTTCAGGCTCATCCTCTGGCTATGGGCTGCTGGTCAAGATCAACCACGGCGACAGCATTGAGACCCGCTACGGCCACAATTCCAAGCTGTTGGTGAAGAAGGGGCAGAAGGTGAAACAGGGGCAGATCATCGCTCTGGTTGGCAGCACGGGCCACAGCACCGGCCCCCACTGCCACTTCGAGATCCGCATCAACGGCAAGCCGGTGAACCCGGAGAAATACGTCAAGGTGCGCTGACTGCGCTTCGCTTTCGAGCCCGCCGCTTGCGCGACGGGCTCGAGCAGGAGTGCTCGTTACGAGTTCTTGTTCGCCCCGCGCCGCACATGTCGCCGCGGGGCATTTGACTATGTGGCTCGTTCGGAGGTTTTACGGGGGCACGCCGCTCACGCAGGACGGGCAAGTGCCACGGGCAAGCTGCTTCGTGCCTTGGGCGAATGAATCGCCCGGCGGCCTCAATCCAAGGGAGCACGGAGAGGGAACCCTCTCCCCCAACACCTCCCAAGGCCCGGGCGGCGGGCAGCAGGGGCCACTTCCTAGCAGCGGAAGCTGGGCGTACTGTCCTTCGGGCGCGTTCGAGTTTCTCCCTGATGACCGGCGGCTCTCTGCCGGAGACAGCGGGCGGGGATGTTTGAGTATGTGCTTTGCGAAGCAAAGCGCATGCGAGTTACCCGCCGCTGCTACAAATATTCGTGCCGGTCACCAGGTCTAGGAAACTCGTCCGCGCCTAAGCGTTTTTGGGCACTTTTGGCGCTTACCAAAAGTGCCGCACAGCGCAGCGCGTTTCCTATAAAATGCAAGTCGGCTGCCAGAATAAGGGGCGCTGCAAACCAAGCAAATGCGGGCTACCACCCCTCTGCCCCCCTATGCCGCTAGCACCGGCCATGCCACCGGCGTGCCATAACCTTGAGCCCCATGCCAAAGTAGAACCCGCCATCGGCCCCCGGTAATTCCTTGGGTTGCCACACGGGCAAACAAGGTGAATCCATACAACAGAGCGAAACAAATGCCAATGGTGAATATAAAATACTTGGATCGAAACCGAATGGAGCGAATGCGGATGGAACGCTTGGTCACCCTGCACAACCGAGCCTCCCTCAAACGGGTGCCGCCCGAATACCTGCCTCTGCTGGGCGACGTGGCCGCCCTGCTGCGGGCAGCGCTTGGCCCCAACCTGCGGGAGATACGCGTGCTGGGCTCGGTGGCGCGGGGCACTGCCCTGCCCGGCAACTCCGACCTGGATGTTTTGGCTGTAACGCTGGAAGACGTGCCGGAGGACGTGCGCCGCGACCTGGACACGCGAACACGCGCCCTGGCCGCACAGTACCCACTGGTGACCAAGGTGGACCTGCAGGTGATGAGCGACGGGGCCATCGCCGCTCACCCCGAATATGAGCTCATTGTGCGCACCGATTCCTTCTGCCTGGCCGGCGAAGACCGCTACACCGCCGGGGAAGTGACCCTGCCCGTCGCCCAGTTGGCCGCCCTGTGGCACCCGGATTTCGACGGCATCCTGCGTGGCTATGAAACGGCCCTGCGAAACCCCGCCCTGCCGGGGGACGAAGTGGTGCGCTACACCCGCCTCACGGGCAAGGACATGCTCAAGTGCTTCCAACGGCGGCTGCTACTGGAGCATGGCATCTATGAGCGGGACATGGAACGCGTGTATGGGGCGCTGAAACACCATCTGCCGGAGGAAGCGCCGCTCTTTGACCGGCTGTGGACGCTGTACCGCCACCCCACCGCCGACCGGGGCACGGCACTCGCTGCGCTGGAGGCGTGTGGGAAGAGCAAGAAGCGCATCCTGACGGAATAGAGTTTGCGGGGAACTGCCTACCCCGTCTCGCCGTCCTACCCAAAAAGGGCGGATGCCGCCCCAACCGGAGGTTGACGATGGCAAAGCGTTGGGCGTTATTGGCATTGGCGGTGGTACTGGTGTGCGCAGGATTGCCCGCCTGCGGGCGGTTGGCGGCTGCGTCGACGCCGGTGCCCTATGAAACATTCGCGGGCGACACCGACTACGCGGCCATACGGCAGGAGGACGTCGGCGTGTACGATGGCGACATCGTGCCAAACGATACGGTGGCCAAGGGCATCGCCGACCTGGTGGTGTTCCAATCTATGGGATGCACGAACGAGGATTTGCCACAATGGCGGGTGGAATATGACACCACCCAAAACGCATGGCTGATCTTCTATTACCAGGACGAAGAGACGGCGGGCGGGGGCTTGCTGATCGTCCTATCCAAAAAGACCGGCGAAGTATTGCTGGTGCAGAGCCAGGAATGAGCAACGGGGGCCTAGTCCCCCTTTTCCCCCTTGCCGCCGGGCAGATCCTTCACCCACAGCGTCATGCCGTCCTCCCACTGGGTGCGGGGCTCGTGCTCCTCGGCGGGGTAGCCCAGGTACACCGTGCCCAGCGGTTCCAGGTGGTCGGGCAGATTGAGGTGCGCCCTCAGCCGGTCTCCACCCTGCTTCAGGGGCCAGCAACCCAGCCACACCGCGCCAAGGCCCATCTCCACCGCGCCCAGCAGTATGTTTTCAATCGCGGCGGAGCAATCCTGCACCCAGAAATCCCTCGCCGCCAGTGGCATCATCCTGCGGCGGTCACCGCACACCACGATGGCCGCCGGCGCGCCGAAGCGCCCAAAGAGCGTGGCCGTACGCACCCGCTCCATGGTGTCGGGGTCATTGGCCAGCAGAAAGACCCAGGGCTTGCGGTTGTGGGCCGAGGGCGCGGCGGCCCCCAGGCGCGCCAGTTCCTCCAGCTTCCCGGCCTCCACCGCGCGGTCCTGGTATTTGCGCACGCTGCGGCGGGCGTAGATGGCTTCCTTTACGTTCATGGGGTGGCTCCCTTCGGCGGACATTGCCCTTTGGGCGACACCGAACAAATGGAGTGGTCGGATTGTGCAGAGGATTTTCTTGTCCTGCTAGGCGGAAGAAGGAGCTTATGCCCCAGGGCATAGGCGACTGACGACAACGCGGCAGGGCGAGAAAAGACCAAGCAAGACGGCCACTGGCTTTGTGCGGTGTTGCCTTAGGCCCATTCTAGCAGATTCGGCGGCCCTTGGCACCCCTGCTGCGCCCCGTTCGATTTGGGGTTGAAACCAAACCTCTCGAGCGGTATACTGTTGCCAATTTCTCCCATCCAGGTGCCGGAAGGAGGGCCTGGCATGCCCCACCGATGGACTGCCGCCGTGACTTTGCTATTGCTGTCAACGCTGCTGGCCGCCTGCGCCGCCCCGACGGGTGCCACTACTACGGTGGCAACCATTACGCCTTCGCCAGCTGCGAGCACCACCGTGTCCCCCACTACGCCGGCTGCGACACATACGGCGCGGACGCCCTTACCGACGCCCACACCCAGCCCGACCCCTACCCCCACGGTCTACCCGCCGCTGCGGGGGTCTCTGGAGCGCACCACCTTCCACAGCGACTTGCTGGAGCGTGACCTCAAGCTCAATATCTACCTCCCCGAGGGGTACGACGGAGACCGGCGCTTCCCGGTGCTCTATGTGCTGCACGGCTTCGGCGGCGACGCTGACAGCTGCCTGGAGAGCAACCAACTCCCCGAGCGAGCCGAAGAACTCATGGCGGCGGGCGACATTCCGCAGGCCATTCTGGTGTTCCCCTCCTTTGAGAACAGCTACCTCGTGAACACCGGTGACGAACCGGGCTTTGTGTCCTTTGGCAGCAGCGACCCCACCAGAGGCATCCAGACCGGGCCCTACGAGGATTACTTTGTGGACGAACTGATCCCCACCATCGACAAGTCCTACCGCACCATCGCCAAGCGGTCGGGGCGGATGATCTGCGGGTTCTCCAGCGGGGGATTCGCGGCGCTGCACGTGGCTTTTCGTCACCCCGGCCTTTTCTGCCGGGTGGGCGGCCACAGCCCCGCCGTGGGGTGGAACGGCCTGCCCGTACCGGTGCTCTTCCCCACCCAGGAGAAGATTGCCAGTGATTACCCCAACGCACTGGCCGCCACGGCGGACCTGACGGGGCTCTCGATCTTCATCGACTGCGGAGACCTCGACCCCTACGTGTACCAGGGCACCTATGAGCTCAGCCAGGCACTAACCGGTAATAAAACCGCCGATTCCACCTATTTTGTGGGCAAGGGCGGGCACGATGACGCCTACACCAACGCCTACCTGGCCGATTACCTGCGATTCCTGCTGGGCGGGGAGTGAACCCGCGAACCCAACCAACCCGCAAAGGAGACAACGCCATGCCTCTGCCTGAGCACCCCGGCACCCAAGTCATTGAGACCGCACGGCTGCGCCTGCGCCGCTTCCGCATGGCGGACGCGCCAACGACCTTCGCAAACTGGACCAACAGCGCCGAGGTTTGCCGCCACCTGCAGTGGGGCCCCCATGGCACGGTGCAAGCCACCCAGGATGTGCTGGAACGCTGGATTGCCCGCTACGATGGCCCCACCTGCTACCATTGGTGCATCGCCCTGCGTGGCAATGACGAGGCCATTGGGGCGCTGGAGTTTGTGGGGTTCAATGAGCGCAACCGCTGGGCCGAGGTGGGTTACTGCCTGGGCCGGGCCTGGTGGGGCCAGGGCATCATGCCCGAGGCACTGCGGGCGGTGGTGGACTTCTCCTTCACCCGCACGCCGCTCCACCGCATTGAGGCCCGCCACAGCGTGGCAAACCCCGCCAGCGGCCGGGTGATGGAGAAAGCCGGCCTGACCTATGAAGGCACAGCCCGCGGCCGTTCGCTGGTGCATGGGGCTTTTGTGGACACGGCCCAGTGGGCCATCCTGCGGGAGGACTGGCAGGCGACCCACCTCACGGCGAAGGAGGACTGACATGCGTTTGTTGGTGTTGCGGCACGGGCAGTCGGAGGCAGACATACTGGGTGTGCATGAGGGTCGAGCCGACTACCCCCTGACAGCGCTGGGGCTGGAGCAGGCCGAGCGCGCGGCCCGTTGGATTGCCGGGCGCTACCCGGTGAACGCCGTGTGGAGCAGCCCCCTGCAGCGGGCATTGGCCACCGCCCGGTTGGTGGCGGCTGCCACCGGTGCACCGCTTGTGGTGGAGCGAGACCTGCGGGAGCATGACAACGGCCTGCTGGCGGGCCTCACCCGCGAGGAGGCCGCCCGCCTCTACCCCCGGGTGGAGGGGCTGCCTCCGCACCAGGCGGCATATGGGCAGGAGCCGCCGCTCGCCTTTCGCGCCCGGGCCGAGGAGCTCTTTGCCCGCCTGCTCGCGGAGAGCGGCCCCGACGACACGGTGGTGGTCGTCAGCCACGGCGGTACCATCGATCAGCTTACCCGCTGCCTTCTGCGCCTGCCTTTTGACGGCGATGTGAGCTTCACCACCGGCGACACTGGCCTGCACGAATGGGTGTGTCAGCCGGGCTCACGCCGCGTGGTGCGTGCCAACAGCCAGGAGCACTTGTCGGGGCTTGACTCAGGCTTACCTGGCGGGGAATAGGCCGTTGGGGCACGCGCGGGGAGCGGACAAAACGCCGGATGAAAAGACATGACTTTTCCAGCACCGCTCGTGTACGATACTCCCTGAAGGAGGAACGCCTGTGAACTGGATACAGAGCCTGTCGAGAGCCCTTCCATACATCGAGGGCAACTTGACCAAAGACATTAGCGTGGAGCAGATCGCAAGCCACGCTTATACGTCAAGTTCACATTTTCAGTTCGTTTTTCATGTGGTGATGGGCATAACCGTCGGTGAGTACATCCGCAACAGGCGGTTGAGTTTGGCCGCGCAGGATTTGTTGCGACCCAACAGTAAAATCATCGACGTGGCGATGCGCTATCAGTACGATACGCAGGAGAGTTTCTCCAAAGCGTTTACGCGGTTCCATGGCGTGCCGCCATCGAAGATGCGGCGAGGGCAGGCGCGGCAATTTCATCCGCTCACCATCCAAGTAACGATACAGGGGGGATTTGACGTGTCACAAAACCTGATTGATGAATTCCATTTGGTCGATTGGAGCGACATCGACGGGCAAAAGGACGAGAAGGTGACCGACGCCGAGAAATACAACAGGATTGTTGGCTGGGCGCGAAGGGCAAGGGGGCAAAACCCCGGTGTCTTTGATGCGCTGACCGAATGGATCCTGGACGATTCCCAATGGAAGGACGAGGCACTCGCCGAAAACGAGCAGATTTTGATGCACGGCGTGTTCGCGCGGTTCAGGGAGCAAAATGCTCGGCTCCGGGCGTACTTGAAAGAGTTGGAATCCTCCGGCGTGGTGAATGCCCCTGTGTTTGGGGCGTTGGACCGGTTTGACGACGAATTGGCGGGGGCATGCCACGATGACTTGCTGCGCGAAGCGGTCTCCAGAGTGTTTGCTGACTTTTCAACAATGCGGGAGCGCAGCGTACGGGAGACCATAGCGGGAAGCAAGACCGGCCCCACCGGCACCGACAGCGTGGAACGATTCGGCTATCTCAATGTCCTGAAAGACTGTGACGCTCAGGTGCAGTGGGCGTTGTTTATGCCCGGCGTGGTGGAGGAGCAGCAAAAGGGCTTTCGGGTGGAGCGCTTTGCATACGAAAAAATGCCCGCCATGCGCTTCCTCGGGCGGGAAGACGGTAGCCTGGAGAATTTAGTGGTTCGCAAACAGCTTTTCCGCACGCTGGACGCCATGAACGAGCACAAGTCGGACTTTGACTATGATGTTTTGCTGATGCACCATTACGGGTTGGGCGTGGATGTTGGCCCGTGGCACGGCGTTTGGGGGCGGTTTATGAAAGCGGACACCCCCGTGCCCGAAGGATTCCTTCATTTCGACTTCGTGCCTCACAACGATGGCAAGGCAGGCCCGCCGTACCGCTCGCAGTTTGCGTTCGCCACCTTCTCCGGCGATACCAGCGCCATGCACAAGCGCGAGGGGTATGACAGCGACGCGATGTACGACGTCACAAGAAACATCATCCTCGGTCAAGGGGTCGGCATCCCGTACCCCAATAAATACTGGACGGCGGAAGTATTTCTGGATGGGTGCGACAAAGATGGCACCGCTTACCTGTTTAGTGTGGAGCTATAAGGCGTGCAGGAAGCGTTTCGCGTACCGGCCAAACAGTACAGGAAGCGCCAACTCCCATTTGCGCAGGCATGGCAGCCACTGACGCTCACCACGGCTGCGCGGAAGTTTTGGCGGGGGCTGGCGGCCCTCGCTACTTCTTTGCCGCCAGCAGCTGACGGAACATGGTGCGCACCGGCACGTCGCCCTCCCGCCGCATCAGGGGCAGGAACACCAGCACGATGCCCAGGCGCGTGACGACCGACAGGCCCACCACCAGCTTGTACCGGTCGGGCTGGCCGCCCAGGAACGTGTGCCCCGCCCCGTACCAGCCCTGCAGCCAATCGAGCAGCGCGCCGCCCAGCAGCACCCCCAGGAACGCGCCGGCCAGCGACACAATGCAGGAGAACACCGCCACATAGGTGGGCCGCTGGTCATCGGCCGAAGCCGTCAGCAGCACATTGGTGGCGGCCACGTTGCTGGCCGACCAGAACGCCGCGCCGATGACGCTGTGCAAGAGCAACGGCCACACCGCGTTCTGGGTCTGCCCGGCAAAGAACGCCGGCGTCACCGCCGCCACCACGCAGCTCACCCACAGGATGGGGTGGGTGCCGAAGCGGTCAATGAGCTTGCCCCATTGGGAGATGACCAGCACCGCGATGAGCGCCGCGGCAATCTGCCCATAGAGGGTGAGCTCCATAAAGCTCAGGCCCATGAAGAGGGCGTAACGTGCCAGATAGGGCCCGCAGATGTTGGCGGTGAAGTTCCACGCCGTCCAGAAAAGCAGAAAGAGGAAGAACGGCCGGTCGGCCACAATCTGGCGGAGCACCCGCCCCAGGTGCACCTTGGTGGGCGGGGTCTTGTGCACCTCCTGCACGCCGATGAAGCAGAGCATATCCATGACGCCCAGAATACCGGCCATCACGAACACGATGGTATAGTTGAGGGTGGAAGGGATGTGGTCGAGCAGCCAGGCCGTCAGCAGGCCGATGAGCACGGCGGTGATGTTGCTGAAGCCATCGCGGATGGAAAGCCACCGCCCCCGGATGCCGATGGGCACGAGATCCGCCAGCCACGGGGTAAAGCTCACGTTGATGAACGACCCCGACGCCGCCGACACGCCGATCAAGAAAATGACGATCCACAGCCGCAGGGGCGCGGGCTCCATGGGCACAAAGAACGGCACCAGGCCGATGACCAGCCACAGTGCGCGGCAGATGATGCCATAGGTCAGGATGTATTGCTTGCGTTTCTGGGTGCGGCTCACCAGCATGGCCGCCGGAATCTGCATGAGCGACGCCGCCAGCGGGATGCCCGTGAGCAGCCCGTACTCAAAGTCCGTCGCCCCCAGTGCGGCGGCATAGCCAGTCAGGGCGTTGCCCGACACCGTCACGCCGTACAGGTTCCCCAGGATGTTGGCGAGGATCATGAAGGTGATGCTGCGCCGAATGGCGGGCGGCAGGCCCTCCTCCTCATAAAGCGTGGCGAAGGGCGACCGCAGCCGGCCCCGTCCGATTCGTCCGATCATGGGAACCTCTCTGTTCTCACAGTCTGCGCGTTTAGCACACCTTATCCTAATACAGCCGACGCCGCCTTGCAACAGGAAAACGACGTGGACCGGGCTAGACGAAGGAAAGCGTCATTTCTTCCCCATCGCTGGTGAAACCGAACTTGCTGTACACCCGCCGCCCCTCGGCCGTGGCGTGCAAGGCGACCTTGCCGCAGCCCCGGGCACGGGCTTCCTCCAGCAGCCGGGCAAAGAGCGCCGCCGCCAGCCCCTGCCCACGGTGGGTGGGCTCGGTGTACATGTTGAGGATGTAGCCCACCCTACCCGTGGGGTTGCTCCAATTGGGCGCAAGCTCTTGGAACGACAACCCGCTGGTGGCCACCACCGCGTCGTCCTCCACCGCCACCCAGGCCACGAAGGACCCGTCGGCCAGAGCCCGGGCGAGGTATTCCCCCGTCGCCGCCGGCAACCCCGCCGGCTCGTCGCCCTCGTTGATCCCCCGCAGGAACTGCAGCCGCAGGGCCGAGAGAGCAGCCGCGTCCGCCACCGTGGCCCGCCGAATATCCATATTCCGTTCCTCCCCATGTTTTGCCCAGTATACCAGCATCTTGTTAAAAAAGTCGATACCGGCAAGAATCAAAAGAACCGAGCGCCCCATCGCAACACTGCGTGTTGCTCACCCTGCTCTCAACGATTCTATAGAATCGTATGCCGCAACGTCAGACGCCCCGGAAGGGCGTCCAACCCAAGCGCCGTAAGTACGGACGCTATGCGTCGTACTAGCTGCACGAGGCGGCGTAAGGCGCGCCGGGCGGGACTGAGAGTCGGCGACATGTGCGGCGAATCAGCACGCCGGGCTGGTCGCACGCTTTGCGTGCTGCTCGCCCGTGCAACCGGGATGCGTGCAAAACCGTCACGCCGTGGCTGGTCGCAGCCTTCGGCTGCTGCTCGCCCAAGCATCCCGGAAGGCATTGCTGCACAATGCCTTAGCGCCTGGGCTGGTCGTTCGCTTCGCGAACTGCTCGCCTATGCATCCTAGATGGCGCGTGAGGCGTGAACGGCGATCTGGCCATAACGAGAACAAGCACTTTGAATCGCGGCTGTCGCAACCGCGGCCAGGCTGCATGGGCGAGCAGTCCAAACCGCCTGGATGGCGGTATGACCGACGGCACCGGGGTGCAACCGCAGGGTGCACCCAGCCCGCACGATGCGGGCGAGGTGCCGGGAAGGGTGCTGGAACGGCACGACCGGCCAGACGCGAAAGGCTGGCGACTTTGTCGACAGCCTATACCAGAGTGCGCCAGTGGGAAAAAGAGCGCTAACCATCGCAATGGCCCGTGAATTTTGGTACAATGGGGCGAACAGGGGGTTCCATGATCCGTCGAGTGTTTGGTTGGCTCCGTTGGGGCGATTTTCTCATTGTGGCGCTGGCTGTACTGCTGGCCGTGGGGGCCACGGCAGTGGGCGCTGGCAGCCGCGCGGCCGGCGGGGCCGTCTCGGCCGAGGTGTACCAGAACGGCAAGCTCGTGCGGCTCATCAACCTCACCACCCTGACCGTGCCGCAGGCCTTTGAGCTCGACGGCGAGTACCACAACCACATCGTGGCCGAACAGGGCCGCATTCGCTTTGACGATGCCGACTGCCCCGACCGCACCTGTGTCAACACTGGGTGGATCAGCCGCCCGGGGCAGATTTCTGCCTGCGTGCCCAACCGGGTGCTTGTGAAGATTGTCAGCGCCCAGGCCGACGGGGAGGAGGACGTGATCGCGCGATGAAATTCTCCGCCCGCAAGCTCACGCAACTGGCCCTGCTGACCGCCGTAGCCGCGGCCCTCTCGGCGTTGGAGCGGTTCCTGCCGCTGGAGACGCTGGTGCCGCTGCCGGGCGTCAAGCTGGGGCTGGCCAACATCGTCACCATGTTTGCCCTCTTCTTCCTGGACATGCCCTCGGCGGTGGCCATCGTGGGGGCGCGATGCCTGTTGGGGGCCCTGATGGGTGGGGGCGTCACGGGCCTGGCGTTCTCGCTGGCCGGGTCGTACCTGGCGCTCTTTGTCATGCTCGGCCTCAAGCAGGGGTACGGGCGGGCGTTCTCGCTCTTTGGCGTGAGCGTGGGCGGGGCCGCCGCCCATAACCTGGGTCAGGTGCTGGTGGCCGCCATCGTTCTGGGCGACGTCGGCATCTTCGCCTATCTGCCGGTGTTGATGGCTGCGGGCTTGGCGACCGGCGCACTGACCGCCGCCGTCTCCATTCCGTTCTTCCACAAATTCGGGGCCGCAGCCCGGGCGGCAGGGAGGATCACCAATGAACGCAAACCGCGCTAGAACGCTGGCCGCGGCGCTGGTAACGCTGGCGCTGGTGCTGGGTACCGTTTCCCCGGCGCTGGCCGCCGCCACCACTGCCGCCGTCCCGCCCGTGGACTTCGCCACGGCTGACCTCACCGGCAAGGCCGCCGCCACCACCGAAGGGCTGCTGGGCCAGTGGGGCTTTGGCTACTGGGGGACAGATGGGAAGTGGAGCGACGAGGACACCTACGAGCTGACGCTCTTCCAGCGTTGGGCGGGCCTCACCCCCAACGGCAAGGTGACGAAAGCCCTGCGCAGCAAAATGGCCGCCGCTTGGGCCACCTATGGGGCCACAGCCATCCCGCGAACCCGCCTGCCGCTGGAAGGCCGCTACATCGGCGTCAACGCCGGCCACCAGGGCAAGCCCAACAACGGGCGGGAGCGGGTCTCCCCCGAGAAGGGCAGCGAAACCGTCAAAAAGGTCACCGCAGGCACTACGGGGGTCGCCAGCCGCGTGCCGGAGTACAAGATCAACCTGAAGGTAGCCCTGCGGCTGCAGACCGCCCTGCAGGACAAGGGCGCACGAGTGCTGATGGCGCGCACCACCCACAACGTCAACATCAGCAACGCCAGCCGCGCGCGCACGATGAATGACGCCGGGGTGGATCTGCTGCTCTCCCTGCATTGCGACGGCAGCCTCAACCGCAGCAAGACCGGCCTGCACACCCTGCAACCAGCCAAGCGTGGGTACCAGAAGGGCGATGTGCTCAAAAACAGCCGTGCATTGGCCGCCCTCATCCAGGAGGAGGCCATTGACGCCACCGGGGCGAAGGATCGGGGGCTCAATGACCGCGATGATCTTGCGTCCCTCAACTGGGCCAAGATGCCGGTCTGCCTGGTGGAGATGGGCTACATGACCAACAAAGCCGAGGACCGCAAGCTCAACACCACCGCCTACCAGAAGAAACTCGTGAAAGGCTTTGTGGCGGGCATCACCCGCTACTTCCAGGAAGCGCAATGAACTGTCGCACCGTCCGTATCCACGCACTGCTGATGGCCCTGCTGGTGCTGGCAGGGCTGGCTGGCTGCGCCGCGCCCACGCCGGGGGCAACGGGGTCGGCTGGCCCGGCTTTCACCCGTGCGCCGCAGGGTACCGCCGCGCCCGCAGAGAGCCCCGCCACCCCGGATAGCGAGCGCCCCAGCCTGCCCGACGACAGCGGCCAGCCCCAGAGGACGCCCCCGGCCACCCCAGGCGGCAATGACCCCCAGGGTACCCCGCCAACTGGCAGCGGCAGCCCCGCACCCCCCGGCAACGGCGGCCAGCAGCTGCCTGTGGCCACCGTCAGCGGCCAACCGCTGGACTTTGGCACGGCCGACCTGACCGGCACCCAAGCGGGACTGCTGGAGAAACTGCTGGCCAACTGGGGCTTTGCCTGTTACCCCCCCGATGGCTCGTGGCAAGACGACAACGCCTATGAGCTGTCGCTCTTTCAGCGTTGGGCGGGTCTGACGCCCGACGGCCAGCTGACCGATGACACCCGGGAGGCCTTGCGCACCACCTACGCCGTCTGGGCCGATGGGCGGGTTGACCGCATGCCGCTGGCGTTGGAGGGCCGTTCCATCGCCATTGACGCCGCCGGGCAAGCCACCGTGCGCTACGAAGCCGAGCCCATCTCCCCCGAGCGGGGCAGCCCGGTGAAGCTGACGACCTACCACCGCGTGCAGGGGGCGGAGAGCGGAGCCTGGGACTACCAGCGCAACCTGGAGCTGGCGCTGGCGCTGGCGGAGAAATTGAAGGCGCTGGGTGCCCGGGTGACACTCACCCGCACCGACAACGACGCCGACATCGCCGCGGTGCTGCGGGCCAAGCGCATCAACGTGGAGAACCCCGACGCCGCTGTGCTGCTGCGCTGTGGCGATGAGGCGGGCTGCGCCGCCGTGCAGCCTGCCGAGCGCGGCTACCAAACCGGCGCGCTGCTGGCCGAGAGCCGCAAGCTCAGCCGCTGCCTGCAGGCCGGGCTGGCCTACGACGGCACCCTGGAGAGCCGAACGCTCGGCACCGACGACGCTATACCCGGCCTCAACTGGAGCAAGGTACCGGTGACACTGGTGGAGCCGGGCAGCCTGGCCGACCCCGACGACGACGGACGGCTGGCCGACGAGGGTTACCGCGCCGCGCTGGTGGCCGCCCTGGCCGATGGGCTCGGCGACTACTTCGCCACGATGGCCGCCGGCTGACCGAAGGGAGGGCTTGCCATGGAACGGGTGCGCCGGGTACTGGGGGGCCTCCGCCACTGGGTGGGTCTCATTCCGGGCTTCCGCCGCCGCAGCGAGTCCTCCATGCTCATTGCCGGCACCTACTACGCCGTGGCGGTGGCCCTGCTGCTGTGGCGGTGGGGCTGGGGGCTGTTCCTCCTGGGTCTGCCGTTCCTGGTCTTCTCCGCCATCGCCCTCTACGAGAGCGGAACCATCCGCCGACCGCTGGTGGTGTTGACGGCCGCCGGCGGGGCGCTGGTGTGCCTGGGGCTGGGGGCCGCGTTGGCCCAGGGCTTGCCCACCAGGCCGGTGGCTCTCGCCCAACCGGCTGTGGCGATGACAACCGGGGCGGCTTCCCCCTCCGTGGGCACGGCCCGCCCCACCCCTGCCACGGCCGTGCCCACCCAGGGCCTTGCCGCCGTGGCCGTCACCCTGTCTGCCCAATCCACCACCGCACAGGGGGCCTTTGTGGCCAGCGGCAGCGGCAGCATCTACCACCGTGCCGATTGCGCCAGTGCCGCCCGCATCCTCGCGGCCAACCGCCTGTGGTTTGATACCGCCAGCGATGCAGAAGCTGCCGGGTACCGCCCCTGCGCAAAGTGCCACCCCGGTGAGAATGGGGAAACCACCCCCACCGCGCCAACGGCCCCGCCCATGGCGACCGCTGTCCGACAGGGGGTAACTAGCAGCCCCGGCACCACCGAGGGAGCCTTCGTGGCCAGCGGCAGTGGCAGCGTCTACCACCGGGCCGACTGTGCCAGCGCCGCCCGCATCCTCGCGGCCAACCGACTGTGGTTTGACACGCCTGTGGAAGCCGAGGCCGCCGGGTATCGCCCCTGCGCAAAGTGCCACCCCGACGAATGACGCCCCGACACCCCGGCAGAAGCAGCCGTAGGCACGGTGCGCCTTCCTGTCCCCTTTTTGGTAAGCACTTAACCATTTTTCAGAAGTGACGATATATGGAGAACAGCCCACGCCCATACGGGAGACCCGCACGGACGCTGGCCTTCGGGCTGCCGGTGACAAGGAGGTCACACCCATGAGAATCACATCGTCACAGGTACTCCTGCGGGCGACGAGCCAATCGTCGCTGAGCGCAAGCCGACAACAAACTCTGCTCATCAATGGCCGCAACCTCAACCCCGAGGGGACAACCGACGCACTGGACGCCGCCACAGCCACCCGGCTGCGGGCGCTGAACTCCGCCCTGGCCCAGCAAAAGCAGGCGCAGAAGACCGAATCCACCGGGCAGGCCCTCACCGTGGAACTGAGCGATGAGGACAAGACGAAACTGACCCTGCTGGAGCGGATGCTGGAGATGCTGACCGGCAAAAAGATCAAACTGTTGGTGCCCAAGGAGCTGAAACTGGGCGGCACAGCCCCCTCCCCGGCCCCGACGGGCACGGTGGGGTTGGCGGGGTTCTCCCTGCAGTACGACAGCACCACGACCATCACCGAGACGCAGGCGATGCACTTTGACGCCCGGGGCACGGTGCAGACTGCCGACGGCCGCACCATCCGCTTCACCGCCCAGCTCAATCTGAGCCGCTCCTTCACGCAGACCGAAAGCATCCACCTGCGCATCGGCACCCAGGCCGACCCGCTGGTGCTCAACTTCACCGGCGCGCCGGTGCTGGGGGAGCGCACTTTCCGCTTTGACCTGGACCGCGACGGGCAGGCCGACCAGATCGCCTTTGTGGGGCCGGGCAGCGGCTTCCTGGCGCTCGATGGCAACGACAACGGCGTCATCGACGACGGCTCCGAGCTCTTCGGCCCCACCAGCGGCGACGGCTTTGCGGAGCTGGCCGCCTACGACGGCGACCGCAACGGCTGGATTGACGAGAACGACGCCATCTACGACAACCTGCGCATCTGGACGGTGGACGAGAGCGGCCAGCGCCAGCTGCTGGCGCTGGGCATGAAGGGCGTGGGTGCCATCTACTTGGGCCGCGCCTTGGCGGATTTTGACCTGAACACCACCGCCAACGACACGCTGGGCACCGTGCGCTCCACCGGCGTGTTCCTGAAGGAGAACGGCGGCGTGGGAACGGTGCAGCACATCGATCTGACGGTGTAGTCGCGTCTGGCTGGTCGTGCCGTTCAGGCACCCTTCCCGTCACCTCGCCCGCATCGTGCGGGCTGGGTGCACCCTGCGGTTGCACCCCGGTGCCGTCGGTCATACCGCCATCCCAGGATGCATGGGCGAGCAGTGCGCGAAGTGTGCGACCAGCCTAGGATGCATAGGCGAGCAGTTCGCGAAGCGTGCGACCAGCCCTGCGTGTCTGATTCGCCGCACATGTCGCCGGACGATATCAAATGATAGCGCTCATGCGGGTTTCCAAGGATACGTTGCCTTCGGGCAGGATTCTCTTTTCTGCTCGCATTGACTTTAGCCTTTCCTCCCGCCGAATGAAGCGGTGTTACCCCCACCCTGCGACAGACGATTTGTCAAATCGTTGAGAGCAGGGTGAGCAACACAAAGTGTTGCGATGGGGCGGGAGGTTCTTTTCCACTAGCCCGTTCCAGGGGTTTGTAAACTGAAACGGCCGGCTGAATCAGCCGGCCGTCTTATTGCGCTTGGGATGGGGTTACTCCTTGTCCTCCGGCGCGTCGCCCTCGTCCTCGCCTTCCTCGTTGCCTTCGTCCTCGGCGGGTTCGGCGTCGTCCTCAGGCTCGTCGGTCTCGTCGTCGGCCAGGGTCTCGTTGTTGTCGAACTCGCCGGTGTCCTCGGGCAGGTCGGCGCGTTCCACGTCGGTGTCGTCGGCCTCGGCCGTCTCCACACACACGACGGCGTCGCCCTCGCGCAGGCGCATCACACGCACGCCCTGGGCCGCCCGGCCCAGCACCGGCACGCCAGCCGCGGCGATGCGGATGATGGTGCCGTCGGTGGAGATGAGCAGGATGTCCTGCGCCTCCTCCACCGGCTTGAGGGCCACCAGTTCACCGGTCTTGTTGGTCATATTGAGGGCCTTCATGCCCATGCCGCCGCGGCGCTTACGGGTGAAGTCCGACGCGGCCATACGCTTGCCGCAACCCCACTCGGTCACGGCCAGCATTTGGGTGTCGTCCTCCGCCACGAGAGCGCTCACGACGCTGTCCCCCGCACGCAGGCGGATGCCACGCACGCCGGCCGAGGGCCGGTGCATGGAGCGAACGTCCTTCTCGTGGAAGCGCAGGGCCCGGCCCCGCCGGGTACCGATGAGGATGGAGCAGCACCCGTCGGTGGGCAGTGCGGCGATGAGCTCGTCGCCCTCCTCCAGCCGGATGGCCTTGAGCCCCGACGCGCGGATGTTGGCAAACTCCTCCACCGGGGTCTTCTTGACGGTGCCCTGCCGCGTGACAAGGAACAGGTATTGCCCCGCGCCGGTCAGGCCTTCGGCCAGGGGGATGACGGTGTTGACCGACTCGCCCGGCTCCAGCTGCAGCAGGTTTACCACGGCGGTGCCGCGGGCCTGCCGCCCGGCCTGGGGGATTTGGTAGCACTTCATCTTGTGCACCCGGCCACGGTTGGTAAAGAACAGCAGCCAATCGTGGGTGGAGGTGACGAGGATGCGATCGACGACGTCCTCCTCCCGCGTGGCCATGCCGCTGATGCCCATGCCGCCCCGGCGCTGGGCCTTGTAGGTGTCGGACGGCAGGCGCTTGATGTAGCCCATCGTCGTCATGGTGACGACCATATCCTCCACCTGGATGAGATCCTCATCCTCGATGTCGGTGGAGTCGGCGGAGATCTGGGTGCGGCGGGCGTCGCCGTAGCGGTCGGCGATCTCCTGCATCTCCTGGCGGATGACGGCCATCAGCAGCGCCTGATCGGCGAGGATGGCGGAAAGCTCACCGATCAAGGTGTGCAAGCCGCCCAGTTCCTCCAGCAGCTTCTGCCGCTCCATGCCGGTGAGGCGGGCAAAGCGCATATCGAGAATGGCCTGGGCCTGGGGCTCGGTGAAGCCGAACCGCGACACGCCTTCCCCCAGGAATTCGACAAGCTGGGTCGTATCCGCCGGGGAGAAGCGCTCCTCCATGAGGACCGCCTTGGCCTCGGCCACGCTGCGGGAAGCGCGGATCAGGGTGATGATCTCGTCGAGCACATCCATCGCCAGCAGCAAGCCCTCCAACACGTGGGCACGGGCGCGGGCGCGCTCCAGGTCATACTGCGTGCGGCGGGTCACCACTTCCTTCTGGTGGTCGATGTAGTGGCCGAGGATCGTTTTGATGGGCATGACGCGCGGGTGGCCATCCACCAGCGCCAGCAGGTTGACGCCGAACGTCTCCTGCAGCTGGGTGTGCTTGTAGAGGAAGTTGAGCACCACGCCGGCGTTGACGTCGCGCTTCAACTCAATGACGACGCGCACGCCCTCACGGTCGGATTCGTCGCGGATGTCCGAGACGCCCTCCAGCCGCTTCTCCTGCACGAGCTCGGCGATCTTCTCCACCATCCGGGCCTTGTTGACTTGGTAGGGCATCTGCCGCACCACGATGCGGCTGCGGTTGGGGCCCATGTCCTCAATGTCACACAGCGCCCGCATGATGACCCGGCCCTGGCCGGTGCGGTAGGCCCGGGCGATGCCGCTGCGGCCCATGATCTGCGCGCCGGTGGGGAAGTCCGGCCCGGGGATGAACTCCATCAGCTCCTCGGTGGTGATCTCGGGGTTGTCCATCATGGCGATGGTGCCGGCGATGACCTCCCGCAGGTTGTGGGGCGGGATGTTGGTGGCCATGCCCACGGCGATGCCGCCGCTGCCGTTCACCAAGAGGTTCGGGAACCGGCTGGGCAAGACGCTGGGCTGGGTCGTCGTCTCGTCGAAGTTGGGCACGAAGTCCACGGTCTGCTTCTCAATGTCCCGCAGCATCTCCATGGAGAGTTTGGCAAGCCGGGCCTCGGTGTACCGCATGGCCGCCGCGCCGTCGCCATCCATGGAGCCGAAGTTGCCGTGGCCCTCCACCAGCATGTAGCGGGTGGAGAAATCCTGCGCCAGGCGCACCATGGCGTCGTAGACCGACGAGTCGCCATGGGGGTGGTACTTACCAAGCACGTCACCCACGATACGCACCGATTTGCGGAAGGGCTTGTCGGGCGTAACGCCCAACTCGTGCATGGAGTAGAGGATGCGCCGGTGCACGGGCTTGAGGCCGTCGCGCACATCGGGCAGCGCCCGGTTGATGATCGTGGCCATGGCGTAGGAGATGAAGCTCTTCTTCATCTCGTCCTCCAGGTTGATCGGGATCACTTTGCTGTTCTTGATGTCGAAGTCCATGGTTGCTCCTTCTTATCAGTTGCCGACCGGGAAAATTTGCAAGCAAATCACCGGACGGTGTGGTGTCTCATTCAATGGGCGGGGGCGTATCCCCCACCGGTTGCGCGGGCCGCAGGCGGCTCATCGCCCGCAAGTCCTGTCGCAGGGCATCGAGGGCGGCTCGCAGTTCCGCCGCGCCGATGGGGCGCTGGGCTTCGGCTAGCTGCCAGGTGGAGGCGAAGTGCCAGCCGTCGGGGGCGGGCCAGAAGCGGAAGGCGGGTGTTTCTGTGGGGTCACCATCCATGTGCGCGCTGGAAAGTTCCTCACTGCCACCACCGGCTTGCCACTTACTTGCCTGAGACAGGAAGCCCAGCACCGAGAAATACGGGCGATCCAGCAGGCATTTGCCATCCAGTTCCACCTGAAACCGGCCAAGAGTCTTCCAGAACAGAGACCCATCGGGTTCCCGCTGCCCCAGTGCCACCAGCAACGGCAGCACCCGGTCGGGTTGGAAGCGAAACCGCAGCGCGCCTTCATCGAGCGCAGGTGGTTCGTCACCTTCCGGGCCACTGTCTTGGGTTGCCAGCAAGGCGCATTCCTCGCAACCGTCCCCGCGTTTGCCGCGCAGCAGCGCCTCATCCAAATCCAGTCTGGTGCGGATGAGGACGGCCACCACGGCCCACAGGCCCACAGCCAGCCCCAATAGGGCCAGACACAGCCGCAGCACCGGAATCCTCACTGCCAGGGCCGAAATGCCGCACACCAACATGATGACTAGCAGCCAGGGCAGCGTGCGGCGCAGCCATCGGCGGTGGCGCTCCTGCCGCTCCCATTTGTCCCACAGTTCTTCGATCAGCCGCTCGGGCATCATCCTCACCTCCCCTCTTCCGTGTTCGATTTGGCGGGCCGCAGGCGGCTCATCGCCCGCAAGTCCTGTCGCAGCCCCCCCAGCGCGGCTCGCAGCTCGGCTGCGCCGATGGGGCGCTGGGCTTCCGCCAGTTGCCAGGGAGCAGAGAAGTGCCAGCCATCGGAGGCGGATAGGAAATGGAAGACCGGGGTACCGTCGTCCTCCTCACCCATGCGCCGATAGCCGAACTCCTCTCTGCCACCTTCCGTTTGCCATTCGTTGGCCTGCCGCAGGAAGTCCAACACCAGAAAGCGCGGGCGATCCAACAGAACTCTGCCGTCCTGTTCCACCCGAAACCGGCCCTCGGCCTGCTCCATCAGGGCAGAATCGGGTTCCCGCTGTCTCAGCGCCACCAGAAGTGGCAGCAACTGGTCAGGTTGGAAACGAAAACACAGCGCCCCTTCATCGGGGATGGGCGATTCGTCGCCCGCCGGGCCGCTGACTTGCGGTGACAGCAGAGCACAATCCTCGCCACCACCTACCGGCCAGCCGCTGGCCAACAGGGCCTTGCCTAAATTCCTCCTGGTTTGGATGAGGGTGATGATGATAGCAATCGCCCCCAACATCAGCCCGGCCAGCACCAGCCACAGCCGAAGGGCTGGGGGGCTCAGCACCAGAGCCACAACCTCCAGAATCAAGAGTACTGCCAATAACCGAAATAGGATGAAGTGGCTTCTCCGGGGGTGTTGCCCTTGCCCCTCCAATTGCTCCCACAGCTCTTCCGTCAACCGCTCGGGCATTGTCTCCTCCCCGGCATCCGCCCGCACCCTGCCGGCGGCGCTCATCGGTACTCTTCCTTCAGCAGGGCGTAGCACAGGCGATCATAACGCCGGCCATTGAGGTAGACCGCCTTGCGCTCCCGGCCTTCCAGCAGGAAGCCGACCTTCTCCAGCGAGCGCTGGGCGGCGATGTTGTGCTCCAGGGTGGCGGCGGTGATACGCTCCAGCCCCATGCGGCAGAACCCATGCTCCAGCATCAGCCGAAGGGCTTGGCCGCCGTATCCCTTGCCGCGGTGCTCCAGGCGGGAGAACCCCATGCCCACCGAGCAGCAGCGATTGGTGCGGTCGATGTCTTGCAGGGCCACATCGCCGATGGGTGTGCCATCCAGCAGGAAGATGCCCAGCCGCACGTTCTCCTTGTTCTGCTTCTTTTGGATGTCAGCAAACCACTCCTGCGCGGCCTCCTCAGAAAGGCCGATGTTGAGTTCCTCACAGGGGTTGGCGAAGTCATACTCGGTGTCGCGCCAAAGCCGCTTGCAATCCTCCCGCTCCAGCGCCGCAAGGTAGATGTCCTTGCCCAGCAATTTGAGCATTGCTTCCTCCCGCGGCGTGGGGTCGCCGCTCACACGTCGAGGTTGGCCACCAACCGGGCGTTCTCCTCAATGAACTCGCGCCGGGGCTCGACCTGGTCACCCATCAGGAGGGACATGATCTCGTCGGCGGCGATGGCGTCCTCCACGCTCACGCGGAGCATCGTGCGGGTCGCCGGGTTCATCGTCGTCTCCCACAGCTGGTCGGCGTTCATCTCGCCCAGGCCTTTGTAGCGCTGGATGGCGATGCCGTCGCGGCCGATCTCATTCAAAAGCGCCTCCAACTCGGCGTCGGTGTAGACGTAGCGCTCCTTCTTGTTCTTCACCACTTTGTAGAGCGGCGGCATGGCGATGTAGACATGCCCTTCCTCAATGAGGGGGCGCATGTAGCGGTAGAAGAACGTCAGCAGCAGCGTGCGGATGTGGCTGCCGTCCACGTCGGCGTCGGTCATGCACACGATGTGATGGTAGCGCAGGCGCGAAAGGTCGCACTGCTCGTGGGAGCCGCAGCCGAAGGCCGTGATCATCGAGCGGATTTCCTCGTTGGTCAGCGCCCGGTCAAGCCGAGTCTTCTCAACGTTCAGGATCTTGCCGCGCAGCGGCAGAATGGCCTGGATGCGCCGGTCGCGGCCCATCTTGGCCGTGCCGCCGGCGCTGTCGCCCTCCACCAGGTAGATCTCGCACTGAGTCGGGTCCTTCTCGGAGCAGTCGGCCAGCTTGCCGGGCAGCGCCGTGGAGTCGAGCACCGTCTTGCGGCGTGTCTGCTCACGGGCGCGGCGGGCAGCCTCCCGCGCGGCACTGGCCTGGATGCACTTGCCCACCATGATCTTGCTCTCGGCGGGGTGTTCCTCCAGGAAGGTGGCCAAGGCATCGCCCACGGCACCCTCCACAAAGGAGCGGATGTAGGAGTTGCCGAGCTTGGCCTTGGTCTGGCCCTCAAACTGCGGCTCGGGCATGCGTACGCTCACGATGGCCGTCAGTCCCTCGCGCACGTCCTCGCCCGAGAGGTTCTCGTCCTTTTCCTTCAGGAACCCGAAGCGCCGGGCGTAGGCGTTCAATGCCCGGGTGAGCGCCGAGCGGAAACCCTGCAAATGGGTGCCACCCTCGGGGTTGGGGATGTTGTTGGTGAAGGCAAACACCGCCTCGGCATAGCCATCGGTGTACTGCATGGCGACCTCCACAGAGGTGCCGTCGCGGCTGGCCATGAGGTAGATGGGCTCCTCGGTGATGACGGTCTTGGCGCGGTTGAGGTGCTTGACAAAGTGGCGAACGCCGCCTTCGTAATAGAACTCGCGGCTCTGCTCCTGCCCCTCCCGCCGGTCACTGAGCACAATGCGCACGCCGGAGTTTAAGAACGCGATCTCCCGCAGGCGGTTCTTGAGCGTTTCAAAGACGAAGTCGGTCGTCTCAAAGATTTCGCTGTTGGGGAGGAACGTGACCGAGGTGCCGGTGTCCTCACAGGTGCCGACGACCTCGAGATCGGTCACGGGCTTGCCGTTCTCGTAGCGCTGGTGGTGGATCTTGCCATCTTGGCGCACCTCCACGGTGAGCCATGTGGCCAGGCCGTTGACGACCGACAGGCCCACGCCGTGCAGACCGCCGGAGACCTTGTAACCGCTGCCGCCAAACTTGCCGCCGGCGTGCAGCACCGTCAGGCACACCTCCACGGCGGGGCGGCCCATCTTGGGGTGGATGCCGCAGGGGATGCCGCGGCCGTTGTCGGTCTCGGTGAGCGACCCATCGGGGTTGATGGTGATCGAGACGGTGTCGCAGTAGCCGCCCATCGCCTCGTCCATGGAGTTGTCCACCAGCTCATAAACCAGATGGTGCAGGCCGCGGGTATCGGTGGAGCCGATGTACATGCCCGGGCGTTTGCGGACGGCCTCCAGGCCCTCCAGCACCTCAATCTGGGTTTCATCATAGGTATTGGGTTGGGTGGGTTGCATGTTTTCAGCCATTGTTTCTGCCTTTCCTGGTGTTTCGGGCGGCGGCGTTGGCCGCCAAGCGCCCCTTGAGCGCCGAGGATGAAATGGGGGAGAGCACCAGCCGGGTGCCGCCGGTTGCCTGCAGCAGAATGAGGGACCGCACCGGCCCGTCATCCACCCGCTCCAGCAGGTTCTTTGCCCTGGCCTCCTGCAGCAGACGCTTAACGCAGCGGCTGCCGCCCACCGAGCCATAGTCGAGAATGGCGATGATCCGGCGTGAGTTGGCGGCCCAGTCGCCACCCAGGTGTAAGAGCATGGTGTCGTTCCCCTTCCGGGCCACGGCTGGAGTATTGCCGCACTTTGCCGCTTTCAGCCCCATTTATATATTATATAATAGATTGAGAGCTAATAAAAGGGCCAAGGCTCCAAATTGCCCAGTGCCATGCTCTTATGGGATCAAATACAATTCTCTTTTGAGCGTTTTTTTGGGACCCCCTGCCAATTGCCGGTGCCCCTGCCCGCCTCGAGCGCAATATCTTGTGTTTTCAATATAAGTTATCCACAAGTCGAGTTCGTTTTGCCTCGTGCCCTGTGGATAAGTGTGGTTTTCCCAGTTGCATGTTCCCCCCGCATCTGGTAGAATGGTCGTACTTTCGCGGGGTGACGGCTTTTGTTGATCCACAAAGCCTGTGCATAGCCCTGTGCGTTTCTTTTGGGGATAACACCGTAAATGCAGGGCGAAGCAGGCGTCGGGTTGTGGATAACCGTCGTTTGTGCCTGTGTGTTCCACGGCAGACAGGGGGAGAACCGACAACATGCTATCCGATGCGAGGAACCGGTCGCTGCCGGACCTGTGGTCCGCGGCCTGCGCCCTTTTGAAGGCGACGGTCAGCACCATCAGCTACAACACCTGGATCGCCAACCTTTCGGTGGTGCAGGAGGAGATGGAGGGCGGCCAGCCCGTGCTGGTGCTGGAGACACCGACCCCCTTCAACCGGCAGTTCCTCGAGACCCGCTACACCGTGACCATCGCGGAGGCGCTCTCCCAGGCCGGTGGGCGCACCTATGACGTGCGGTTCGTGGCCAAGGGCGACCTGCCCGCCGCGCCCCAGGAGGCCCCTGTGGCGGCCACCGGCGCTACCCCTTTGAACCCCCGCTATACCTTTGACACCTTCGTGGTGGGCAACAGCAACCGCTTTGCCCATGCCGCGTCGCTGGCCGTTGCCGAGGCCCCCGGCAAGAGCTACAACCCCCTGTTTCTCTATGGCGGCGTGGGCCTGGGCAAGACCCATCTGCTGCACGCCGTGGGCCACCACATCCAGGCCCAGCACCCCCATTTCAAGGTCATCTACATCACCATTGAGAGCTTCACCAACGAGTTTATCCGTGCCATCCAGACCAACGCCAACGACGCGTTCCGCAACCGGTACCGCAACGTAGATGTGCTGATGATCGACGACATCCAGTTCATCGCCGGCAAAGAGCGCACCCAGGAGGAGCTCTTCCACACCTTCAATGCGCTCTTTGAGTCGCAAAAGCAGATCATCCTGTCCTCCGACAAGCCACCGCGGCAGATCGACATCGAGGACCGTCTGCGTTCGCGCTTTGAGTTTGGCCTCATCGCCGACGTGCAGGCCCCCGACCTGGAGACCCGCATCGCCATCCTGCAGAAGAAGGCCGAGAGCGAAGGCATGCGGGTGGAGCCCGACGTGCTGGAGTTCATCGCGCTGCGAAGTGAGAACAACATCCGCGAGCTGCAGGGTGCCCTCACCCGCGCCACGGCCTACGCACGGGTCAGCCAGCGCGCGCTCGATCTCGACCTTGCCCGAGAGGCCCTGAAGGATCTGATCTCCGTCTCCAGCCAGCGCATGGCCACACCCGAGTCCATCATCGCCAAGGTGGTGGAGCGTTTCGGCGTGACCGACGAGGAACTCAAAAGCAAAAACAAGCAGCGGCGCATCGCCGACGCCCGGCAGATCGCCATGTATTTGATCCGAGAGATGACCGACCTGTCACTGCCCCGCATCGGGGAGATCTTCAACCGCGACCACACCACGGTGCTGCACGGCTGGCGCACCATCTCCAACAGCATGGCCGAGGACGCCGAGATCCGCGCACTGCTGGCGGATATGCAGAAGGAGCTCAACGGGCGGTAACCGCCCGTTGTTCGCGTCGGCTGCTTCGCAACCGCCGCGAGTTTGGAATGCTCGTACGATTGAAACATTCGCCCCTTGACGCACATGTCGTCAAGGGGCGTTCGTTTACTCGGCTCGTGCCGGGTTTTACGCGGGAAAGCCGCTCACGCGGGGAAGGGCCAAGTGCCACGGGCAGATTTTTAGTGTGCCGCCGCCGGATGAACCGGCTGGCGGCTACTGGGCTTTGCGCACGTGGAACGACTCCCCCCATGCCCCTCGAACCAAGGGGCAAAAGAGCGCACCCACCCAATTCGAGCCACCCCATGCATTCTAACGGCACAGGCCACCCATTTGTCCCTTCCGACAGCAAAACGCCACCCCCTGGCCGATGGCTCAGGGGGGTGGCGTTCAGAGTGTCTACAAACCCACTAGAACGAGCAGTGGGTAACGAACCTCCCGCCGATTCATTCGGCGGGAGGAAAGGAAGCGCTGATACGAGCAGATAAGAAAACCCGCCCACAGGCGTAACGTTCCCATAGAAGCCCTGCATGAGAGCTTCAATTTGCGGTCGGTCGGCGACCTGTGCGCCGGCCGACCTGGCCATACAAAGAGCAAGCACTCTGAATCGCGGCTGTCGCCAAAGCGGCAGCCGCGACCGTCTAGTCCGCCGCGAACCCGACGTCAATCCTGCCATTGGAAGTCCGGACGGTCAGGCTCCTGTCGCCCAGGCCTAGCTCCTCCGGCAGGTTACTGCTGCCGTTGGAGGTGTGGCTCTCGATGGAGTAGTCCTTCATCGCCCCGGCGAGGCTGCCGGTGATGGAACCGTTGGAGCTCTCGAAGCGCAGCGTCTCCCTCCCGTCCACCGCGTCCAGGGTGATCGGACCGTTGGAGGTCTTGACGTCCACCGCCCGGGCGGTGAGGCCGTCCAGCGCCACGGTGCCGTTGGAGGTCTTTACCCCCACGTCGCCCTGCGCCGTCACGTCGGTGAGCGAGACGCTCCCACTGGAGCTTTCCACCTCCATGCCCTGGGCCACGGTGACGTCCCGCACCTCGACCCGGGCGTTGGAGGTCCGCAGTGACAGCTTTGTGAGGCTCAGACCCGACAGGGTGACCGAGGCGTTGGAGGTGTCCGCATCCAGCGTCAGCACCATGCCCCTGGGCACCCGCACGGTCAGCCGCCGCACGCCGAAGTCAAAGTTCCAAAGGCTTCTGAACCAATCCCGCCGCTCGGTCCGTTTTTCCACGCGCAACTCGCCGTTTGCCTCCTCGACGGCGTACCGCTGCCACCGACCGTCGGTGTAGGCCACGGCGATGCGATCCTCGTCGGTGGGCACAATCTCCACCGCGGTGTTGCTGTCGTCGATGACCAGCGACGTGATGTCGCCGGCGGCGGTGTAGGTCTTGTCCTGCCAGTCGTCGGCGGACAGGCGCGCCGTGCTGAACCCGGCGCTGGCGGCCCCCGAAAACATGAACGCCAACCCGACGAGCAGCACCACGGCTGCCACAATGTAGATTTTATTGCTCTTCATGGTCGATCCCTCCCCTTTTGCCGATGAACAACGACTTGATGAACTTTACAAACCGCACCGTGAGCAGCGCCAGCCACTTGGCGATGAGGCAGACGGGCTTGAAGAGGAACAGCGCCACGCCCAGTGTGGCTAGCGACGCGCCGATGGCAAAGAGCCCCGCCGGCGCCGAGACGGCAAAGAGCGCCGCCACCCCGCCGACGATGCCCGTCAGCCCCGCCACGCCCAGCGCCAGCAGCACGGCAAAGAGCGTGACGATGAGCCCCCACAGCGTCAGGTAGAGCCCGAAGAACGTGGCGGCCAGGGATGCGGCCACCGGCAGCCAGAACGGCGCGCCCACCACCGCCAGCACGATCCAAAGCGTGCGGCTGTGGGCCTTGTCGCGGCTCTCGTTGACCCGCGCCTTCACGAGCACGGGCAGGGGCATGTCCAGCATGGCGGACTGGGCAGCCTCCTCCACGCTGCCCAGGGCGGCGACGGCCTCCTCCTCGCCCATGCCGTCCTCCATGCGGTCCTCGACGATCTCGCTGTAGTAGGTCGTGGCCTTGTCCCGCTCCTGCTGGGGCAGGTGGGCCAGCCGCGCACTGAGCGCGCTCACAAATTCACTCTTGGTCATGGTTGTCCTCCTCCGTCTGCGCGGCGATAAAACGTGCCACCGCCATGACTTCCTTCCATTCCTGGGCAAAGGCCGTGAGCCTCTGCCGGCCCTCCTCGGTGATGCGGTAATACTTCCGGAGCCTGCCATTGTGTTCCACGCTGTAGACGGTGAGCAGACTGCCGCTCTCCAGGCGCTTGAGTATGGGGTAGAGCGTCGATTCGGAAATTTCGATGTGTGGGCTGATGTCGCGTATGAGCTGATAGCCATAGGAATCCTCGCGGGAGAGAACCTTCAGCACACAGACCTCGACGAGTCCTTTCTTCAGCTGGATGTCCATGTATCCCTTCCTCTCGAATGCCCCGCATTGGGCAATAGTGCCTTGTGGCTCATATAATACATTGCATAGTATTATGCGTCAAGGGGTATTGTTGATTTTTTTCGACAGGTACGCAAACAATTGGCGCGCCCGAACCCACGCCGCCGGATTCCACCGGAACGCCCGCCGGGGCACAACAAAACGCGCCTTCCAGCCTCAAAGCCGGAAGGCGCGGCAGATTGTCAAAAAGTAGGTACAGAAAGAAATAGAGTGAGCCGAGCGCCGGTTTATCCGGCGGGAGGGAACCATTGTGGGTGTGAATACCAATAGCAAATCCCGCCCGCAGGCGAAACGTACTCCTTGAACTCCGCATGAGAGCTACAGCTTGTGATCGGTCGGCGACATGTGCGGCGACCGATCTAGCCATAATGGGTACAAGCCGTCTGAATCGCGGCTGTCGCCACAGCGGCAGACGCGAAGGGAAAAGGAGCCTAGGCCGTTTCTTTCCCAACCCGGTTGGCAACGACAAACAGGATGCCGCCCAGCACAAAGAGCACCAGCACGCTCAGCACGCCGAAGCGGGAGTCGCCGGTGAGCTGGGCCACCACGCCGAAGAGCGCGGGGCCGATGAAGCTGGCGAACTTGCCGAAGATGTCAAAGAACCCGAAGTACTCGTTGGCCTGCTTCCGGTCGGGGATGAGCCGGCCAAAGTAGCTGCGGCTGAGGGCTTGAATGCCGCCCTGGGCCGTGCCTACGAGGATCGCCAGCAGCAGGTAGGTCAGGAAGCTGTTGACGAAGTAGCCCAGGATGCAGATGACAAAGTAGGTGCCGATGCCCACGCCGATCATCCGGCGGGTGCCGAAGCGCTCAGACAGCCGCCCATAGGCGATGGCGCAGGGGAAGCCGATGAGCTGGGTGGCCAGGAGCGCCAGCACCAAGTCCATGCTCGTGAGCCCCAGCGAATCGCCATAGACGGTGGCCATGTGGATGATGGTACCCACGCCGTCGATGTAGAAGAAGTAGGCCAGCAGGAAGAGGAACAGCGCCCGGTGTGCCCGCACGTGGGCGAAGGTCTGCCCCAGGCGTTTGAAGCTCTGGGCCACCGGGTTGGGGCCGGGCTCCACCCAGTTGACCTGGCGGACATTGCGCCACAGGGGGATGGTGAACCCCGCCCACCACAGCGCCGTCATCACAAACACGATGGCTTGGGAGGTCTCACTGGACAGCCCCAGGTTGCCGCCGTACATCAGCAGCACGATGGCCGCCACAAAGGGGATGGTGCTGCCGCCGATGTACCCCAACCCATAGCCCGTGGACGACACCCGGTCCATACGCTCGTTGGTCGTCACATCCACCAGGAAACCGTCGTAGTAGATGTTGGAGGTGGAGAAGCCGAAGTTGGAGAGGGCGTAGAACACCAACATGAGCTGCCAGTGGTGCACGAAGCCCAGCGCCGCCGTGGCCACCATGCCAAAGCCCGCAAACGTCGTAAACAGGCGCATGCGATAGCCGCGGAAGTCCCCCAGCGTGCCCAGCAGCGGAGCCAGCAGTGCCACCACCAGCGTGGCCGCGCTGGTGGCGTAGCCCCAGTAGGCATCGGCGGTGGAGGTGACGATGCCCGCACTCTTCGTCAGGGCCTTGAAGAGGATGGGCAGGATGACCGCCGCCACGATCATCGTCTGGGCGGAGTTGGCCCAGTCGTAGAACATCCAACTCCATTCGGTGCGGCTGAAACGGGGCTGCCGGCGGGCAGCGGAGGCATCCGATGCCATGGGCGCGTCCTCCTTTACCTATGCGGTTGTATACTACCATTCTATTCGCCGTCCACCATTTAGCAAGTAAAATTCCTGTGCGGCCATCTTCCCCGCCGCCGCGGCTGTGCTATACTGCACATGGGAGGATTGCCATGCCAGACAGCTACGTCCACCGGCGCTTTGCCGCCGGCCTTGCCGACCGCCTGACCCCCGCGGCCCGCGCACTCATCGCCGCCGATGAGGCTTGCTTTCTGGTGGGGGCGCTGGGGCCCGATCCCCTCTTTGCCCACCGGTTTTGGAAACCCTTTGCCCCCGACGCCACGCGCGAGCTGGGCGGCGTGCTGCACACCCGCGACACCGGTGCCTTCGCCGGGGCGCTGCTGCAGGCGGCCGCCGCCGATATGCCCAGCGCCCGCGCCTGGGCCCTGGGGTACCTGTGCCACGTGGCCGCCGATTCCTCCATCCATCCCTACGTCTACGCCCTCACCGGCATCGCCAACGACCGCCCGTTCCGTGGCGGCCATTTCGCGTTGGAAGCCGCGTGGGAGAGCTTATATTACCACGAGGATCACCCCGACCGGCGCAGCCCGGTGCCCCCGCCCTGCCGGGAGCTCGCCGAGCTGCCCGACGGCGCGCGTCAGGCCATCGGCCGGGTGGTATCCGCTGCTGCCGCCGCCAGCCACGGCGCAGCAGTGCCCGCCGGGGACATCGCCCGGTCCATCGGCCACATGGCCGTGCTCAACGGCCTGCTCAGCAGCCCCCACGGCGGCAAACTCGCCCTGGCCCGGGCGCTGGAGGCCCTGTGGGGCCAGCGAGGTGCGTTGGCCACTCACTTCCCGCCCCGGCAGCTGCCCACCGATGACCCGCTGAACCTCACGCATCGCACGTGGTTCTCCCCCTGGGAGCCCGACCGCCCCCGCAGCGAGTCGGTACCCGAGCTCTACCGCGCCGGGGAGGCGCTGGCCGTGGCCTCCCTCAACGCCGCCGCCGATTTCTTCACCGGGGCCATAAGCCTGGAGGCTGCCATGGCCATCATTGGCAACCGCAGCCTGCACTCGGGGCTGGATAGCTCCACCGGCCGCGTCGAGTAGGGTTTGCCCGCCGCGCCCGGCATCGGCCGGGTGAAGGTCCCAGAAGTACCCTTCCATCGCAGGAACCGCCGGAGACCCCGGCGCACCCACCGAATTCACCCGCCCCAAAGCACGCCAAGGAGGGATTGCCATGTCTTGGGAACTCAAGGACAATGAACTGACCGGAGCCGACCTCGTCGCCTTCCGCGCTGTGGCCGGGTGGAGCCCCCGGTCGCTGGCCCAGGCCGAGCGGGCTGTGGCCGCGTCGCTGCGCACCGTCACCGCCGTGGAGGACGGCCGTGTCATCGGCATCGGCCGGCTGGTGGGCGACGGCGCGCTCAACTGCTACCTGCAGGACATCATCGTCCTGCCGGAGTATCGCAGCCACGGCGTGGGGGCCGCCATTGTGGAGCGTCTGTTGGAGTTTGTGCGCACCGGCACCGCCCCCGGTGACACCGTCAGCGTGGCCCTGCTGGCCGCCCATGGCCGGGAGCCATTCTACCGCTCCCTTGGGTTTGCCGACCGCCCCAGCGAGCACCACGGCGCCGGGATGGAGCTGAGGATCACCGGGGACGCGCCGGTTGGGATTGACCACCAGGAGTAGGCGGAAACGCCCCGGAGGGCAGAAAACGCACCTTGGGTGAGAAGGGGGGAACGGCCAATGGACGTTTCCCCCTTCTCCTTGGAATCCTTGGCATGGCACGAACGGGGTGGATGCGAACCTGGCTGGATGAACCAGCCAGCGGCTTTTGGAGAGATGCGCTCGCTCCGTTCCTCCACGCTCCGTGAGTCGCGTCATCTGCTTCGCAACCGCCGCGAGTGGGAGCGCTCGTTCCTAAAAATGCTTCACCCCCTACACACATGTCCCTAGGGGGTGTTCGTTTGTCTCGCTCGTGGCGGAGATCTACGGGAGACGCCCCCTGCAAGCCTTACACCGCATCTCAGGACGCATGGGCGAGCAGCCGGATTGCAGACCCGAGCAGCGCAAGGTGAAGGATACGCCTAAGACCTGTGACATCGAGTCACACCCCTAATGGTTGTGACAGCCCGCACGATACGGGTGAGGTGCCGGGAAGGTACCGGGAGGCACGACCTGACACGCGTAGCATGCGACCTGCGGCATCTTAGGGAAGCTCACGTTCTGAGATTACGCAGCAGGAGTCGGCGGACCGTCTCTCTCGGGGGGCGTTCGAGTTTCTCCCGGGCGACTGGCGGCACTCGGCTTGAGACAGAGGGGAGGGATGTTTGAGCCTTTCCGTTGCGGCGCATAAGGAAAGGCGAGTTACCTCCCTCTGGCACTCGCCTTTGTGCCAGCCGTCCGGTCTAGGAAACTCGTCCGCGCCTCTTAGGGCGTTTTGGGCACTTTTGTGCCTCAAAAGTGCCGCCCAGCGCAGCGCGTTTCCTGTTACGTTGCCACACATTCTTCGGCGCACCTGCGCCAGAACTGTACGTTACCCTTATCTCAGTGGCGGAATTTTATTCCCTACACAAAGGCACGAAGCCAACTGCCCGTGGCACTTGGCCCCTCCGCCCGAAGGTGCGTCCTCCCTCGCCATCCGCACGACCAACGAAAAAAGAAGCCCGCCAGCGACATGCGCGGTGGCGGGCCTCCCCTATTCTGTGACGAGTTTTCCCATTCGAGACTGTCGCGAAGCGGCAGTCTCGACCCGAGAAGCGCGGAGGAACGGAGCGAGCGCATACCGCCAACAGCCGCCGGCTGGTTCATCCAGCCAAGGCACGAAGCCGCCTGTCCGTGGCACTTGGCCTCCCTCCCGCAGGTGCGTTCCCTCGTAACACCCCGCACGACCAGCGAAAAACAGAAGCCCGCCAGCGACATGCGCGGTGGCGGGCTTCCCATATTCTGTGACGAGTTTTCCCATTCGAGACTGTCGCCAAGCGGCAGGCTCGACAAGCGAAGCGGTTAGAATCCGCTTTCCGTGCGCTTGAATCCGCCGCGCTTGGAGTAGAATACCGACCCCGCCACCACGAGCGCGCAGACGATGCCCGAGAGGATGAGCGCAAGGTTGGTGCCCTTGTACTCAAACTGCACCAGCACCGGGGCCGCCAGCAGCGACACGAGGTTGATGACCTTGATCATGGGATTGAGGGCCGGGCCGGCGGTGTCCTTGAGCGGGTCGCCGACGGTGTCACCTACCACACCGGCCTTGTGGGCCTCGCTGCCCTTGCCGCCGTGCAGGCCGTCCTCAATGGTCTTCTTGGCATTGTCCCACGCGCCGCCGGCGGTGGACATAAACACTGCCAGGAGCTGACCCGAGAGGATGACGCCGGCCAGTGTGCCGCCCAGCGCCTCCACCCCCAGGAAGATGCCCACGACGATGGGGGTGAGCACGCAGATGAGTGCCAGGGGGATGAGCTCCTTCTGGGCAGAGGCGGTGCAGATGCCGACGGCCTCCTGGTAGTCGGGCTTCACCTTGCCCTCCATGAGCCCGGGGATCTTAAACTGCTTGCGCACGATCTCCACGATGTTACCCGCGGCGCGCGCCACCGAGTTGATGATGAGCGAGGAGAACAGCCACGGCACCGCCGCGCCGATAAGCGCGCCGATGAACACCTTGGGGTCGGAGATGCGGATGCCCATGTCCATGAGCGTCTTCCCTGCGGCCACACCCAGCTGCTCCTGCACGCGGGTGACGTCGGTGAGGTAGGAACCGAAGAGCGACACCGCCGCGATGACGGCCGAACCGATGGCCACACCCTTGGTGATGGCCTTGGTGGTGTTGCCCACGGCGTCCAGGTGCGCCATGACCTCGCGGGCCTTTTCATCGAGGCCAGCCATCTCGCCCACGCCATTGGCATTGTCGGCGATGGGGCCGAAGGAGTCCATGGCCACGTTGTTGCCAGTCAGCGTCAGCATGCCGATGCCCGTCATGGCCACGCCATAGAGCACGTAAATGGTGGGCTGGCCCCAATAGATGAAGACCGAGGACAGGATGGTGGCCGCGATGACCAGCACCTGCCAGACCGACACCTCGTAGCCCGTGGCGATGCCGCGCAGAATGAGCGTGGCCGAACCCGTGCGGGAGGCGTTGGCGATGTCCTTCACCGGCTTGTAGTGGGTGTCGGTGAAGTACTTGGTAACCTCATCGAGCACCAGGGCCAGCACGATGCCCACGCCAACCGACAGGAAGGCGCGCCACTCGTTCATGTAGAAGTGGGCCAGCAGCGCGAACGCCACGAGGCACATGGCCGCCGACGCGTAGAAGCCCTGGTTGATGCTCTTCATGGCGTCGAAGTGCTCGCCCTGCTTCTTGCTGCCGCGCACGAGGTAGGTGCCGATCATGGAGCTCAGCACGCCGATGCCGCGCACCAGCAGCGGGAAGATGATCCACTTGATCTCCCCGGTGATGCCCATGAGCGACAGGCCCAGGATCAAACCGGAGACGATGGTGACTTCGTAGCTTTCAAAGATGTCAGCCGCCATGCCGGCGCAGTCGCCCACGTTGTCGCCAACGAGGTCGGCGATGACCGCGGCGTTCCGGGGGTCGTCCTCGGGGATGCCGGCCTCGACCTTACCCACGAGGTCCGCGCCCACGTCAGCGGCCTTGGTGTAGATGCCGCCGCCCACGCGCATGAAGAGCGCCAGCAGCGTGCCGCCAAAGCCGAAGCCCAGCAGGGCATCCGGCGCGGCCACGCCGAAGACGAGGAAGATGAGCGTGCCGCCCAGCAGGCCCAGGCCGTCGGTCAGCATGCCGGTGATGGTGCCGGTGCGGTAGGCGATGCGAAGAGCCTCACCAAAGCTGCGCAGTGCCGCCGAGGCCACCCGGACGTTGCCCTGCACCGCCATGCGCATGCCAAACTGCCCCACCATGAGCGAGAACGTCGCGCCCATGACGAAGGCAATGGCACGGCCCACGCCGATGACGACCTTGAGCTGGCCGTCGTCAAGCTGGGGGAAGCGCTCCATCGCCTCAGCCGTGGGCGGCACAATGTAGACGGAGAAGAACAGCACCACCGTGAAAACCACGATGAGCGGCACAATGGTCTTGAGCTGGCGGCCCAGATAGGCGTTCGCGCCGCTGCGGATGGCGTTCCAGACCTCTTGCATCCGCTCGGTGCCGCAGTCGGCCCGCATCACCTGCCGCCGGAGAAAGAGCGCGTACCCCAACCCCAGGAAAGCGATGAGCAGAACCACCCAGACCGAGAGGATCTCAAACATCGATGCATCGTGTAGACTGGCCATTGCCGAAAAAACCCCTTTCCTCCCTCAATTGTTCGGTTACCCAAACCTGTGACCGATCTATCATAGGGGATGATCCCATCGTTTGTAAAGGTGATAATGTCACGGAACTTCGTATTTTTCCACACTGGCTGCCTAGACAACTCCTTGTTCAACTCCTCCAATTTCACATCGTTAAAATTTGGACAAGTAAACCATGGCGAACGGCTTTTTTGGGTTATTTAGCGGTATTGTTGAAAGAGCCTGCCCACAAAGCCAAAAAATATGCAGTCAGCCGTTTGTGTGATCCGTTCTCTTTTGAGATATGTTCCGGCCGTCATTGGACCGCCTGCCCGGAAGAATATACCACCATTTCGTTGGCGCGCGGGGCGTCGTTGGCCGCCCGTACCAAAGGCGCATAGGATGCAACAGGCAATCCATCGGGCCATCCCGCAGGATTGCCGGTGAGCCATCGGCGCGGGGTTGCCGGGGCGGAGAGACCGGGCCGGCACCCAGCCCTGCCGTCACGGCGACCCTCCCCCGCTGCCGAGGCCCGGAAAGGAGCAGCCATGCGCAAACCCGAATCCGTCAAAGGCGTGCCCGCCCATCTGCTGGGCGGCGCAGGCGACGCCATCTACCCCGAGATATACTTCCGGATGCAGCCGGAGATTGAAGCGGCCTGCGAGCGCTGGGAACAGCAAGGCATCCGCCAGCCCAGCCAGGCCCAGTTGGATGCCACCGTGACCGAGGTGCAGAACCGCTGCGCCCAGCGCTGGCCCGAGCTGGCCCGCACCGCCCAGGAGTATGAAAAGCACGCCACCGGCGGCCAGACCATGACCATGGAAGGCCTGACCATTCAACAGTTTGGAGGCTGGAACAGCCTCATTGCCTTCCTGCTGCTGCGGGATTTCTTCAACCGGCGGCGGAGACGCCGGCGGTACTGACGCTTCGCTTTCGCGGCTGCCGCCTTCGGCGACCGCCGCGAGCAGGAGTTCTCGTCACGAGTAGGTTTAGCCCCGCGACGTACACGCCGCCGCGGGGCATTCAGTTGCGTGGGTCGTGCGGGCTTTTACAAAAGCGACGCCGCAGCGGCTGAGAGGGGCGAGTGCCACGGACAAGGTACTTCGTGCCTTGGGCGAATGAATCGCCCTGCGGCTTCTCGTTTGTCGGATGCATCCCTGCTTTGTAGAAAAGACATCGCTGCGGCAGGAAGGGCTATGTGCCACAATCGGGCTGCGATGTGCGCCCGCCAGATAATCCAGCTGGGTGGCTACTAGGCTTGGTTCCGGCAATGGAAGCTGGGGTAGGCTGTCCCTCGTGCGCGTTTCGAGTTTCCCCCTGGCGACCGGCGGCACTTGGCTGGCGACAGCCCGCACGCAGGAGAGCCCCTCCCTCAGATCTGGGGAAAGGGCAACACAGTTGGATCTCGCGGCGGGAGCTGAGCATACCGTCTTTTCGGGCGCGTTCGAGTTTCCCCCCTGGCGACCGGCGGCACTTGGCTGGCGACAACGGGCGGGATGTTTGAGCAAAGGCTTTGCGAAGCAATGCATTTGCGAGTTACCGCCGTTGGCTCCCAAGCCTGTGCCGGTCGTCAGGTCTAGGAAACTCGTCCGCGCTTCCCAAACGCTTTTGGGCACTTTTGGCGTTTTCCAAAAGTGCCGCCCAGCGCAGCGCGTTCCTCAATTAGTGCATGGGTATGCGGCACGCACAACCGCATAATGCGTTGGCGAGATACCGCCGCCGCTTCTCATCCTTATGCCGGTCGTCAGGCCTATGAAACGACTCTACCGTATCCGCCGTCCGTGTCTCACTCTACCCCCTGCGCTACGTATAACGGCGTATCCCCCACTCCAACCGCGACAACCCCAGCGCAGTTTGCTATACTGACAAAAAACCGGGCCATGCTGCCCTACACACGCCGCTACAAAGGAGACCCCATGGAAAAGCCACGTTTCATCCTGTTTGATTACGGCCAGACGCTGGTCAACGAGCTGGAAGTCAGCCACCGCCGAGGCATGGAGGCCCTGCTGGGTCAGGCCGTCGCCAACCCCCGCGGGCTCACCGCTGAGGACGCTACAGAAGAATTTGAGCGCGCCCTGCGGGACATTGGCTACGATGACCACCTGCTGGAGCCCCACGTGTATGACATTTGGAACCATGTCTTCGATCGCCACGGCCTGCGCTTCGAGCGCCCCATGAAGGAGCTGGAGCTTGCCTACATCGGCGCGACGCTGACGACCGCCCCCACCGAGGGCATTGAGGAATTGCTGCGCGAGCTCCACCGCCAGGGCATCCCCTTCGGCGTGGTCAGCAACATCAGCCACAGCGCGGCCTGTGTGCGGCACATCATTGGCCGGCACCTGCCCCTCGATTGGTTCCGTTTCGTGCTCACGAGCTCGGAGCAGGTCTTCCGCAAGCCCCACCGGCGCATCTTTGAGGCGGCGCTGGCCCGGGCCGGGGTGTCGGTCGCCGACGCGCTCTTCTGCGGCGACAACCCGGTGTGCGACTGCGAGGGTGCCCACGGGGTGGGCATGGCGTCGGTGTGGTACACCGGGGCCATCCGCAACCCCCAAACCTCTGCCCCCCACTGCCCCCACACCGTCATCGCCGACTGGCGCGAGCTGCCCGCCCTGTGGGCCCCCGAACCGGCCGCCGAACCCGTTGTATCCTTGGCCTGAACGCCCCTCCCCCCTCATAGTTCGCGTCCCCGCCACATAGGATGAAAGCAGGAGAGCCGGACGCAACCCCGCAGCCCAGGGTATGGATTGGCACCCAACGGTGCATACTGCACCCATGAGCTGACAGAACAGGAGTAGGGGGCAGCAGTATGCAGGCAAAGACGGTCGGCACCCTGGGAAAAAACGTGTTGACCCGCAGTGGCTGGTCGGAGGCGGAGGAAGAACTGTTGAGAGAAAAGCTGTCGGGTGCGGCCCACGCGGGCACCCCGCTGCGCGAGGTTTTTGACCTCGTGGCGGTGGAGACGGGACGCAAACCCAACAGCGTACGCAACTACTATTACACGGCGCTGCGCAGCCACATTGCCGGCCAGGAGGAGCCGGCTCTGGTGCGGCGGGAACGCAGCGGCTTCACGCCCTTCACGGACGAGGAGATACGCACGCTGCTGCGCGATGTGCTGACCCTGCAGGCCCAGGGCCTGTCGGTGCGGGCCTGCGCGCTCAAACTGGGCGAGGGCGACCGCTCCCGCATGTTGCGCTACCAAAACAAGTACCGGTCGCTGGTGCGCAACCGCCGTACCCTGGTGGAGGACGTGATGCGCACGCTGGAGCGGGAGGGTGCCTCCTACTGCAGCCCTTACGGCGACGAGCCCGAGCTCGACGAGGCCGCAGAAGCCATGAGCGAGGAGCGGCGCGACGCGCGGTCGGTGGTGAGCCTCATTGCCCAGGAAACGGGCGTGAATCTCATCGACCTCGTCAACACCCTGAACGCCCTGACCGCCCGGCTGGGCGGTGACGACACGACCCGCCTGCGCCACCGGGCCGAGGCCGCCGAGGAACGGGCCGACCGGGCCCAAACCCGCCTGCGGACGCTGTGCATCGCCGTGCGAGACTACCTGACCACACTGGACCCGGCACGGCTGCCCACGCTGCGCGCCCTCATTGAGGAAATGGGTACTGAGCGAATCCACTGACGCTGCGCTTTCGCGGCGACCGCTTCGCGATCGCCGCGAGTGGGAGGAGCTCGTACACAAGTTTTGTTTGCCCCGCGACGTACACGCCGCCGCGGGGCATTCGTTTGCGCTGCTCGTGCTGGCTTTTACTGGGGGGGTGCCGCTGCGGCGGGGAGATGAGCACCACGGGCAAGTTTCTCTGTGCCGCCGGCGGATAAACCGTTTCACACCTTACGCCGCCCTCCCGGCGGCTATGGCGTTGTCCTACAACGCCATCACGGTGTGAAACCTTAGCGCCATCCAGGCGCATTGGCCAGGGCGGCTGCAGGGGGCGCTTCACGCGGCGCTATCTCGCTCGGTTTAGGCAGCGGAAGCTTGACGTCCTGTCCCATCGGGCGCGTTGCGAACTTCCCCCGGATGGCCGGCGGCAGACAGCTTGCGACAGCGGGCGGGGATGTCTGAGCATGTGCGTTGCGCAGCAATGCACTTGCGAGTTACCCGCCGCTGCATCAGTGTTTGCGCCGGTCATCCGGTCTAGGAAGTTCGCCCGTGCCCTCAAGCGATTTTGGGCACTTTTGGCGCCATCAAAAGTGCCGCCCGCTGCAGGCGCCTTTCGTCGTTTTCTCAAATTTAATGCAGGTGGTGGGGAAACCTGCAGTCGTTGGCCAATGACATTGCCGAACGTCGCCTGCGCTACTGCGCAGCGGGTGCTTTTCTACTAAAAGCGCCATAAGCTCGTCCGGTTGGGCACGCCTGCAAACATACCCTCCCCATCATCCCTTCTCCTCCCCACCCGTATACATAGAAAAACAGACAAGGGGGACGACGATGGACCGGGCAATCCTGCTGGCGGCGGTGGGCGGGGTAACGACGTGGGCGCTGTGGCAGGGGCGGCGACCGGGTCGAGCACTGACCGACGCGCCGCGCCAGAATGCGCTGCTGCTTTGCCTGGGGCTGGCGGCGTCCTTCCTGGGCGGGGGGTTCTCCTTCGGTCTGGCGGGGCAGGCCCACGGCGAGGGCATCGGGGCCGTGGTG
>JAEWRW010000005.1 GCA_023398815.1 Bacillota bacterium
GGGCGCTGCTGGCTTCGGCGATGCCGGCCACCAGGCCGTTCACCTGTTCCACACTCGCCACAATCCGCTCCAGCGCCGCCGCCGTGTCCCCGGCGATCTTGGTGCCCGTCTCGGTCTTCTTCACCGATTCCTCGATCATTGCCGTCGTTTCCTTGGCCGCCGTCGCGCTGCGGGCAGCGAGACTCCGCACTTCCTCGGCCACCACCGCAAACCCCTTGCCGTGCTGCCCGGCGCGGGCGGCTTCCACCGCGGCGTTTAAGGCCAGCAGGTTCGTCTGGAAGGCGATGTCGTCGATGACCTTGATGATCTTCGAGATGCTCTCGGAACTCGCGTTGATCTCCTCCATGCTCTGCAGCATCTCACGCATGTGACCGGTACCGGCTGTGGCGGCCTCCCGCGCTGCCGCTGCCAGTTCCTGGGCCTGGGCCGCGTTCATCGCGTTCTGCTTGGTCTGCTCGGCAATGCCCGTGAGCGTCGTCGTCAGTTCCTCCACCGCGCTGGCCTGCTCGGTCGCGCCCTGGCTCAATGCCTGGCTGCCATCGCTGACCTGCGCCGTGCCAGAGGCCACCTGTTCGGCGGCGGCGTTCACTTCACGCAGCGTGTCGTTCAATGACGCCGCAATCTCGTTGAAGCTGTCCTTCAATGCCACGAAGTCCCCGCGGAATTCGCTGTCGATGGCTACGTCCAATCGGCCCTCGGCCATCTCGCCCAGCACCTGGCTCATCTGACCAATGTAGCTCTGGATGGCGTTCACACTGGCCGCTAGGTTCCGGCCGATCTCCTCATACAGCCGGTGGAGTTCCTCGGTGTCGCTGTCGGGCTGGGCTGTGCTGAGCTCCAGTGACAGCTGGCCCTCGGCCAGCCGCTCCAGGTTAGCCACCAGCTTGCGGGTTTCCTCGCTCTGGTAGGCTGCCTGCTTCTGCGCCACGGCCATGCCCTGCTCCACCTGCCCGAAAGCGTTCTCCACTTCAGCCATGATGTCGTTGACACCCTCGATCATGTGGGCATACTGGCCGCGGAAGGCTGACACATCGCCCCGGTGGTCGAACTTCCGCTGGGCCGCCGCGGCCATCAGGCCATCAAACTGGCCGGCCAGCGCCTTCAGGGTTGCCACCATGCGCAGCAGGCTCAGCGACAGCACGTCGTTCTCGCTGCGGGCCTCCAGCGTCACGTCAACGTTGCCGTTGGCGATCTCGCCGGCCACCTCGGTCTGCTGGCGGATGGTGTCGGTCATGTCGGCAAAGGCACGGTTGATGAGCGTGACCTCATCACGCACCACGGCGGGCTTGCCCGCTCTTTTGCCAACCTTGCCCGGCTTGGCCGCCTTTTCCTTGGGCATCTCGATGCCCGCCAGGTCGCCACGCGCCAGGCTCCGGGCGTTCGATGCCAGGCGGTTCAGCGGACGGCTGACCGAGCGGTTGAAGTAAACGAAGGAAAGCACACACATCAACGCCACAAGCACTGTGACAAAGAGCACGGCGCTACCCAAAATACTGTTTTGCTGAGCCTGTACTTCTGCCATGTTGTAGCCGCTGAACAAAGCGCCCATAACGTTACCATCCGCATCCAGCAGAGGAACATAAGCCGCCAGGTACGACTGACCATTAAGAGTTGCCTGCCCCAGATACTCTTGCTTGTTCTTTATCACTACTGCGCTGACCACATCACTCATCTTGGTGCCCACCATGCGCTGCCCATCCTGCGTTACGGTGGTATTGAGGCGGATGTCGCCGTCGAAGATGGTGAAGTCGGTGCCGTGGACCGCTTTCATCTCGTCCAGCATGGCAGCATCGTCCAATCGTATACTTACTACCACCGTACCAATGAGGGTGGAAGTATTGTCGTAAATGGGAGCATAGGAATTGATGGCCAGGATACCATCGGTATCCTTAGCTACGCTGGTGTATTGCTCACCGCCGAGCGCCTTCTGCACGCCGGTGACGGCATCCAGCTTGTCGCCCTTGGTAGCGGGATCATACAGCCGCAGTAGCACCATCCCCGTCCTGTCGGTCACCATCATTCGGTCGCTGCCAATGATGCCCTGGGCCGCTTGCAACGCCTTCTCAATGCCATCGGCGCTGTCCTGCTTCACGGCAGTACTGAGATCCATGTTCCTGCCCAGGAACGCCGCATTGTTGGCAACCTGTTCTCCGTCCATGGCAATCTCATCCTGTAGATCGAGCAGGCTGGATTTCGCCGTTTCGGTGTTTCGTTCGTCGTAATACTGTCGGTTCTGCCAAGTCACCAGCGCCACTGTCAACGCCACGGCCACAAGCAAAAACACCGCAAACATGGCGGTTACCCGCAACCCAATTGTTGCTTTTCTCATAGCAAATCTCCTTAATTGTAAAGGGGTAAATGGTTTCACAAAAAGATCTGCCGGCAACTCCGTCACCGGCGGTCTCTGCTTACGCGTAGGGGCTATAGCATGCAGCGCATGACCTCGGAGGTATCAAGAATCAGGCTGATGCTGCCATCGCCAAGGATCGTACACCCGCCGATGCCTGCCTGCCCCTTCAGGTCAAAACGCATGAGGTAGTAGGGCAGGGGCTTGACCACGACCTGCTGCTCGCCCAGCAGCCGGTCGGCGAAGAGGCAGATGGTGTTGTCGTCGGCCTCCACCACCAGGATGATGCCCTGGGCAAGATCCGTCTCAGCGTCCGGGATGTCATAGACCTGGTAAAGCCGGACGATGGGGTAGCAGTTGCCGCGGATCATGATCATCTCGTGCCCTTCAGGGTCCACGAGGATGTTGTGGTCGGCGGGGCGGAACGCCTCCCGGATGGAGGTGGTGGAGACGGTGTAGGTGGACTTGCCCACCGCGAACATCATGCCGTCCACAATGGCCAGCGTGAGCGGGATTTTGATGGTGACGGTGGTACCCTGGCCGGGCTTGCTATCGATGGAGACGGTGCCGCCCACCTTCTCGATGTTCTTCTTGACGACGTCCATGCCCACGCCGCGGCCCGAGAATTCCGTCACCGCGTCCTTGGTGGAGAAGCCAGGCTGCAGGATCAGGAGGAAAGCTTCCCGGTCGGTGAGCTCGCTCTCGGCCTTGGTCAGGATCCCCTGTTCCCGCGCCTTGCGAATGAGCTTGTCGCGGTCGAGGCCCCGGCCATCGTCACGCACGGTGATGAGCACATCGCCGCCGGTGTTGACGGCTTCCAGCGTCACACGGCCGGTGGAGGGCTTGCCTGCGGCCAGCCGCTCCTCGCGGGTCTCCAGCCCGTGGTCCATGGAGTTGCGGATGAGGTGCATCAGAGGATCCGAGAGGTTGTCGATGATGTTTTTGTCCACCTCGGTCTCTTCGCCCAGTATGGTGAGCTCGGCATCCTTGTCGAGCTTCTTGCTCATGTCACGCACGATGCGGGTCATCTTGTGGAAGGTGTTGGCCACCGGGATCATGCGCACCGACATCACCAAATCCTGCAACTCGTCGGTCAGCTTCCGCAGCTGCCGCGCGGCTTTGGAGAAGTTGTCGAGCTGCAAACCGACCAAGTCTGGGCTGTGGGTGACCATGGCCTCGTTGATGACGATCTCGCCCACCAGATCCATCAAAGCGTCCAGCTTGTTGATGTTGACGCTGATCTGGCTCTGTTTGACGCTCTTCAAGAGGGTTTCTTTTTCGTCGGCAGCCTGGGCCGCCTTTACCTGGGCCGTCACCTGTGCCACATGGACGGGCGCGGCGGGCTGGGCCGTGTCTGCCGGGGCCAACGGGGCGGCCTCTGCCGCCGCTTGGGCCGGTGCGACAGCCGGGGCATCGGCGGCCTTGGCCGGCTCCGCCGGGGCAGCACCTTGCTCGCAGCCACCCACCAGCGTCAGGGTGTAAGTCTTGAGGAACATGGTTTCCTCAAAGACGCGCTCCAACACCCCGCGGGGTTCCTTGGTGGTCACCGTCAGGCGGAAGCCGCTCGTCACAATGGCAAAGCTTGCGCTTTCTTCCTCCAGCAGGTCCTCGGGCTGGTGGTCAATCTCAATGCAATGGTCCTTCAGGGCATGCACCAGGCCAAAGGCCCGGATGTTTTCCATCTGGCAGTTGTCATCGAAGTGCACCAACGCCTCGTAGCAGGCGCAGCCTTCCTCCACCGGCAGGGCCAGCGCGGGCTCCTCGGCAGCTGGCGCGGCCGCTTTGGGTGCCGCCGGGGCGGGGGCGGGCTCGTCGCCCTGCCGCAGCACCTCCAGGTAGGCACGAATGCTCACCAGCAGCTCGTCGATGGGGCCGTCGGCCTCCAGGCCGTTGGTGATCTTGGCAATCTCGCCCTTGGTGTAATCCGAGGTCTGCAGCACAATGTCGCACACGCGGGAATAATCAATGTGCTCGGGCTTATTCTCCCGGATGAAAAAGAACATGTCCTCCACCGCGTGGGTGATCTTGGAAATGTTCTCATACATCATCATCGCGGACGAGCCCTTGATGGTATGCATGGCGCGGAAGATCTCGTTGATGTTGTCAGAGGTCAGTGCGTTTTCGCGCTCCACCTCCAACACGATCTCCTCCAGCTGCTCCAGCAACTGGCTCGTTTCGAAGATGAACATCTCCAACAGTTGGTCCCGCATGGAATTATCCGACACAATCGTACCCTCCCCGGTCTAGTTTCGAACCGGCTTTACAGTTTGGACAGCGCTGCGATGACCGTCTCTTCCTTAAAGGGCTTCACCACAAAACCCTTCGCGCCCAGCAGCACCGCGTCCTTTACCATGGCTTGCTGGCCCATGGCAGAGAGCATGACGATGCATGCGTCCGGGTCCATCGCGCGGATGGCTTTGAGGGCCGACAGGCCGTCCATCTCGGGCATGGTGATGTCCATGGTGACAATCTCCGGCTTCAGCTCGGTGTACTTTTGCACAGCGACCTGGCCGTTCTCGGCTTCACCCACCACGACATAGCCGTTCTTGGATAGCATGTTCTTGATGGAGAGCCGCATAAACGCTGCATCATCCACAATCAGTACGGTCTTCACGAAGCAAACCTCCTACCTATACTAGCTAATAAATGCCCATCAAAATTGCCGCTAAACGAGTAGATCGACGAGAAGCCCGCGAATGATGCCCAATTGCTCCAGCACATCCAGGTTGTCCTGCTGCTCGCCCAGTACGGCCTGGGTCAGCTTCTCCATCTCCACGTTGACCTTGCGCACCACCGAATATTCCTTGTAGCGCCCACGGTTGTCAAAAAGGCCTTCCCGCTGGGCCTGATAGGTCTGGCCCATGGCCTCGGCCAGGAACTGGGCTACCAGTTCCCGGTAGCGGCGCACCTCGCCCACATCCAGCCGCGAGGCCACCACCTCCCCTTGGGCGGTGATTTCACCCAGCAGGCGATTGAGCGTCTCCTGGCTGCGCTCGCTGTCGCTGGTGCGCAGCACGCGCTGAAAAGACACAGCACTCTCCTGCCCACGGTTTGCGCGGGCAGGAGAGCCAAAGAGCATTTCCTGAGGGACTTTCCCCTCTTCACCGACTTTCATGTCTCATCCCCGGTTGTTGATAAAGCGGCTGTCCGGCGGTGGTTGCCAATGGTAGGCCGCCACCAGGTTACGGTTGAGGTTGGTTTCACGCAGGCCTGACTGGGCCTCATCGAGCGCCGTACAGATGCGCTCGGCGTTGCGTTCATCCAGCGCCGCAATGGCGCGCAGTACCTCATCCATGCGCTGGCGCTCCTCGGCCGACACAGACTGACCGGGGGCTTGCGCAAGCTCCCGGTCCAGTTCCAGAATACGATCGATGTGTCTCTGGCGAATCTCCAGGCACTGGCCCAGCTCGTCGAAGGCAGCCTGGCTCACCAGTTCCTCCACCCGCTCTGCCTGGGCCCGAATGGCGCGCAGCAACGCCAGGCGCTCCTCTGCCAGGGTTGGCATGGTCACTCCCCCTGAGTGGCGGCGCGCTGGGCCTGGCGGGCAGCCTGCTGCCACACCTCCCGCAGCTCACCCATCATGGCCAGCACCGGCTCAATGAACGAGGCGTCCTTCTTGATGTTGGCCTGCACCAGCTGCCCATGGAAGTAGCGATACAGCTGCAACAGCTTCCCCGAGATCTCGTACTGCATGTCGAGATCGGTGCAGAGCTCACTCAGGATGTCCTGTGCCTTCACCAGACTTTGGTGGGCACCCTGCATGTTGCGGTCAGCCAGGTGCAGCCGCGCCAGCTTCATCTGCTTGATGCAATTGTCATAGAGCAGCAGCAACAACTCGCCCCGGTTGGCCGAAAGAACCTCTTGCTGCTTGTAGAGTTCATAAGGATTGACTGCCATCGTTACGATCCTTCCTTTGTGTCAGTTCAGGAGTCCGAGGAGGAGCTGCTCAGCAGCGACGACATGGAACTCATCTGGCTGTTGAGCTTGGAAAGAGCCGTCTCCATGGCGGTGAACTGCTTCCAGTATTGCTCTTCCTTGTTGTCCAGGTAATCCTGCAGGCTGTCCAGCTTGTCCTCAAAATCATCCAGCTGCTCAGTGTAGCTGGGCGACCGGGTCTTGGAATAGTCCGTGAGGTAGCTGGTGACCGCGTCCCGAAGGCGCACGGCCAAGCCGGACTCCGACCGGGCGGTGGCGGCGTCGGTGGACTTGCTGGTGGCAGTAAAGAGGGCCGTCACCGAGTCGGGGTTGTTGGTCAACGCCTCCCGCAGCTTATCCGTGTTGATGGTGATCTTGCCCTTGTCGGTGTAGTTGGCGGTGGTGAGGCCGATGGACGACGCCGAAAGGCCGGCACTCTGCACCGTCTCATAGAAGGCGCTGCGCATGGTCTGCAGCAACCCGGAGACGTAGCTGTCGTTGTGCAGCAGGCCCGTCTTGGCGAGCTTCTCCCACTTTTCAATTTCGTCGTCGCTCATCGAGTCCTTCTGCTCGTCGGTGAGCGGCGGGTAATCGCTGTCGTAATCCTCGCCGATTTTGTCGTTGAGGGTATCAATCAGGGTGTTGTAGGCATCGACAAAGCCGGTGATGGCGTCCACCGCCGAATCCACGTCATTGTCCACCTGGAAGCCCACCGCTGTATCCGTGGTGTTCTTCAGGCTGTAAGTGACGCCGTCGATGGTGAAGCTGTTGGCGTCCTGGGTCACCGCGATGCCGTCAATCTCCACCGAGGCATCGGTACCGTTGGCATAGATACCCTCGGCAATGCCAAACGCCGCGTTGGAGCTGGCAAACAGGTTGCCGGTGATGTTTTGAATCTCCAGGCTGGACTCGTCACCCAGCGTCTTGCTGGCGATGGAGAGCTTGCCGGTCAGACTGCTGAAGCTCATCTTCACGCCGGCGGCCGAGTTGCTGTTGACGCGGCTGATGACCGTGGCCAGCGTGTCGGTGTCGTTGAAGGAAAACGTCTGCCCGTTGATGGCAAAGGACACGACGCCGTCCACGCTCTGCACATCATTGGTCAGGGCAAGGTCAACCAACTTGGTGCCGGTGCTGATGGTGGTGGAACCCAGCGCGCCCGACGCGTTTGCCCCCGTCGCCAGGCTGTTCACCTTGATGGTGTGGGAGCTGACGATGGCGTCGCTGTTGGCGCTGATGGTCACCGCGCCCGTGGCGGCGTCCATTGTCACCTTGCGGGCGTTGATGGTGGATGCCGACAGTATGTTTTTGCTGCCCAGTGCGCTCAGGTAAGTGCTCTGGAATGTCTTGAGCAGATCGTTGACGTCCTTGTAGGCGTCGGTCTTCCACTCCAGCTTGGTTTTCTGCTGGAAGACCTTGTTGTACTTGAGTTTCTCCACGTTCATCAGGCTGGTGACGATGGACTCCGTATCGAGGCCCGACGCCATGCCCGACAAACGCGTGGAACTGCGCAGGGCGGAATAGGCACTGCTGACTGCACTACTGGTGGTTGACATGGGGTTCGACTCCTTTCGACGGCCGACGGGCCGCTCCTGTGGCTGCTAGAGTACGCGGCGGGCAGTGACCAAATGGTCCTTCCACCAACTGTTGAGTGTGCTGACGGTGACTTTCCCTTTGGAACTGGAGGCGTGTACGAACTTTCCATCGCCCAGGTAGATGGCCGCGTGGGTCACCGGGGCGTAATCGGCGGTTTCAAAGCAGAGCAGATCACCGGGCTGCAGGTCGTCCACAGCGACGGCCTCCCCCTGCTTGCTCTGCCGGTAGGCCGTGCGGCCGAGGCTGACGCCGAATTCCTTGAACACCGACTGGGTAAAGCCGGAGCAATCGGCGCCTTTCTCCAGATCCTCGCCGCCCCAAACATAGGGGGTACCCAGAAACTGCAGGGCATATTGGGTCACCTGCTCACCCCGGGTGCCGGTGCCATCGAGAACAGCCGTCACCGACTGGGTGTCCCTGGTGGCCGTCGTGGCGGCGGTATCCGCCACGCTCTGGGTGCTCATGGCCTGCTGCAGGCGGGTAAGCACCGCCAGATCCTCGGCGGACAGCGCCGAAACCCCCAGGCTCATGTTCTGCTCATCGTTTGCCACTGTGGCGGTCTCATTGGCCTCGGTCTGGGTCACCGCGGCGGCGACGGTGGTTGTGACGGTCTGTGAGGCGTCCTGTTCCTCCACCGTCTGTGTCAGGATGGCCTGAAACCCGCTGGCACTGCCGGTGACGGCCGCCGCGTGGCTCTGGTACAGGCTGCTGACGCTGGGAATGCGCATATTTCCTCCGATGGTAGGGTGTATATCTTATATCGTTTGCTCGGCGAAAAACATTAAGCAGCATCCTCTGGGGTTGGGCACAGATTTGGGGGCAAACCATCCCCTTCCCCTGATACATGCCCGCGGCGGACACCCCGCAAACAGGACGACCCCCATGGCCACACATACCGCTCCCCTTCTGATGGTTGTGCGGCCTCTTCCCGCCCAAAGTGCTGGAATCTTCGACACCGCCCGACAAATTCCTTTCGATGGTGCAGCTGTGCAAAAAAATAAAAAACCCCAGCGGCTGGGGGCCTTCTCGCCTTCCTGCTTTTGCACGGATCAGGGCCTGCATCTGCCCAGCAGCGCCTTGGCGATTCATGCGCAGGCGCACCATGCATCATGCATAACGTACCCGCCCCAGCCGCAGGCGCAAGCAAAATCCATCGGCACAAGCAACACCTCAGAAGCCGTCAGCCGATTCATTCGGCGACGGCACGAAGTAGCCTGCAAGGCGCACACGCCACCCGCCCGCAGGCGCGTCTCCCCGCTCTACCCGGCATGAGAAGTACAAAGAGGGGCCACGCGGCCCTTCGCATTGCTGCGCAATGCCACCCTACTCTCAACGATTCTAAAGAATCGTCTGCCGCAGGGCTGGTCGCAACCTTCGGTTGCTGCTCGCCCATGCAGCCCGGGCGGGGCCCAACGGGCGACATGCGCGGCGCGTGGCACCCCCAAACCCCATGACAAGTGCTCTTCCCTCGCGGCTGACGCGCAGCGACAGCCGCAAAACGCAAAAAAGGGAGGATTGCTCCTCCCTTTCCTGTCTCACCGTTGTTTGAATTACTTGAGCAGCTGCAGAACGCTCTGGGGCGCCTGGTTGGCCTGGGCCAGCATGGCGGTGGCGGCCTGCTGCAGAATGCTGTCCTTGGTGTACTCCATCATTTCCTTGGCCATATCCACGTCGCGGACGCGGCTTTCGGCGGCGGAGAGGTTCTCGGACGAAGCGTTCTGGTTGTTGATGACATGCTCGAGCTTGTTCTGCTGAGCGCCGTAGGTGGCGCGGCTGGTGTTCAGCTCGGTGATGGCATCCTCAACGGCGGCAGCGGTGACGGCTTCCACACCACCAACGGTGGTAGCGGCGTCGGTCAGGGCCTTCAGCGCGTCGAAATCGGTGGTCGTCAGCTGGGCCACGGTGATCGTGGTCAGGCCATCCTCGCCATAGGCGATGGTGGTGTCGCTGGTGAAGACTTCGGTGCCGTTGAACTTGGTGTTGTCGATGATCTCCTGAGCGGCGACGCCCAGAGCGGTCATCTCAGAACCGATGTTCAGCTTGTCATCGTCGCTGTAGGTACCGTTGGTGGCCTGCACAGCCAGTTCCTTCAGACGGACGAGCATGTCGCTGATCTCGCTGGTGGCGCCTTCAGCCGTCTGGATGTAGGAGATGCCGTCCTGGGCATTGCGGGTGGCCTGGTCCAGACCACGGATCTGGCTGCGCATCTTCTCGGAGATCGAGAGACCGGCGGCGTCATCGGCGGCGCGGTTGATGCGGTAGCCGCTGGAGAGCTTCTCCATGGACTTGCTGCTGGCGTTGTTGTTGACGGTGAGCTGACGATAGGTGTTCATTGCGGTGAGGTTGTGATTGATACGCATTGGGTGTTCCTCCTTGATTTATCGTGTCCCGGCATCCGTGCCGGTGACCGTCTGTTTTATTTACGCCCTGGTTGGCCTTTGTGGTTGGCGCCTTGTCCTTCGGCCTTCCTTGGGCTGGCAAAACTTATATCGTGGGCCCTGCTGAATCTCTTAAGACCTTTTTTCTAAAAATTTTCAGGGCCGGTGGGTTACTCGCTCTTGTGCTCCCCGCCCAGGCGCTCGGCCAGGTTGACCATGGGCGCGTCGGCGGCTTCGCGGTTCGTCCGGGTGATCTCCTCCAGCAATTCCTTGCGGTAGATCTTCATGGCTTTGGGGGCACTGATGCCGATGCGCACGCGATCCGCGTCCACGCCGACCACGGTGATCGTGATGTCGTCCCCCAGTTGGATCGACTCATTGAGCTTTCTTGTCAGCACCAACACCTAGCGGCCCTCCTTCATCCTCGCGCTGAGGGCCTCATAAATGGGCTGGCGCATGGAATACTCGCCATTCTCTAGCACCACCTGCCGACCGATGTTCCGCGCGATGTTGATGAGGATTGGCGCGGCCAAGTTGACCGTCATGGCGGAAAGCTCCTCCGGCAGCACGGCGACGTTGACCACCAGCAAGTCCTCCTCCTGATCCAGTTGCAGCTCGTCAAAGACGGCTTCCTCCACGCTGGGGGCGTAGTTCTCGTCCACCAGCAGGGGGTTGATGACCGGAATGGCGATGTCGCCATCCTCCACCGACTGCAACCAGTAGAACGGAGCGGTCTCCTCGGCCTTGATGAGGACGCTGTTCTCCATGCAGGGCAAGCCGGGAATCCCCTGTGCAAAGCGGATGATCTTATCATCCGGGATGCTGACCTGTCCGAAGCGTCGTGTCGAAAACTCCATTGCTGCCTTCCCCTTTACCATGCCCTGTACGGGCGGTCGTCAAACATTTGTTTCGCAGTTTTTTACAGATATTTATCCACGAATTTGCTGTTCTCGTCGTGTTTGTAATGCACCTTGATGGCAATCTCCGGGTGCTTCTTCAGGCGGATCTCCACATGGTGGGGTTCCACCGTAATATCGGCCCAGGCGCTGACATCCCACTGCATGCGCAGCGAGCTTGGTGACCAGTCGATGTTCATGTACCCCGGCTCCCACTCGATGTTGGGCGGGGGCAGCGACATGGTGTTGAGCTCGAACGGCTCGGCCTGCGTCAGCATGTTCTGCTGCGCCAGCGCGCCCACCGAGCTGCCGCTTTCAATCTGCGCAAGCTGGGTGCCCTCGCTGGCGATCCTGGCCACCGCGTCCAACCCGTTCTGGAACGCGGTCTGGTAGGCCTCGTCGTTGCTCTTGAACACCGGGCCACGGCCCAAAAGGCGGGAGATCTGCTCGCGGTTGATGCGCATCGTGGGCAGCTTCCGGTTGATCGTCATGGCAGCGCGATTTCGCGCCACGTTCAACACGGGCCGACGGCGCCGAATCTGCACCTTCGCCTTTTGGGTGGTGATGTCCAGTTGTCCCCTCGTGGTGGTGATTTCCAGTTTCGCGTGGTTCATAGCATCCGTGCCACCTTTACCAGCGCTGCGTCATCCTGGCTCAGCGCAAAAAGTCTGCCAAAGACGGTTCGATGACCTTCGCGCCAACCTCCAGGGCTGCGCGGTAGATCGCCTCCGCCATTTTGAACTGCATGGTCGTCTCGGCCTGGTCAATATCCTGCACCTTGGAGAGCGTCTTGGTGTAGTTGATCTCGTTGGAGTCCAGACTGTCCTGCATGGCCTCCAACCGGTTTTGCTTGGCACCGACCTCGGCCTCCAGCGCCAGCGCATTCTCCTGGGCGGTCTGCACCTTACCGGAGAACGCCGCGATATCCGCCGAGGTGCTGGCGGGGTTCTCCAGCGTGGTCTGCAGGTCGGAGAGCATGGCGTAGAGGTTGTCCGCGCCGGTGCCAAAGAGCTCTACCCCGGTGGTGGAGACCTCGGTGAGCACACTGTCGCCAGTGGCGTACACGATGGACTGGCCGGCCAGCGCGTCAATGACGGTGGTCGACGCCGTGGTCAGGTCCACCCCATTGTACAGCAGATTCCCGCCCGCATCAAAGGTGAAGGGCTCCTGGGCTGTGTTGTAGCCGCCGAAGATGTAGCGCCCGCCGTAGCTGGCGTTGCCCAGATCCACAATGTGGGCCTTCATTTCCTTCACCAGTTGGGCCGTTGCCAGCCGGTCCTCCTCCGACATGGTGCCGGTAGCGGCACGCACGGTGTTCTCATGAATGGTGGCCAGCACATCGTTGATCTCGGAGATCGACGTTTCGCTCTGATCGAGCCACGCCCGGGCATCCTCAATGGCGCTGGTGTTCGTCTCCACCTTGTTGAGTTTGCTGCGGCTGTTGAGGACGCTCAGCAGCCCAATGGGGTCGTCGCTCAGTTTGTTCATGCGGCGGCCACTGGCAAGCTGGTCCTGGTAGGTATTCATGATGGACATATTGCCATTCAGGTTGTTCAGGAAATTGTTGACCATCATGGCATTGGTGATTCGCATGGTGTTCCTCCTCCGGGGGTTCGTGGGGATCGATTACCTGCCGACGACGCCCATCTTGCTGATGATGGTATCCAGCGCCTCATCGATGGTGGTGATGACGCGGGCGGCAGAGGTATACGCGTGCTGGTACTTGATGAGGTTGGTCATCTCTTCGTCCATCGACACACCTGAGACCGAGGTGCGCTGGGTGTCGATGCTGTCCGTCAGGGTCGCCTCGGCGTCCCTCATCTGGTTGGTGTGGGAGATCTCCAACCCCATGGAGGTGATGACGCTGTTGTAATAGCTGTTGATGGTGCCGAAGCCGCTGATGTCGGTCGTCTCCAGCTTATAGAGGTTCAGCGCGTTCTGGTAATTGCCGCGCAGGGTGTCATCGGTGATCTCCTGGTCGGAGGCGGCGATGTTGTAAACGCTGGCCAGCACCTCGGCCGAGAGCGAGAAGTTGGCCGCCGTCACCGTGCCGGTCTCGTCAAAGAAGTTGACGCCATTGACCGACGTGTTGCCGTTGCTGGCGTCGGGCAGGGTGTAGCCGGCGGCATGGATGGCGTTGAACTCATGGGCCATGGTGGCCGCCAAGGTATCGAGCTGGTGCATGTAGTAGGGAATGCCCTGGTTGCTGGCGCTGTCGCCATCCCGCAGATCCTGGTAGGAGCGGAGGGAGCCGGTGGTCGCGTTGACCGCGGTGCCATTGTCCGTCCAGGTCACGGAGTAATAGTCGGACGCCCCGGTGAAGGGGTTGGTCACGTTCTGGGTCGCCGTGAGCGTACGCACCGCGTCGTGCACCACCAGGTCCTCGCCGGCCAGTTGCACCGTCAGGTGCCCGCTGGCGTCCTCGGAGGACGTGATGTTCGCGAGGCCTGAGAGCTTATCGAGCAGCACGTTGCGCTGGTCGCGCAGGTCATTGGCCGACTCGCCATTGAGTTCAAAGCGCGCAATCTGCACATTGAGGTCGGCAATGTTGCGGGCGATGTCGTTGATCTGGGTGACGGTGGTGTTGATGGCGTCGTTCATCTCGGCTGCCTTGTCCGTCAGCTGGCTGGCAATCTGCTGGAACGTATCCACCATGTTCTGGGCGGTCTGCTGCACGTTGGTGCGGTATTCCTTGCTCTCCGGGTCGCGCGAGAGACTCTGCAGGCTGTCAAAGAAGTCGCTGATGGCGGTGGAGAGGCCGCTGTCGCCGGTCTCGTCCAGGAGACCCTCAACGTAGGACAGGGCATCCGAACGGGTGTCCCAATACTGGTACTGTGCGTTCTCCGCCCGGTACTGCCTGTCCAGGAAGATGTCACGCACCTGCTCGATGCCCAGGATCGTGGTGCCCGCGCCCGAGGTGCCATGCGCCAGATCAGCCAGCTTGACCGTGCCCACGCCCAACGCCGCGCTCGTTTGAATGAGCCGCTGGCGGGTGTAGCCCACGGTGTTGGCGTTGGAGATGTTGTGCCCGGTCAGGTTGAGGGCGCTCTGGCTGGCATAAAGGCCGGTGCGGGCAATTTCCAGTCCGTAGAAGGTCGAGCTCATGTCGTCATACCTTTCTGTCCAACAGGGTTCGGGCGGCGGTGGTGGCGCTGCGGGTATCAGCCCCGGCACCATAGGTGGGCACCACCTGCTCCCGCACCGATGTGTTGATCATAAACTGCACGTACTGCATGTTCATTTCCAGCAGTTTCATGTTGATGGCGTTGTGCTGGGTCTGTTGCTCCACCAGGGTGGTCAGCTCCTCCCGCAGGGCGGCGAGGCGGCTGGATTCCTCTGGCGCGGCGCGCTCAATCAAAAGGCTCATGCACACGTCGGAGGCGGGCACGCCCAGCTCCTGCGCCAGCTCCCCGATGGAAGCGTTCTGATCCCGCTCAATGGCGCTGATGCGCACCAAGGCTTCTTGCTCGCCATCGATGATGGCCTGCAGGGCGTCCACGTTGCCGTCGGCAATGGCGCGCACCTTGCGCTGCGCCAGATCAAGCAGCGAGCGCTGCTCCTCCCGCTGACGATCCAGTATGTCAATCATCCGCTCAATGGCGCTGCTCATGTGGCATCCTCACTTTTGCCCAGCATCCGGTCAGCCACCTGGGCGGCGGAGACCGAATAGGTGCCCTTGCGGATGCGCTGGGCCAGATCCTCAATGCGGCGGGGGTCGACGGAGTCGGCCTCACGGGCGGCCTTCATGCCGTCCAGAATGCCGCGGGCCTCGCTGGAGAGCTCCACCTTGTCGCTGCGGCTGGCCACCGGCTGCACCGAGGTGTCGTTGAGCCGTTCCGCGTTGCTGTATTTCTTCACCTGAAGTTGTGTGTAGATTTCAGAGATTCTCATGGTTTCATCCTCTAGCGGTCCTTTGGGTCACGGGTGCGCAGCACATGCATTCTGGACTTGCCGTCGTCGGGTTTGACGCCCTTGGGCTGTGCCGGCCGGGTTGGCGTGGGCTCGGCCTTTAGCCGGGCCTGCTCCACCTGCTGAGCAATGCGCTGGCGGCAGGCACTGCAGTAACGCCCAGTGGTGACCGGCGCGCCGCACCCGAGGCAACGAACGCCAGTGCCCCCCGCGTCGCCATTCAACTGCAATCGACCCTCCCGCACCAGGTAGAGGACGGACTTCTCGTCCACCTCCGCTCCTTCGGCGATCTCGGAGGAGATGCTGTCCGGGTACCGGTCCAGATAGTTGCGGATTTGCAGATATTTCCGATCGAGCTCGTCCACGCAGTTGGGGCAAAGATCCGACATCCCCTGGAAGAGCTTCCGACAGAATTTACAGGTTCGGATGTTGTTCATGGTCAACCCTCCTAGCGTACCAGGCTGTTGGCCGTGGCGTCCATCTCATCCGCTGTGGTGATGGAGCGCCCAAGCATGGAGTAGAGCCGCTGCGACTGCAGAAGGAGGCTCATTTCCTGGGACATGTCGACGTTGGAACCCTCCAACGCGCCCTGGGCGACGGTGACGCCCTCGCCCGCGGGGGCCGCCGCGCCGGAGGCCACGGTGGCCGCGAACTTGCTGCCGCCCACCGCCGAGAGACCCTCGGGGTTGACGAAGGTCGCCAGACCCAGTTGCCCCAGCGCCGTGGTGCCCATGGAGAGGTTGCCGGCTTTATCGACCGCCAGTCCCTCGCCGGTGCTGTTGGGCAGGGTGATGGGCTGGCCGTTGGCGTCAAGCACGAAATACCCGTCCGCGGTCGTCAGGTAGTTGGTCGCGCCGACCTGGCTCACCTGGAACGCGCCGTCCCGGGTGTAGTAGGTGTTGCCCGCGCCATCGCCCACGGTGAAGTAGGCATTGCCGCTGACCATGAAATCCAGGTTGCGGTCGGTCTGCACGGCGGCCCCGTCGGTCGTGCTGCGCCCGGTGGCGGCCACCAGCGCGCCCGCGCCGGCCTGCAGGTTGGCCTCGGCCTCTTCAATCTGGCGCATCTGTGCATACAGCGCGTCGGAGAAATTGACCCGCCAAGCCTGGTAGCCCGTCGTGTTGACGTTCGCCAGATTATTGGCGATGGTATCGATTCCATATTGCTGACTACGAAGGGCGGTCAGCGCGGTGTAGAGTGCTTGCGTCATGGATGCTCCTTATAGCTTGCCCAGCCGGTTGCAGGCGATGTCCAGGGTGGCGTTGATGGTTGTGAGCGCCTTGCCGTTGGACTCATAGTTGCGGGAGATGGAGATCATATCGACCATCTCCTGCGCCAGGTCCACGTTGGAGGCTTCCTCAACCCCCTGCAGCACCTGGCAGCCGGTGGCGGCCGTGGCGGTGGCGGGGCCGGTGTAGAGGTTGTTGCCGTCCTTCACAAGGGCGGTGTTGTCGGGGAACTGGGCCAGCAGCAGCCGGTTGGCGGTGGCCGTGGGGCCGGAGACATAACCTTGGCTGTCCACAGTGAACTGCGACCCGCCCACCTGCACGCGCCCGGCGGTTCCCATCACATAATACCCTTGCTGGGTGCAGAGGTAACCGTCCGCGCTCACGGTGAAGTTGCCGCTGCGGGTGTAGCGCAGGCCCTGGGGCGTCTGCACCACAAAGAACCCATCGCCCGACAGGGCCAGGTCGGCGGCGTCGCCGGTCTGGTTGAGGGAGCCTTGGGTGTAGTCGGTGGTGATCTCGTCGGCGTGGGAACCCCACGTCAGCGTGCCAATGCCTCTGGAGTCGGCCCCCGCCGGGTCGTTGAGGCGCCCCACCAGCACATCCTCAAAGGAGGCCAGCGACAGGTAATCCTTCTTAAAGCCAACGGTCTGCGCGTTGGCGATGTTATTGGTTGTCACGTCCATCGCCCGGCGCTGGGCGAGCATGCCCGTCGTGGCAATGTAGAGCCCACGGATCAAAGCGTTCACCGCTCTTTCTCTTATTCTAGTGTCTGTACTTCATATATCGGCCACCGGCCCGTCCATCTTAAGACGGACGGGCCGGCAAAATTTACCTTACCTTCACTTTTTAGCGCGAACGGCGTCGAATGTTACAACAAGTGATTGGTGTTGAGGCCAAAAGCGATGAGGCGCACCTCATTGATGCTGATGTCGAGCTCGCTGGCCACCCGGTCCTCGCTCAGGCCCTGGGCCAGCAGCTGCCGCACGGCCTCGTGCCGGGGTTTGGCGGCCCGGGGGCGGGCCGGCGCCGGCGCCGGGGGCTCGGGCAGGGGCTCCGGTTCGGGTTCGGGTTGGGGCTCGGGGGCTTGTGCGGGGGCGGGGGCATCGCGCAGGGCGGCCACCTCGTCCCGCAGGGTCTCCATCTGCCGGGCGAAGGCCTGTCGCTCCTCGTCCATGGCGGTGCGGGTCTGGTGCACATAATCCTCGAAGCTGTCCATCAGCTCCTCAATGTTGCGGTAGAGAGCGAAGAGCTTCTCCTCCTTCTCCCGGCTGCGGGTGGCAGCCTGGGCATTGAGGTCCTCCTCCACCCGGCGGCGGCGGTCCTCCACGCCGAAGAAGCGCCGCCACAGCACCCCCACCACCACAAAGAGCGCCACCAGCAGCACAAAGAGATAAAATGCCAGCAGATAATACTTGGCCATTGGGTTTCCTTCCTCAGCGGGCCAGCCGGCCCCGCAGCTTTGTGAGCACCTTGGAGTGGATCTGGGAGACGCGCGGCTCACTGACGCCCAGCACCTGGGCGATCTCCTTCATCGTCAGCTCCTCATAGTAGTAGAGCGTCACTACTAGGCGCTCGTTCTCGCTCAGGGATTCGATGAGGGCGATGAGTTCCTGCCGCAGCTCCTGGCGCTCATACTGGCGGCCCACCACGTCGCTGTCGTCGTCGGTCAGGGCACGCCCGGCGTCGGGGCTGGCCGAGAGCTCCTCGATGTACAGGATGTTGAGGGTCTGGCTGGCTTCCAGGGTTTTGAGGAGCTCCTGCTCGGTCATGTCGCACCGTGCGGCCAGCTCGGCCTCGGTGGGCTCACGGCCCAGCTCCTCCTCCAGGGCGGCCATGGCCACCCCCACCGCGCGGATCTTCCGCCGAAGGCTCACGGGGGCCCAGTCCTGCCGGCGCATGTGGTCGAGGATCTCCCCGCGGATGCGCAGCGACGCATAGGTCTCAAACTTCACCTGCCGGGCAGGGTCAAACTTCTCAATGGCGTCCATCAGGCCCAGCACGCCGTTGTTGATGAGATCCTCATACTCGGTGTGGCGGCCATGGGTGGGCACCAGGCGGTTCACAATGATCTTCACGAGATAGGCATAGTGAACGAGCAGGTCGTTGCGGTGTTCCACGCTACGTGCCTGCCGGTATTGCTCCCACAACTGGTTTGCCGTTTCCTGCCGGTCCATGTCCTCCTAACGCTTCCGCTCACTCAGAAGCTTGCGCTGCTCGCCGGTGACGTAGGTGACGATCTTGCGGCGAGCAGCCTCGCAGTCTCGCCCGAAGCGAACCCCCACCAGGGGGGCGCGGCCGGGTTCGTGGGTGGGCTCCACCCACACAATCTCGCCGGTGGCGTCGACTCTCTCCCCCGCCAGCTCAATGGAGCAGGTCACCTGCATGCCGTAGTCCAGTGGTCGGCTGGGGGCCAGGCGGCAGCCACCGCCACTCAGGTTGACGGTGTAGGCGCTGACGGTCAGCGTGTTCTGTGGGTCATTGGGGTCAGCCGTCTCCAGCTGAGCGGGCAGCACCTTGTCGAGCCGGAAGAAGTTGCGCAGCTGCCGCCGCTCCACCGGCGTCACCGCCTGCAGGTGCAGCAGGGGCACGCCGTCCGTGTTGACGCGGGCGACCTGAAAGGCCTGGAAGCTCAGCACCCCCAGTTCTTTGCGCTTGAAGACAACCTCGGCCATGTCGTGCTCGTCGATGCGCAGGGGAACGCCCTGCAGCGTGGGCTGGGCCACGACAATGAGGTCGGGTTGGGGTTGATCCTGCACCACGGTGACGTAATGCCGGCGGCGGCATACGATGGTCACCTGGTCGCCAATGTCAAGATTGGTGATGCGAAACAAAGGTGTGCTCCTCCTCTATTCCCGCGCGAAAAACGTTTGAAAGAACCGCGCCAGGCCGCGTTTTTCCGGCTCCACCGGCAGGTCCAGGAACCGCCGGGTGATGAGCTCCACCCCCTGGGCGGCGGTGCTGGTGGGGAAGCCCAGCAGCAGGGGAACCTGCTGCTTGACGGCCTTGACAACCGTGGGGTCGGTGGGGATGCACCCCAGCCGCTGCACCGGCATACCCAGGTAGCTCTGCGCGGCCTTCTCCAGGTTCAGCAGGGTGGTGTCCGCCTCCTTCAGGGAGTCGGCTTTGTTGACGACCAGCTTGATGGTGCAGTCAAACCGCTGGTGGCTCAATACCTTCAAGAGCGCGTAGGCGTCCATGATGGCGGTGGGCTCGGGGGTGGTGACGAGAATGACGTCACCCGAGGCACGCAGCAGCCGAATGATGCTGTTGCTGATGCCCGCGCCGGTATCGAAGACGATGACGTCGGCCATCTCCTCCAGGGTGAAGAGCTCCCCCAGGATGCGCTCCAACTGGTGCTCGCTCATATCCAAGAGGTCGCCCACGCCGGAGCCGCCGCTGATGATGCCCACGCCGGCCGGCCCGGCGCTGACCACCTCACGCAGGGTCTTCTGCCGCCGCAGCACATGGGAAAGATCCCACTGGGGGGTGATGTCGCTCATGAGGTCGAGGTTGGAGAGGCCGAAGTCGGCATCCACCAGCACGACCCGCAGGCCCTTCTGCCGCAGGGCGATGGCAAAGTTGAGCGAAAAGCTCGACTTGCCCACGCCGCCCTTGCCACTCGTCACCGTGACGACCCGCACGTTGCCCCGGGGGTTCTTCTCCCGCGCTACCATCAGGCGCAGGCTTTCGGCCTGGTCCCTCATGGGCACACCCCCAGCAGTGTCTGCACCATCTGGCCCACATCGACGAGTTCAATGTCGTCGGGCACGCTCTGGCCGGTGGTGATGTAGGAGAGTTTGCGCCCGCACAGCGCGCGGAGATTGAGGAACGCGCCGGCGGTGATCGTTTCATCGGTCTTGGTGAGCAGCAGCTTATAATCGGGCAGGAAGCTGTACTGCTCGGCCACCATGCGCGCGCTGCGGTAGCCGGTGGCCGCGCTCACAGTCAGATACACCTCCGTCGCGCCGGAAAGCCGCACCAGCGTCTCAATCTGACCCTGGTGATCGGTGTCGCGCGGGCTCTTGCCGGGGGTGTCGATGAGCACGATGTCGGCCTCCTGCAGGTCGTTGAGGGCGGACACGATGTCCTCCTCGCGGTAGATGGTCTTGAGCGGCACTTCCAGAATGTCCGAATAGGTCTGAATCTGCTCGTGGGCGGCGATGCGGTAGGCGTCGGCGGTGACAAGCCCGACCTTCATGCGCTCCTGCAGGGCATAGCGGGCGGCAAGCTTGGCGATGGTCGTGGTCTTGCCGGCACCGGTGGGCCCCACAAACACCACCACCGTGCGCTGGAACCGCTGCAGGCGGATGCCCTCGGGCTCCCCCAGGCGCTGGCGCACCACCTGCTCAAAGGCTTCGGCCGGGTCGGCCTTGCGCCGGTCGCGGATGTCCTGCGCCTCGTCGGCGATGGCGCGGGCCACGCTCTCCTCCACTTCGTTATCGAGAAGCCGCAGGAAGAGCTGCTGGATGGCGTTGTCATAGTGGCCGGGGGCGGGCTTGCTGCGCAGGTTCGTGGCAATCTCGGCCACGGTGGCGGTCATGGTATCGAGCCGCCGCTCCACCTCGGCAATCTTGCGCTCCACCGGGGTGGGCGCGATGGGTGCTGGCGTGGGCGCGGCAGGCGCCTCACTCTGGGCCATCCCGGCGTCGGAGATGGTCTCGACCTTGTCGACCTGGGCCTTCTTTCCCCGGGCGGTGGGCTCATTCTCGTAGGCCACCACAACCTCCACCAGCGGGCGGGCAAAGAACCCGGCCAGCCCCTTCTTGCGGATGGGACGGGAGGAGAGCATGACGGCGTCCGGCCCCAACTGCGCCCGAATCTTGGACGCGGCCTCGTTCATATCCTTGGCGATGTATCGCTTGATGTTCATCCTACGCGTTCACCAAACCCTCGGAGCGAATTTCCACTTTCTGTTCCAACTCATTGTAAGATAAAACCGTCAATTCCGGTACCATCTGGTCGACAATTTTCTTGAAATGCATGCGCACCACCGGCGACGTTAGGACAATGGGCGACAAACCCAGCGTCGCACAGCGGTCAATCGACGTTTTTAGACTGTGGAACAGGCGCTGCACGGTGTCGGGTTCCAGTGCCACATAGGCACCGCTCTCGCTCTGGCGCACCCGGTCCATGATGAGCTGCTCCAGCCGCGGGTCCAGCGTGATGACGTGGGCCACGTTGTTCTGCACAAACTTCTGGGTGATGGCACGCTTGAGGCGCTGGCGCACGTATTCGGTGAGCATGTCGGAGTCCCGCGTCACACCGCCGTAGTCGCCCAATGTCTCGAGGATCGTACCGAAGTCGCGGATGGAGACCCCTTCCCGCAGGAGGTTGGCCAGCACCTTCTGCACCTCGCCCAGGGCAAAGAGCCGGGGCACAACTTCCTCCACCAGCGCCGGTTGGGTCTGCTTGAGGTTGTCAATGAGGTTCTGCACCTGCTGGCGGCCCAGCAGCTCGTGGGCGTGGCGCTTCAGCTCCTCCGTCATGTGGGTGACCATGACGGCCGGCGGGTCCACAATGGTGTAGCCGTAGAGCTCGGCCTTCTCCCGCTCGGCCTTGGTGATCCACATGGCTGGGAGACCGAAGGTCGGCTCCACCGTCTCAATGCCCTTGATGGTGCCGCGGGCGTTGCCGGGGTTCATGGCCAGCACATGGTCGGCCATAATCTCACCCCGGGCAATCTCGTAGCCCTTGATCTTGATGACGTACTCGTTGATGTTGAGGTGCACATTGTCGCGCAGGCGGATGCTGGGCAGCACGATGCCCAGCTCCAGCGCCATCTGGCTGCGGATCATGATGGCGCGCTCCATCATGTCATCCACCAGCGGGATGAGCCCGTAGCCCATTTCCATCTCGATGGGGTCAACGCTCAAGAGCGTCACCACGTTCTCGGGCTTGCGGGCCTCCTGTACCACCTGCTCCTGCTGCACCTTGTCCTGCACCACCAGCTCTTTGGCGTGGTTGCGGTTCTGCATCACGCCCAGGCCCAGGAACGCCGCGCCCATCACCCACATCAAGAGCTTGGGCATGCCGGGGATGAGGCTCATCACAAAGAGCACCGTGCCCGAGATCATCTGGGTGATCGGCTGGTTCATCAGCTGCTTGACAAGCTCACTGGAGAGCGCGTTCTCACTGGCGGAGCGGGTGACGATCATGCCGGTGGCGGTGGAGATCAAAAGCGCCGGGATCTGGTTGACCAACCCCTCGCCCACGGTGGCGATGGTGTAGGTCTGCATCACCGAGTCCACGTCCATGCCACTCATGAGGCCAATGATGATGCCGCCGACGATGTTGATGGCCGTGACGATGATGCCGACGATGGCGTCGCCCTTCACAAACTTGCCCGCGCCGTCCATGGCACCAAAGAAGTCGGCCTCGCGCTGAATCTTGCTGCGGCGCTCCTTCGCCTGGTGCTCATCGATGAGGCCGCTGTTGAGGTCGGCGTCAATGGCCATCTGCTTGCCGGGCATGGCGTCCAGCGTGAAGCGGGCCGCCACCTCGGACACGCGCTCCGAACCCTTGGTGATGACGATGAACTGGATGATCATGATGATGAGGAAGATCAAAATGCCCACGACCAGGTTGCCGCCGATGACGAAGGAACCGAAGGTGTGGATGACATTGCCGGCCTCGCCGCCGTTGCCAAGGATCAAACGCATGCTGGAGACATAGATGGACAGCCGCAGCAACGTGCTGATTAAGAGGAGCGACGGGAACACCGAGAACTCCAGCGTTTCCCTGATGAAGAGGGTAATCATGAGGATCATGATGGCGAAGGCGAAGTTGAAGAGGATGACGACATCGAGCAGCGCCGGGGGCAGCGCCACGATGATGAGCATGACAATGGCAATGATGACAATGGCGACGGCCAGGTTTCCCAGCTTCTTCATGTGGCGGTCCTCTCCCGACGCTCAGCGCGTCCCATGCGGTTCTTCAGGCGGTAGACATAGGCCAGCACCTCGGCCACGGCCTTGTACAGGTCACGAGGCACCCGGTCGCCCACCTCGCAGTGGAAGTAGAGCGCCTGTGCCAGGGGGCGGTTCTCCACGAGCTCCACCCCGTGCTCCCTCGCCCGCTCGCGGATGCGCCGCGCCACCTCGTTCTTGCCCTTGGCCACGATGATGGGGGCGTCGTCCTTCTCTTGCCGGTAGCGCAGGGCCACGGCGTAGTGGGTAGGGTTGGTGATGACCACGCTCGCTGTGGGGATGGCCTGCATCATGCGCATCATGCCGATCTGGCGCTGCTTCTGGCGGATGCGGCCCTTCACCTGCGGGTCGCCTTCGGTCAGTTTAAACTCGTCCTTGACTTCCTGCTTGCTCATGCGCATCTCGCGCTCCCGCTTCCACCACTGGTAGAAGTAGTCGGCCGCGCCGATGAAGATGAGCGCCGCGCTCATGCGGATGGCCACGTCAAGCGTTTGGCTGGCGAGCGATGTGACTGCCTGGCCAAAGCTTTGGTGGAGGAACCCGGCGAAGGAGAACACCATCTGGCGGAAGGCCTGGTAGGCCAGCACGCCCAGCACTGTCACCTTGAGGATGGACTTGATCATCTCCGCCACTGAGCGCACCGAGAAGATGCGCTTGAAGCCCTGCAGGGGGTTGACGCGCTCAAACTTCGGGGCCAGGGCCTTGGTGGTGAAGAGCACACCCACCTGGATGTAGTTGGCGAGGAGGCTGATGAGCAGGCCCACCGCCAGCAGCGGGGCCATCACCTGCAGCAGAATGATCGCCCATTGGCTGAGCACCGCCGCCGCGTCCCCCACGGTCAGGGGTTCGCTTGGCCACTCCACCAGGCCGCGCCGCAGCACGCCGTTGGTGTTCTCCATCACCATGGCGCCCAGCACCTTCAGGCTGGCGAAGACGGTCAACAACATCAGAGCCGTGCTCAGGTCATGGCTCTTGAGTACATTGCCCTTCTCCCGGGCCTCGCGCCTTCGTTTGGGTGTGGCGCGTTCGGTTTTCTGCCCCATCTCGCTCATATCAGGCCGGAATCATCCCTTTCAATGCGGTACTCATGTGGCGAAACATTGCCTCAAACACGGCGTCGCCGTAGCCGACGAAGAACGGAACCATGGTGAGCATCGCCAGCAGTCCCACCGCCAGCTTCACCGGGATGCCCACGACGAAGATGTTCATCTGGGGCACCGCGCGGATCATGATGCCCATGATGACCTCCAGCACCAGCTCTGCCGCCAGCACCGGCAGCGAGAGCGTCACCGCCATGGAGACCGCCACCGAGAACGCCTCCACCACCGCGCTCGCCACCGACGCATTCAGGCTTACCTGCCCCACCGGCAGCCACTGCACCGTCATCGCCAGCATACGGATGAGGGTGTGGTGCCCATTGGCCGCCAGAAACAGCAGCAGCATGCAGTAGTTGAAAAGGCTGCTCGCCAGCGACACCAGGTTGGCGGTGTCGGGGTCGTAGAGCTGGGCCATGCCGAAACCCACCTGCACATCCATGATCTGCCCGGCCATGGTGGCGACCGAGAGGAATAGCGTCGTCATATACCCCATGGTGAGGCCGATCAGCAGTTCCTTCACCACCAGCAGCGCGTACTGCCACAGGTTGAAACTCTCCACCGTACCGGTGGGGTTGGCCGCCAGCAGCAGGTAGGCCAAGCACAGCGACAGCCCGACGCGCACCATGGCGGGGAGGTTGCGCCGCCCGAAGATGGGCGACAGGGTGAAGAGCCCGGTGCACCGCACGAAAAGCAGCAGCCCATACAGGAACCGCCCCTGGCTCAGTTGCAGCAGCCCCGCGATGCCATCCATGCTACTGCAGGTACCGGGTGATCTGCTCAAAGAGCCCGGTGGTGTAGTCCGAGAGCTTCGAGAGCATCCAGTCGCCCAGCAGGATGAGGGTGAGGAGCATCCCCACGATCTTGGGGATGAACACCAGCGTCTGCTCGTTGATCTGGGTGGTGGCCTGGAAGATGGAAATGATGACGCCCACCACCAGCGCCACGATGAGCATGGGGGCGCTGACGATGAGTACGGTCATCACCGCGTCGTACATGATTGTGCTAACAGCCGCCTGATCCATCGTTCTCCTCACTGAAAGCTTGTCAGCAGCGTCTTGATTGTGAGCCCCCACCCATCCACCAGCACAAAGAGCAATATCTTAAAGGGCAGGGAGATGGTGGTGGGCGGCAGCATCATCATGCCCATGGACATGAGGGTGCTGGAGACGATCATATCGATGACGATGAAGGGCAGGAAGATGAAGAAACCGATTTGGAAGGCGCGCTTGAGCTCGCTGGTGATGAACGCGGGAATGACGACCGACGTCGGCAGATCCTGCGGGGTGGCGACTTCCTCAATGTTGTCCATGGTGGCAAAGAGGTCAAGGTCCTTCTCGTAGGTCTGGCGCAGCATGAAATCCCGCATGGGCACGAGGGCGCGATCCATCGCCTGCTGCTGGGTGATCTGCCCGTTCACATAGGGTTGGTAGGCATTGGCGTAGATGTCGTTGAGGATGGGCTTCATCACAAAGAACGTGAGAAACAGCGCCAGGCCGATCAGCACCTGGTTGGGTGGCATCTGCTGCACGCCGATGGCGTTGCGCACGAAGCCCAGCACGATGATGATTCGCGTGAACCCCGTCATCATGATGAGGATGGACGGGGCCAGCGAGAGGATCGTGAGCATCAGGAGAATCTGGACGGTGGTGGCGCGGTCTTCGTCGCCGCCGGAGAGGGCGTCGGTCAGGTCGCTCACCGTCAGTTCGTCGTCGGCACCGGTGGTGGCCGTGGCGGTCGCCGTTTCGGTGGCTGTCTCCGTGGGGGCAGGTTGGGGGCCGGGCGCGGCCAGCGCGCCGACCGTGGGCGCCAGCAGTGCCAGCGTCACAAAAAAGGCCAGGAGCGCCAGCTTCAGGTACTTCTTCACGGATGCCTCTCCTTCAGCGTCGTCCGGCCTGCCGGCGTTCGCGTACCCGACGGTCCAGCAGTTCCAGCATTTCCTCGTCGGTGGGTTGGGTCGTACTCTCCCCCCAGCTCTGGCCCGGCGTGTCGTCACCGGGCGTCGCGTCCTCCTGGGGCTGCTCCGCACTGCGGGGCGTCTCCCCATTGGCCCACCCGGCGTCGCGCCAACCCTGCCCGGCGTCCGCCGTGCGCCCGCCCAGGCCAAAGCTCGCGCCTGCCTGGCGGCGGAGGGCTTGCCACAGGCTACCCACCCCGGGGAGGCCGGCGGCCTGCCCGGTGGGTTGGGTGGCGTGGGTGTAGAGGGCCGCTTCCTCGTCATTCAGGTGCCGCAGCAGCCGCACCTCGTGGCCGCACACAGAGAGCAGGCTGCACCGGCCGGCCACCCGCACCACGACCAGTGACTTGTCACCGGCCAGTGCCAGGCGGTCCAGCACCTTCATGTGGTGGCCGCTCTGGTTGCCGCGGGCGCGCCCCGCCACAAAGCGAGTGGTGAGCCACGTGAGGTAGAACACCACGCCCAGCGCCAGAATGAGCCAAATGAGCGATTTGACGTCGTTCCCGTTCATCAGCCCAGCCGCGCTTTGGTGTTGAGAATCTCCGTGATGCGCACGCCGTAGTTGTCGTCAATCTGAATGACCTCGCCCTTGGCGATGAGCTTGTCGTTGACGACGACCTCGACGGGCTCACCGGCCATCTTGTCGAGGATGAGAATGGTTCCGTTGTTGAAATCCAGAATTTCCTTGACGGTCTTGCGGCACTTGCCCAGCTCAATGGTCACCTGCATGGGCACGTCGATGATGAGGTTGATGCTGTCATCCATGGGCCGCACCGCCGGGCTGTCACCATCAAAGCTGCGGAACTGCACGGGCTTGGCGTCCACAACGGGCCGGGGGGCCGCTGCCGGGGCCGCCGCGTATCCCTCCGCCGCAAAAGCGGGCTGGGGGGCCGGCTGATAGGCGGGTTGGGGGGCAGGGGCCGGCTGGGGCGCGGGCTGGTAGGCCGGCTGCGCCGCCGGGGCCGCCGCCTGCGGGGCGGGGGTCGCCGGGGCCGTCTGGGGGGTGACCAGCGTATCCACCAACTCCCGCGCGAAGGCCACCGGCATGAGCTGCATGATCTCGCTGTTGATGAGCCCCTCAATGGTCATGGCGAAGCTGACATTGACAACGGTGGTCGACTCTTTGAAGAGACCCATCACCTCTTCGTCGCCCAGGCGGGCCACCATGGCCGTGGGCGGGGTGATGTCGATGGTCTTGTGCAGCATATCCGACATGGAGGTGGAGGCGCTGCCCATCATCTGGTTCATCGCCTCGCTGATGGCCGACAGGTGCAGCTCGCTCAACGGTTCGCCGTTGTTCTCGCCCTCGCCGCCCATCATGAGGTCGGTGATGATGCGCACGTCGTCTTCCTTGAGCATCAGCAGGTTGTTGCCCACAAGCCCGTGGCTGTAGCCTACGGTGACGACCACATAGGGCATCTGGAGGCGGTTGGAGAGGCTGCTGATGGAGACGATCTCCACCTTGGGGGTGGTGATGTACACCCGGCGGTTGATGACCTGACTCAGGGTGGTGGCCGCCGTACCCATGCTGATGTTGCCGATCTCCCCGAGGGCATCGGTTTGCATGTCAGTGAGCATCTCATTCGATTCGCCGCTGCCGCCGTCTCCACCGCCAAAGAGCGTGGCGATTTCTTCCTGCGAGAGGATGTCATTCATCTGCGGATTCCTCTTCCTTTATGATTTTGCAAAGCTTGATGGCGTAATGGTTGTTGCGAACCCCGAGCTTGCCATAGGCCTTGGGGAGGTGTTCCACCTTCACCTTGATGTCTTCCCCCACCCGGTTGTCAAGCTGGATGACGTCGCCCAGCTGCAGGCTCAGGATGTCCCCCACGGTCATCGTCGTCTCGCTTAGGATCGCTTTGACGTTCATGCCGGTGTTGAGGATGCGCTGACGGATGTTCTCGGAGTTGGACACGGGCGTGCCCTTGTGGTTGCGCGTGGTGTTGCTGGTGAAGAGCGTCGCGGTCGTCAGCGTCTTGGCGACGGGCTCCATGGCAATGTGGGGCAGACAGAAGCTGAGGTAGCCGCTGATATCCGCCGCGCGAAGCTCCAGCGTGATGACGGCCACCGCCTCGTTCAGGTTGACAATCTGGGCAAACTGGGCGCTGGTCTCAATGCGCTCCAGCAGGGGGTCAGCCTTGGCGACCTTCTCCCACGCCACCGTCAGGTGGGGCAGCATCTGCCGCAGGATACGTTCCATCACGGCGATCTCAATCTCCGTGAAGGTGCGGCTGATGTCGCCAGACTCGCCCTCGCCGCCAAAGAGCCGGCTGATGATTCCATAGGCCACCGACGGGGTGATGGCAAGCAGCAGCGAGCCCTGCAGCGGGGGCATGGAGAAGATGGAGAGGATGACTGGCGTGGGCAGGGAGTTGTTGAACTCCTTGAACATCAGTTCCTCCACCGAGACAACGTTCACCTCGCACGGGGTGCGAAGCATGCCGGAGAAATGCGTGGACACCTGCCGGCTGAACGTCTCAAAGATGATGTTCAGCGTGCGCATCTGCTCCTTGCTGAACTTGTTTGCCGTGGAGAAGTCGTAGGGTTTGATGCGGTGCTCCAAACCCTCCTCCTGCGGTTCGTCCGGCAGGGCGTCGCCGCTGGAGATGGCATGGAAGAGTTGGTCGATCTCGCTTTGGGAGAGCACTTCCGCCAAAATCCTTCGCCTCCTTCGCAAGACTTATCATAATAACGTATTATACCACATTTCGGCATGCTTAGACATGTTTTACAGAATTTTACCTACATTTGGTGTAAAAGGGAAGGGGAAAAACGCAAAATCTGCGATTCAGGCGCCGATTGGCGGCAGGCACCGAGTCGTTCCAGCCGGTTCACCGCTGCCAACCATAAGCAGTTTCCATATTTTTCTATCCCCCTGCTCCGCCGCGCCTTCGGAACACACAACGGCCGGACGCATAGCCTCCGCCATGCAGAGTGACTACAGGCCCCTAGAACGGGCAAAGGGGCATGAAACTCCCGACGATTCATTCGGCGGGAGGAAAGATAGGGCCAGCGCGAGCAGAAGAGAAAACCCCGACTGAAGGCGCACCGTATTCTTAGAAACCCGCATGAAATCTTCAATTTGTGATCGGTCGGCGACATGTGCGGCGACCGATCGGGCCATGACGAGAACAAGCACTCTGAATCGCGGCTGTCGCAACAGCGGCAGACGCGAAGGGTTGTCGACTTTGTCGACAACCGGAACGGCCGGACGCGCAACGTCCGGCCGTATGGGTGGTTCATGGGTGGCTCATTCGTGGGCCCGCGTGCGGGGCAGGGCCCCCTGGCAGCTGATGCGGAAGGCAATGATGCGGTCGATGATGTCCTGGGCGGACTCCTCCACCACGATCTTCTTGCCGGTGGTGAGGGAGATAACCGTATCAGGCGTCTCCTCCACGCTTTCGATGAGCTCGCTGTTGATGTACAGCTCAGACTGATTGAGCCGGGTGATTTTGATCATGCTGTCCTCCGGTGCGGTCGGGTCGCCCCGCCGCCAAGTGGTTGCTTACGCCGCCCCGTCGGGGCCGCGGCCGCGCCGGTCATAGGTGTGGTTACCGCTTCAGGTTGACCAGTTCCTCCAGCAGGGTGTCGGAGGTGGCGATGACACGGCTGTTGGCCTGGAAGCCGCGCTGGGTGGTGATCATGTCGGTGAACTCCTTGGAGAGGTCAACGTTGGACATCTCCAGCGAGCCGGGGTTCAGGGTGCCGGCGGCACCGGTGCCCGGGGTGCCGTACACCGGCGCGCCGGAGTTGGCCGACTCGATGTACAGGCTGTCGCCGGACTTCTCCAGGCCGTCCTGGTTGGCGAAGGTCGCCAGACCCACCTTGGCGATGGTCACGGAGTTGTTGGTGGCATCCAGACCCATCACGTTGCCGTTCTTATCGATGCTCACATTGGTGTAACCGGTGGTATCAATGGCGCTGAGCGTGGTGGCGGCCGGCGCGGGCACCTGCATGTAGCCCTGCACCAGGTTGCCGTTCAGGGTGATGCGGTTGTCACTGTCCAGCGTGAAGTTGCCTGCGCGGGTGTAGAACTCCTGCGTGCCGTCGTTGATGACGAAGAAGCCGTCGCCCTCGATGGCCATATCGAGCGTCGCGCCGGTGTACTGGGAGCCGGCGCGGGTCATCAGCACATCGATGGAAGCCACGGCCACACCTAGGCCAATCTGCTGGGGGTTGCTGCCACCGGTGGTGGCGGTACCGGCGGCCGCAGGCTGCAGCGTCTGGCTGTAGATATCCGAGAAGATGACGCGGCTGGCCTTGAAGCCGGTGGTGTTGACGTTGGCGATGTTGTTGCCGATGACGTCCATGCGGGTCTGGTGGTTGCGCAGGCCGGAAACGGCGGCATAAAGCGATCTGAGCATGGGGTGGTTCCTCCTTCGTTTTGTCAGCCAGCGGCCGTCTCGGACCCGTCGGCGATTTCAGTGATGTTATGGATGCTGACGTCGACGGTGGTGCCGTCGGCGGATTTCACGGTGAGAGTGAGCACGCCATCGACCATAGCTGCCTTGGTGACGGTGCCGGTCACGTTCTGGCTTTCGTCGTTGTCATCGGTGTAGGTGCCGGTGACCGTACGGCCGATGAGAGACGCGCCCTGCAGCAGCGAATCGGAGCTCGACGTGCTGTTGACGCTCATGGTGGCGTCGTTCATGGCGATGAGGTAACCCCCCACGCTCAGGTACGGCTCGCCGTTGTAGGTGATGACGCTGTCCACCGTGCCGGTGACTTCCTGCTGGGTACCGTTCTCATCGGTGAAGATCGCGGTGATGTTCTTGCCCACCAGGGAGTAGGCCTGGGTGTAGCTGAACATGGCGGTCATCTCTTGCATCTGCTCCAACGAGCTGAACTGCGCCAACTGGCTGATGAACTCGGTGTCGGACATGGGCTGGGTCGGGTCCTGGTTCTGCAGCTGCGCCACCAGAATCCGCAGGAAGGCGTCCTTATCAAGGGCGTTGGAACTGCTGCTGGAGCTGCTGGAGCTGCTGCTGGCCGCGGTCTTTGTCGCGTTGCCAACGGATAAAATGTCCATCAATGCCTCCTATGCCAGTCGGTCGACGGTGCCGGGGCGGCCCGCCTCCTCGTATGCCTGAAAGACCGGTGCAACCTGGGTGCCGGCGGGGTCGGATTCCAGCCCGGCCCACCCTCGGCGGGAGCCCTGCCCCTGTCCGTTGCGGTTCTGTCCGCTGAGCTGCTGGTCGATACCGGCCTCAGCCACGGCGGTGGAAGTCACGACGACCCGCACATCCTTCAATCCCTGCTCCGAGAGCGTGTTGGCCAGCGTGGCGGCCTGGGCGGCCAGCGACTCCTGCACTTTGGGGTTGGCGGCGGCCAGCTGGGCCACCAGGCCCCCCTCGCTCATCGTCAGGCGAATGGTCAGCCGGCCCAGCGACTCGGGCTTGAGCTGGATGACCATCTGCTCCTGCCCGTCGGTGCGCATGGTCTGGATGCGGTCAACAAGCTGGTCGTATACCTGCGCGCCGGTGGCAGCCTCGGTCGTTTGGGCCGGGGCGGCAGTCTCGGTTTTCGCGATGGTCTGCGTCTGGGTTTGGGTGGCAAAGGTCAGCGTGGGCAGGAAGCCCGTGGTGGCGGCGCTGGGTGAGGCAAAGGCACTGGCCTGCTTTCCCGCCTGCTGGCCATCGGCCAGGGCGGCACCGCCCTCGTCGGGCTGGGCCAACGCGTCGTCTGCGGCAATGGTCGGGGTCAAAAGGGCCTCAGGGTCTGCTTCGCCCTCGGCCTGCTGGGTCAGCGCGTCATCCACGGCGTTTGCCAGGGTCGTGAGGGCCACAGGGGCCGCATCGCCCTTCGCCTGCCACAGGGTGTGGGCCTGGGCAAGCACCTGTTGGAGCTGGTGCAGGGGTTGGGCCGCCGCCGTCGCCGTGGCAACGGTCTCGCCCGCCTGGGGCAGGGTGGCCGTCGTGGTGGCTGCTGGGGCAAGGGCCGTCTCCAAGGGCAACCCATCGGCCTTCTCCCCGCCTTGGGCAACCGTCTGGTTGAGGGGCTCCTCCCCGTTCTGGCCGGTGGCCAGAATCTCATCGAGCAGGGCGGCGATGGTCGCGGCAGCGTCAACCGCGCCGGCGGGGGCCGTCTGGGCCCCGGCCTGGGCGTTGAGCTGCGCCAGCAGGTCGTTGATCATCTGTTTGGTTTGGTCGTCCAGCGTGCCGGTGGCCAGCGCGTTGGCAATGGCGCTCTGCGCGTCGGTGGCCGCGGCCTCGCCGGTGGCTTGGGTGGCCTGCATGCTCTGCAGCGCCGCCGCGGGGATGAGCCCCGCCAGCAGCGACAGCACATCGGCCGACTCCTGCCGCTTGGTATTTGTGGTGTCCGAAAGCTCTGCCAGGAGCCCCGCGAAGCCGCCATCGGCGGGCACGGCTACCCCGGTGGGCAGGCTCGTGGCCTGCATCCCCATGAGCGCTACGGCAATGGATTGGTTCAAGCGCATCCTCCCTGCCGGGCGGCAGGGGCACGCCCCTTAGTCCGGCATCAATGTGGTCACGTCATAGGCCTTTTTCGGGTCCATGTTGGCGAGGATCTCGGCGGTCTGCTCGGCGTCCAGCCGGCTCAGCACATCCACGATGTCCTGGGTGTTGCCGGCCTTTTCGAGCATTGCCGCGGCCACCTTGGCGTCCAGGTTCTCGTAGATGGCGGCAACCTGGTCAGTGCTGGCCGTGGCGGTGTCCGCCGCGTCCTGCTGCGCCTTCTCAAAGGCGGCTACCTGGGCGTCCAGGTCGGCCTGCTTGGCCTTGAGTTCCTCTTCCTTTTTCGCATTCGTCTCAGTAGTTTTATCGACCGTTTCCTGCTGCTTCTTAAGGGCATCTTCCCGTTCGGCCAGATTTTCCTCCTGCTTATCGAGCGCGGTGGCCTGCTTCTGGTAGTTGGGGTCCAGGCTCTCCAGCAGGGCGATGGCCATGGGCCGCACGCCGCCCAGGTCCAGGTACAGCGCCGCCCCGGCACCGGCCAGCAGCGCCACCAGCACCAGTACCGTCACCAGCACCAGCAGAACCCGGGGCATGGGCTTCCTGGGTTTCTTTTCTTTCTTTCCCTTGGCGGGCGCGGCTGCAGGGGCCTGTGCGCCGTCCTTGGGCACGCGCGGGGCTTTGCCCGCCTTGGGGGGCTTGGTCTGGGTGGTCTGGGTGTCCATGGGGTTCCTCCTGTTGGGTCAGGCTTCCCGGTCGCCGTCGTCGGCTGGCGACGGGGCGCCGTGGGTGGTGAAGGTGACAAAATCGTTGATGACGGCGCTCTCCTCTGCCTGCATGAGCTTCAGGTATTCCTCATACTGGCGGTCGCGCAGGCGCTCCAGCATGCGTACCTCGCGCATGGCCTCCACCAGGCGCGCGCGGCAGGTCTCCACATCGGCGCGGGCCTGGCGCACCATGGCGCGCTGCTCGGCAATGCGCTCCCCCATGGCCCGGTCGTACACCACGTGCAGGCCGGTGTCGGCGGCGGTCATGCCGGCGGCGAGGCGCTGGGAGAACTCCTGTCCGGCGCGGGCGCGCTCGGCCACCAGGGCTTCCTCGGCGGCCTCCAGCTGGTGCAGGCGTGCCGTGAGCTGCCCGAGGGTGTTGCGCTCCTGCTTCTCCAACGACTGCTTGAGGTGATAGAGCGGCTGGAGCGTGAAGGCGAAGCGCTTCATTGGGCGGGCTCCGCCAGGCCTTTGAGCAGGGCGAGGGTTTTATCGAAGTCCACCAGCTCCCGGATGGGCTGGGTCAGCAGCCCGTTGATGCCCGGTTGCAGGCGGATGGCCTCGTCAATGTCGGCGTTGGAGCCCTGCTTGTAGGCCCCGATGGAGATGAGATCCTGGGCGTCACGGTAGGTCGCCATGCGGCTCTTGACAAAACCAGCCCAGCGCTGCTGGTCGGCGCTGGCGATGTCGGGCATCAGGCGGCTGACGCTGGCCAGCACGTCGATGGCCGGGTAGTGGTTGCGGTTCGCGAGCTGACGGGAGAGCACGATGTGCCCATCCAGAATGCCGCGCACGGTGTCGGCCACCGGCTCGTTCATGTCGTCGCCATCCACCAGCACGGTATAGAGGCCCGTGATCGACCCCCGGTCGGAGTTGCCGGAACGCTCCAACAAGCGGGGCAGCTGGGCAAAGACCGACGGCGTATACCCGCGGGAGACCGGCGGCTCGCCGATGGCCATGCCAATCTCCCGCTGGGCCATGGCGAAGCGGGTCAGCGAGTCCATCAGCAACAGGACGTTTAGCCCCTGGTCGCGGAAGTATTCCGCGATGGCCGTGCCGATCTGGGCGGACTTCACGCGCACGATGGCGGGCTGGTCGCTGGTGGCCACCACGAGGACGGACTTCGCGAGGCCTTCGGCCTGCAGGTCCTTCTCAATGAACTCGTTGACCTCGCGGCCGCGCTCCCCCACCAGCGTGATGACATTGATGTCGGCCTTGGCGTAGCGGGCGATCATGCCCAAAAGCGTGCTCTTGCCCACGCCGGAGCCAGCGAAGATGCCGATGCGCTGCCCCCGCCCGCAGGTGAGCAGCCCGTCGATGGCCTTGATGCCCATGGGCATGACCTCGCTGATGCGACGGCGGCTGAGGGGGTTGGGCGGCGGGTTCTCAATGTTGTAAAACTGTTTGGGCGCGACGGTCTCACCGTCGTCGATGAAACGGCCCATGCCATCGAGGATGCGGCCCTTGAGGTGCTTGCCCACGCCCACGCGCAGGTTGGCACCGCTGGCCACCACGCGGCTGCCCGGGCCAATGCCGCCGAGCTCGCCAAAGGGCATGAGCAGAATACGGCTGCCGTGGAAGCCCACGACCTCCGCCTGGATGCTGCGACTGCCGCTCAGGGTGAAGATGCGGCAGATGTCACCGATGTTGCTGGGCGGGCCCACGCTCTCAATCGTCAGCCCGATGATCTGGCTGACGCTGCCGCTGTAGACGTTGAGGTCCGCCTCCCCCATGATGCGGCTGAATTTGCGGATGTCGGCGTGTTCCCCCATCAGCTACGCTCCAGCAGCATCTCGGCGGCGCGGGCGCGCTTGGTGCCCACCCCCGCGTCGATGGAACCGTTGGCCGTATCCACCACGAAGGCGCCCTTCTCCAGCCGGTCGTCGGCGATGATCTTGAGCTGGGCGCTCCGCCCGGCGTCCTCGGCCATCGGCTGGGCCACGGCGGTCACGCGCTCCAGGTTCTCCCTCGCCACGCGCACCACGGCGGAGGCGTCGTTCTCCAGCTGCTGCAGGGCCAGGCGCACGCGGCTCACAATCCAGTCGTCGCTGCGATCCATGGCCACGTCCAGCACCTTGTCCACAATGTCAAAGACGAGCGTGACGACGTCGCGCTCCATGTTGCGTATGATGTTCTGCCGCTCAATGCGCAGGCTGTCGAGGATGCCCTCGATCTGCTCGGCGGCCTCTGCCTTTTTGGCGTCCAGCTCCCGCCGGCCATCGGCCACGCCCTTGTCATAGCCCTGGGTATAGCCCTGCTCGAAGCCTTGCTCCAGGCCTTCCTTCAGGGCGTCCTGCAACACGCGCCGGGTTTCCTCCCGGGCATTCTCCACAATCGTGCCGGCATCCGTGCGGGCCTTTTCCAGCATGTCGTCCACCACCGACCCGGCGTTGGCGTACACATTGGCGTACTCCGGGTCGATGGGCCGCTCTTCCACTGCGGGCTCGGGCGGCGGGGTGGGCTGGGGTTCCTCTTCTTCCTTGAAGATGGCGCGCACCACGATGGGCTGCGCGCTGTCGATGTTGACTGTGGAGGATCTGATGATTTTAGGCAATCAGACCATCCTCCTTGCCTCTGGATATGATGATTTCGCCGGCCTCGTCCAGGTTGCGAATGACGGCAACGATCTTCTGCTGGGCGTCTTCCACGTCGCGCACGCGCACGGGGCCCATCAGTTCCAGGTCTTCCTTGATCATCTCCTGCATGCGCTTGGAGATGTTCTCGTAGATGACGCGCTTGACCTCCTCGGTCGCGGTCTTGAGCGCCACGGTGAGGTCGTGCTTGTCCACCTCGCGCAGCACGCGCTGGATGGCCATCTTGTTGAGCTTGACGATGTCCTCGAAGACGAACATCTTGTGGCGGATCTCCTCGGCCAGGTCGGCGTTCTGCATCTCCAGGTTCTCCAGGATGTGCTTCTCGGTGCCGCGGTCGACGGAGTTGAGGATGTTGACGATGTAGTCGACGCCGCCCACAGTGGTGTAGTCCGTCACCATCATGGTGGAGAGCTTCCGCTCCAGAATCCGCTCGATCTCCTTGATGTACTCGGGCGAGGTGCGGCTCATCTTGGCGATGCGCGCCACAACCTCAATCTGCAGATCCAGCGGCAGGGAGGCGAGGATCATGGCCGCCTGTGTCGGGTCAAGGTAAGAGAACACCAGCGCGATGGTCTGGGGGTGCTCGTTCTGTATGAAGTTGAGCACCTGGTTGGGGTCGGCCCGGCGCACAAAGTCAAAGGGCCGCACCTGCAGGGTGGAGGTCAGCTTGTTGATGATCTCCATGGCCCGCTGCTGGCCGATGGCCTTGTCGAGCACTTCGCGGGCGTACTCGATGCCGCCCTCCTCGATGTAGTTCTGCACCAGGCAAACCTGATAGAACTCCTCCAGCACCTGCTCCTTCATTTCCTTGGTCACGTGCCGGATGTTGGCGATGTCCATGGTGATCTGCTCAATCTCGTCGTCGGTCAGGTGCTTAAAGAGCTGAGCCGACAGCTCCTTGCCCAGGGCGATGAGCAGGATGGCAACCTTTTCGTTGGCGCGAAGGGTGGGACTCGGCATCGTCATTCACTCCTCATCAGAGAGCCAGGAGCGCAGCAGATTGGCGGCAAGTTCGGGGTTCGTCTCGATGAACTTGCCCAACTGATTCCTGGTCTCGCTGTCCTTGACAAGATTGATGGCCTCGGCGGCTTCTTCCTCCGAAAGCTCCTCCAAAAACTCCTCCCCCTCCTCGGGCATGCCGCCCATGGGGCCCTCGGCCAGTACCACGGCGGGGCGGGGGCGCAGGGCGCGGAACAGCAGCAGCATGGCCGCAAGGATGAGCCCCGCCACCACGCCGATGACGACATAGTCGCGGATGTGCTGGGCCAGAACGGCGCTCTGCTGGGCCGCCTGGGCCTCGGCCGCGGCCTCATTGGCGGAGGCCACCCCACTCATGGGGATGTACTGCACGGTAACGTACTGGCTATCGACCCCCACGGTGTTGGCCACGAGCTTTGTCACCGTGTCGGTGTAGTCCTCGGTGGCGTCGGTGCTGTCAATGGCCACGGCCACCGACAGGTTCTTTATAGCGCCTTTTTCCTTCTCAATGTGTTCCTTGATGGAGTTGATCTCGTAACTGATCTTTTCAGTGTTCTTCGCGTAGGTGCCGTTGTCGGTGCTCACAACCGGGTAGGTCGTGGTGCCGGTGTTGGAGTCGGTTCCGGCGGTGTCTGAGGACGCCGCGCCGTTGACGATGTCCTCCCGCAGGGTCTCAATGCTTTTTACGATGCCGTCCTTGCCATCCACCGATGGCTCGAACTTCACCGTGTCGGTAGTGTGCGCGTCAAAGTCCAGCGTCACAGCCACCTGGCTCTGCACCTTGCCCACGCCGAAGATGGGCATTAAGAGCGCCATCACCTGCTGCTGCAGGCGGTCCTGCACGCTCTGCTGCAGGGCGTAATGGTCGCTGGTGTCGGTTTCGCCGGCTTCGGAGACGTCCAGCACGTTCATGTTGTTGTCAACGATGGAGATGTTTTCCGCCGTGAGGCCGGGCACCGATTTCTGCACGAAGTTGATGATGGCCTGCACGTTCTCGTCGGAGAGTTTGTCTTTACCGTCGAGGGTTAAAAGGATAGCGGCGGTGGCGTTCTGCTTGTTGCTTTCAATCACCAAGGAACTGTCCTCGGGGATTGTCAGCATCACCTGGGCGTCGGCCACGCCAGAGAATTGCTTGATGGTGTTCTGCAGGTTGTATTGAATTTGATAGCGGCGGTAATCCTGCTTGTCGCTCTCGGTGCTGGTGAGACCCTGGCCCTGGCTCAGGATGTCCAGGCTGAAGCTGTTCTTGGGGTATCCCTCGCTGGCCAGCTCCATACGCAGGCGGTCCACTTCCTCGGCCGGCACCAGAATGGTGTCGGCTTCCACCTTGGCGTCCACGCCCTTCTCCTCCAGCACCGTCATCACGTCGCCCGCGTCGGCGTCATCCAGATCGGTGTAGAGCACGGCGTAGCTGGTGTGGGTGAGCAGCAGCGTCGCCACCACGATGGCGACAAGCGTGACCGACGCGGCCACGATGACCGCGCGCTGAAAGCCCTTGTCCTTGCCGGTCCAATAGGCTGCAATTTGCTTCCAGAGGTTCTTTATCGTCTCCATAGGGCCGTCCCTTCACTGCCCATAGCTTATACCGACATGCGCATGATCTCGCTGTAGGCGTCAATGACCCGATTGCGGATCTGCACGGTGAGGCGCAGTGCGATGTCAGCCCTTTCAGAGGCAATGACGGTGTTGTGCAGGTCGTCGGCGTCGCCGGTCAGCAGCGAAACCACGTCCGCCTGGTCGTTGGCGTCGGTTTCATTGGTCTGCGCCAGGGCCTCGTTCAGGATGCTGGCGAAACTCTCGCCCGTTGTCTGTTCCGCGGCATCCATGCCCGCCTGTTGCAGCGCCGCCAATCCTGCCGCGCCTATTCCCTCGATCTGCATAAAGTCCTCCTCAGGAGTTCAGTTTTTATGCCTGGCCGATTTGCAGCGCCCGCTGGGCCATGGCCTTGGTGGCATCCATCGCGGTGGCGTTGGCCTCATAGGCGCGCTGGGCGCCGATGAGATCAACCATCTCCGTCACCAATTCCACATTGGGGTAACGGACATAACCATCGGCCCCGGCATCGGGGTTAGCGGGGTCATAGCTGAGCTTAAAATCGGAAGGATCCTCCCCAATGGCGGCCACGCGCACGCCGGCGCCGGACGACTCCCCCAGAGCGTCGTTGTACACGTCGGAGAAGGATGGGTCACCGGCAGACTCCAGCACGACGGTGCGGCGGCGATAGGGCTCGCCACTTTCCGTTCGGGTGGTGGAGACGTTCGCGATGTTGTCGGCAATGACGTCCAGCCGGACACGCTGGGCTGTCAGGCCCGAGCCGCTGATGTTGAAAGAGTCAAAAAAGGACATGTGTTCACTTCCCGTCAATGGCCAGCTTCAGGCGCTCCAACTGGTTGTTCACCTTGAGGCTGAGCGTATTGTAATAGACCGAATTTTTGATCATCTCGATCATCTGGGCTTCGACGTCCACGTTGTTTTCGTCCATGCGCATGGTGGTGTCGGTGTCCTGCACCACCTCGGGTTCCACATCCTGCGCGTTGGTGGCGTTGCCAAAGGTGGCCTTTTCGGCAACGGTACCGTCGTTGGAGTAGTAGCCATCCGACTCCAGCGCATCTTTCATGTATTGCTCAAACTCCACGTGGGACGCCTTAAATCCGGGCGTGTCGACGTTGGCAATGTTGTTGGCAATAACGTCCTGCCGCAGCTGGGCCGCATCGAGCCCGCGGGACAGAAGATCCACGCTTCCAAACAGATCCGGAAACACCGTTCGCCCACCTCCTTTCGCCATACCTATTCTAATTCGACAGATTCTGCCAATACTTAAACCAAGTTTATCATGTTTCCCCCAAAATGCAACAACAACCTACCCATTTTGTGGTCGGGTTGGCTGTGTTGCTACAATTTGTTGCGTTTTTTGCCACTTTTGTACACTTTTGGATCCCATGGTCCGGAGGCCGGTTTGCACCTTCGTTCAGGGGCGGCCGGGCGGTTTCATCAGGTACTCCTGGATGAGGCCGGGAATGGCGTCGGGCGAGCCCTGGCGCATGACGGCGCCACTGTCCCACGCCACGGCGGGCATGCCGTAGACGACGCAGCTTTTCTCATCCTGCCCCAGGGTGTAGGCACCGGCCCGGCGCATTTTCATGAGCCCACGGGCACCGTCGGCCCCCATGCCGGTGAGGATCACGCCGATGGCCTTCCCCTTGGCCGTCTCAGCTACCGACTCAAACAGCACATCCACCGACGGGCAGTGGCCCGACACCTTCTCGCCGGGTTTGCAGGTCACGCGGTAGACGCCCCGATCGAGCACCAGGCGCATCTGCCGGTCGCCGGGGGCCACCAGGGCCAGGCCCGGCTTGACCTCGTCGCCGTCCTGAGCCTCCCGCACCTGCATGAGGCAGGCACCATTGAGACGCTCGGCATACATGCGGGTGAACACCGGCGGCATGTGCTGCACGATGAGGGTGCCCGGCATATCCGGCGGGAAGGCCTTGAGCACCTGCAGCGTGGCCTCGGTGCCGCCGGTAGAGGCACCAATGGCGATGATGCGCCGCTCGTCGCTCACGGTGCGCATGGTCTGGATGCGCTCGGTGGCCGGGGCGCGCTTGAGGTGCTTCACCTTGGCCATGGAGGCAATCTTGATCTTGACCGCCAGCTCCTGGATGAAGTGATCCATGTCTCGCGGGGTCTTGGCCTGGGGCTTGGTGACGTAATCGACCGCGCCAGCGTTGAGCGCGTCAAACACGGCGCTGGAGAGGGAGCTGACGACGACGACGGGCAGCGGGTATTGGGGCATGAGGTGACGCAGGAACTCGATGCCATTCATGCGCGGCATCTCCACGTCCAGCGTCAACACGTCAGGTTCCAGCTCTACAATGCGGTCACGGGCCTCATAGGGGTCGGATGCCTTGCCGACGACCTCGATGCCACTGTCCTTGGCCAGCCCCGCGGCAATCGCCTCCCGCATCAGGAGCGAATCGTCCACCACCAGCACGCGAATGGCTTTGGTTGCTGCCATGTCACCCCTCCTTCCGGAACACCGACGGCATGATGTAGCGGAACGCGGCCTCCTCACGGGCCACAGTCTCCGACTGACCAACGATGAGGTAACCGCCGGGCTCCAAGCTCTGATAAAAACGACGGATGAGGTTGCCCTTGGTCTCCTTGTCAAAGTAGATCATGACGTTGCGGCAGAAGATGACGTGGAACGGACGGCGGAACGGGAACTGCGGCTGCATGAGGTTGAAGGTGCGGAACACCACGTTGTCGCGCAGGAGGGGCTTGACCTCCCACCGTCCATCGGCGCGGTGGGTGAAGAACTTACGCCGCCACTCCTCAGGCACCTTCTCCAGCGCCTCGGCGGGGTAGGCACCCGCACGCGCGGCCTCCAGCGCCCGTTGGGAGATATCGGTGGCCAGCACTGACAGGTCCCAGCTCGTCCGTTCCATGCCAAAGAAATCGTTGAGCACCATGGAGATGGTGTAGGGCTCCTCCCCGGTGGAGCAGCCCGCGCTCCAGATGCGCAGGTCGTGGTTGGGCACGGTGTGGCTAAGCTCCGGCAGCACGGTGCGCCGCAGGAACTCAAAATGATCCCACTCCCGCAGGAAGAAGGAATAATTGGTCGTCAGAAAATTGACAAGCTGGCTGATCTCGTGGCCCGAAGGGTCGGAGAAGGCCATGTCAAAGTACCCCGAAAAGTCACTGAAGCCCTTCTCCAGCACATAATTGGTCAAACGCCCCTCAATGAGGGAGCGCTTCTTTTCCAGGTTGATACCAAAGTTGGCCTTCATGTAGCCTGTTAGCTTGGAGAATTCCTCGTTGGTGAGGCTGAGCATCCGGTCCCCTCCATTGGTTTCTGTTGCATACTAGATACCCCGGTACAACCCTCTCGTAACAGCCCGCAAACACGCCCTCACCAAAACATTTGACCGTAACCACCGGGGTGGTTGGCGGGCAGCGGCCAAGAGCGGTTGACTGCCACCATAGAGTTTGTTATGCTGTGCAAAACGAGCATAGGAGGCCGCCGCCATGCGTATGCAGGATGTGCTGCAATCCCTGGAGGGCACGGGTGCCCCGTCGTCGCTGTGGTTCCTGCTGCCCCGTGTCGCCCTTGTCGTCCTGTTTGTTCTCTTCTGCCTGGTGTCCCTTTGGGCGGGGGTGTTTCTGGTGCGGAAGATCGTTGGGCTCTTCGCCAAATCAGCGGGAGAAAGGCAGTCCCTGTAACGGCAGCACAACAATCCGCCCCCTCGGCATCCGTAGCAAGCAGCAAATGGCTCGGCGCTGCCGCGTGGACGAGTTCCTTGACCTACGACCGGCACAAGGGGACGCGCTGCCGCGGGCCAAGGCGCCCGGACGGCGCCAAGGCCAAGGGCCGTGAGTGCGATGCTTGCATCGCACTAGCCGCTGGATGCGGCGTAAGGCCCGAAGGCGGTCCTTTTGAAGCGCAAAAGGACCCAAAACGCTTTAGGAGGCGCGGACGAGTTTCCAAGACCTGACGATCGGCACAAGCTTGGGTAGCAGAGGGCGGTAACCCACAAGGGCATTGCTTTGCAACGCCCTTGCTCAAACATCCCGCCCCTCTGTCGCAAGCAAAGTGCCGCCGGTCGTCCGGGGGAAACTCGAAACGCGCCCGAGGACAGCGCCCCAGCTTCCCGTTGCGTGATCGCCATTTTGCAGCCGCGTCGCGGGTTTATCCCGCAGCGGCTCCACGCTACTCGCCCGTGGCACACAGCCCCTCCCGCGTGAGCGACGTACTCCTCGTAAAAAGCCTGCATGAACAGAAATAGCAGGAAGCCCCCTGACGACATGTGCGTCAGGGGGCAAAACCACACTCGGATCAAGCACTCCCCACTCGCGGCCGTCGCGTCAGCGGCGGCCGCGAAAGCGTAGCGCAAGAGAAGCGTTAGTATTTTCCGTAGCCGGCCTCCTGGCCGAAGGACACCTCGTCGCCCGCTTCGGGCAGGGCCACCGGCTCATGGGGGGCGGGGGCCGGGGCGGCGCCACGGCCGCGCAGGCGCACCCGGCCCACTTGGGCGCTGAGGTGCTCCGCCTGGCCGGAGAGTTCCTCGCTGGTGGCGGCGGTCTGCTCGGCGGTGGCCGAGGTCGTCTGCAGCACCTGGGCCACCTGCTCAATGCCTCGGTTGACCTGGCTGACAGAGGTGGCCTGGTCGTTGCTGGCAGCGGCAATGCCGGTGAGCAGCCCATTGACCTGCTCCACACTGGTGGTGATGGAGCGCAGGGCCTCAGCGGTGCCGTTGGCGATGCGGGTGCCGGCCTCGGCCTTGCGGATGGAGCCCTCGATCATGTCGGTGGTCTCACGGGCGGCGTCGGCGCTGCGGGCGGCGAGGCTGCGCACTTCCTCAGCCACCACGGCAAAGCCCTTGCCATGCTGCCCAGCGTGGGCCGCTTCCACGGCGGCGTTTAGGGCCAGCAGGTTGGTCTGGAAGGCGATGTCGTCGATGACCTTGATGATGCGGGCGATGCTGGCGGAGGCCTCGTTGATCTCATCCATACTGCGCAGCATCTGTGTCATCTGGTCGTTGCCAATGCTGGCGCTGTCCATCGCCCGGTGTGCCAGGTCGCTGGCTTCCAGGGCGTTGGCGGCGTTCTCCCGCGTCTGCCCGGCGATGCCCCCGACGACCGTGTTGAGCGCCTCGATGGCACTGGCCTGCTCGGTGGCCCCCTGGCTCAGGGTCTGGCTGCCGTCGGCCATCTGGCGGGAGCCGTCGGCCACCTGGTCGGCGGCGGCGGCAATCTCCTCAAACACATCGTTGAGGGAAGCCAGAATGACATTGAGGGAGTGGGAGATATCGGCGAAGTCGCCCCGGAAGGGTTCGACCTCTTCCACGCCAAAGTTGCCGTCGGCCACCCGGCCCAGCACATCGGTGATGCGGGCAATGTAGCCGCGGATGGCCTCTGTGGCCGCCTGCAGGTTGCTGCCAATGGCGAGGAAACTCTCACGCTCAGCGGCGGTGAAGGCGTCGCCCTCGCCGGCCTCGTAGCGCACGGTTAGGCTGCCCTGGGCCAGCTCCGCCAGGGCGGCGGTGAGCTTGTCAACTTCCTCCCGCAGGTAGGCGGTGACCCGGGCGCGGGCGGTGATGTCCTGAGCAATCTCGATGTGGCCGATTGTCTCACCCTGGGCATCCAGCACATAGGCCGCGTCCACCTGGTAGCTGGCGCCGTCCTGCTCATACTGTGTCTGGTGCTCACCGCGTGCCAGGCACTCGATGCCGCAGCGCTCGGTGCCGCAGATGGCCTTGTTCCACATCGCGCAGGGCTGGCCCAGCGCCTCGGCACGGGCAACGCCCAGGCGCTCTTCCATGGCGCGGTTGATGAAGGTCAGGTTCCGCTCGCGGTCGGTCACCGACAGCTCCAGCGGCACGTTATCCAGCAGTTCCTCGTACCAGGTCACCTTGTCCACCACCACGTCGAGCGTCCCATTGATGCCCTGGATGATGCGGGCGAAGCTGCCCTGGAACGCGGTTTCGTCGCCCCGCTCCTGGAACCGTCCTTCCGCGGCGGCGGTGGTCAGGTTGCCGGTCTCGTCGATGAGACGCTGCAGCGTCTCGGTCACGGTGGAAAAGGAGCGGTTCAGCAGGCCGATCTCATCGCGGCGGCGCAGGTTGAGCCCGCCGGCGGCCAGTTCGCCCCGGGCCATGCCCTCGGCGGCGCGCACCATGCCCCGCAGCGGCGCGCTGATGAAGTTCGCCATCAGGAGCGCAAAGGCCACCGACAGCAGCGCACCAATGGCCACGATGGCCGCCAGCACCAGCGTCGCCTGCTTTTGCTGGCCGGCAATGGTGCCCTGCACGGTGTTGGCCGCCTTCTGGTTGAGGGCCACGATGGCGTCGAGTTTGGTCTTGGCGTCGTCATAGGTGGTGGCCAGCGTGTTGAGCGTGTAGCCATCGAGCTCGGCAAAGCGGCTGTCGCGGATGACCTTGTTGGAGCTGTCCAGCTTGTCGATCTCCTGGTTCAATTTCAGGTAGTCGTTGATGCCGGCCTTCCACTTCTTCCAGCTCTCCTGGAAGGAGATAAACAGCGCCTTCTCCTCCTCGCTCAGTGGGAGCTTGGAGTAGGTCTGCACGGCTTTCTCGGCGTTGTCCATGGCCTGGGCCAGCGCGGCGTAGCTGACATTGCGCTTGTTGGCCGCCAACGTGGACTTGGAAAGGGTTCTCTCCTCAATGTGCATCTTGGAGAGGTTGTCGCTGATGCTCTGCACCGCGATGACGGCGGGCAGACGGGTGCCCGTCACGTCGCCCATCGTTTGGCTCAGGGCATTGAGTGCCAGGGCGCTGACGGCCCCTGCGGCCACCAGCAACACAATGGGCACGACAAAGGCCAAAAGCAGCTTGGAGCGGATGCGAAGGTCGGTGAACCGTTTCATAAGCGCCTCCTGGCAAACATTCTTGCGCCGGTTGGGGCAAATAGGCAATAGCAATGGAAGCCCTTCCCTCCGACCTCTTCTATGTGCCCATTGAATTATGCGAATATCGTGTTATTTTGTCGAATCCGAGGAAGGATCCGCTTTTTCTTTGTTTGGTCTATACAGTTTTGGGGACAAATGTGCCATCGTACGGCGCGAAAACGGTTCCATTTTTCCGTTTGCTTGCGGGGTGCGGCACAAGCGAAGCCCAGCGCGGCCGTCCCCGGGAGCGCCGACACACCTCCCCCGGCCAAACCGCAACCCTACATGCACGGGAGCACCTTCCCTGCTTTGCACGCCAACAGTAGGAATGAGCCGCCCAATGGAATCCCGTCCCTGTGGAACCCCCGCAATGGCTACAACCAGCTATGTGAATACCCCGTGTGAGAGCCCCTCTCCCGGCAGCCGCGTCGCGGGTTGACCCCGTAGCGGCACGCAAAAAGCGAACGTGGCACTCGGCCCTCCCGCCACAGCGCGTTCCCCTCGTAAAACCCCACACGACCGAAACAGAAAAGAAGCCCGTCGGCGGCGTGTACGCCGGCGGGCTCCCCTATCATTGTGTCGAGCTCTCCCCTCTCGCGACGGTCGCGAAGCGGCCGGCGCGAAAGCGAAGCGTTAGTATTTTCCGAAGTCGTCCTTGTCGAAGCTGATTTTCGGCTTGGCCTTGCCCGCCGGGCCCGGCAGCGCCGCCGTCGCGGCCTTCCGCCCCGTGCCTAGCGTCGCGTTCTTCAGGCGGAAGCGACCCACCATTTCCTTGAGGAGTTCGGCCTGACTGGAGAGTTCTTCGCTGGTCGCGGCACTCTCCTCGGCGGTGGCGCTCGTCGTCTGCACCACCTGGGACACCTGCT
>JAEWRW010000016.1 GCA_023398815.1 Bacillota bacterium
AGCAGGGCACAAAACTGGCGAACGAGACGGCCCAGGCGCTGGAGAAGATTGTCGGCGGCGTGGAGAACGCAACCGATCTCGTGAGCGGCATTGCCCAGGCCAGCAACGACCAGGCGCTGGCGGTGTCACAGGTGAACCGTGGCATCGAGCAGGTGTCCCAGGTGGTGCAGACGACCAGCGCCACGGCGGAGGAGAGTGCCGCGACCAGCGAGGAACTCTCCAGCCAGGCGGAGCTGCTGAAGGAACGGGTGGGCCGCTTCCACCTGAAGAACAGCGGCGCAACCGCGAGCCAGACCAAGGCCACGCAGGCCGCGCTGCCCGGCCCGGCCGAAAAGGCCAAGCCGAAGATCAGCTTCGACGCCGCCGGGTAACCCCGTGTGTCAGGCAACCCGGTTTGTCTCAGCGCACACAAACCGGGTTGTTTGACAGACGAAGGCAGGCCGTTTCCGGCCTGCCTTCAGAGTGTCTACAAACCTCTAAAACGAGCAGAGGGTGACGAACCTCCCGCCGATTCACTCGGCGGAAGGAAAGGAAAGGTTTGTACGAGCAGGAAAGAAAATCCGCTTGCCAGCGCAACGTATCCTTAGAAACCCGCATGAGAGCTGCAATTTGCGGTCGGTCCATCGCATTGCTGCGCAATGCTCGTGTTGCTCTCAACGATTCTAAAGAATCGTCTGCCGCAACGCGGGACCGAGAGTCGGCGACATGTGCGGCGAATCGGACACGCCGGATGCGTGTCCAACCGTCACGCCGTGAAGGCATTGCATCGCAATGCCTTAGCGCCTGGATGGCGCGTAAGGCGTGAACGGCGACCAAGCTATCACGAGAACAAGCTGTCTGAATCGCGGTTGGTGCCACAGCGACCAGGTTGCATGGGCGAGCAGTGCCGGAACGGCACGACCAGCCAGACGCGAAAGGCTGTCGACTTTGTCGACAGCCTGAAGGCAGGCCGTTTCCGGCCTGCCTTCGCTCACTTCTTTTCCCATCGGTCGTTTATGTAGCGCATCGCCTTTGCATAGGTGTTGCTCTTATCCGGCCGGGTGCAGGCCGGGTCATCCTTGGCGTGGCAGCGCTCACACCACTTGCAGTATTTCCAACCGGTATCGTACTGGTACTGAACCCCGGTCGGTGTCATGTTGGCCTTCCGCATTGTGCATCCCTCCCGCCAACCGCTTGCTATCCACAGCATATGCGGGGGCGACCGGGGTTGTCCGCCTCAGCGGAAGGTCACACCCTGGCAGTTGCGCTCCACCACCACCGGCATGCGCCCATGGAAAGGGTGCACCCAGGCGTTGGCGACGAGCACATCCTGCACGCCCTGCAGGAAGAGCCAGGTCTCAGTCCCGTCCTGGGGCAGGCGGGCGTTCTGCTCGCCGGGGCTGAGGTCGATGAGGTCGCCCTTGATCGCCCGGTTGTCGCTGTCCTTGAGCGTCACATCCACGTTGAGGAGCCGCACGTCGCGCACGTTGTCACCCTCCCCCACGATGGCCAGCGCGTTCTCGCTGGTGCACTGCAGGCCGTTCATCGTCACGTTGCGCACGTTCAAATCAAAGCGCGGGGCTGGCTCGGGCCGGGCGTAGTTGGCCAAGTGGTGGTGGGTCGCCATGATGCAGACGGCCTCACCATTGCCCCACCAGCCCCCCGCCCGCACCCGAGTGTCGATGCGCACGTTGGTGGCCTGCACGTTCTCCACAAGGCCCGTGCGGCTGCTTGTCATGATGGTCAGCCCCCGGTTGCTCTCCCGAATGATGACGTTCGATATGACCACGTTGCGCACGATGGAGTGCATGTAACCCACCACCACCGCCTTGGAGCAGGAGCGCAGAATGCAGTCGGAGATGACGACGTCCTCGCAGGGCTTGTCCCAGTCGGTGATGGCCGAAAGGGCGATGCAATCGTCGCCGGCGGAGATGTGGCACCCCCGCACAATGACGCCCCGGCAGGAGCAGAAGTGCATGCCGTCGTTGTTGGGCAGCCGCAGGTTGTTGTCGATCGTCAGGTCCAGCACCTTGACGTCCTCACACTCCACAAAGCTCATCGTCCAGCAAGGGGCGTTGACGATGCGCACGTCCTGCACCGTCACCCGCCGGCACCGCAGGAAAAAGATGGGCTGGTTGGGCCGCGCGTCATAGAGGCGGGTACACTCCTCCAGCTGCGCCGGCGTCAGCGGCACGGCACTCTTGGGCACATTGGGCCGGTCGAGGTGGTAGAAGGCATCGCCGTTCAAATCAATGGTGCCCTCGCCGGTGATGAGGATGTTGTCGCAATCCATGCAGGTGATCAGTGACAGAACCCTGCCCATCTCGTTGTGGTCATAACCGTTCCAAACGTAATCGGCCATATCGGGCGAACCTTTGAGCACCGCGCCCTTCGCGAGGTGCAGTGACGCACCTTTGAGGTCGAGGGTGCCGGTGAGGAACTCGCCGGCAGGGATGCGAACCGTGCCGCCCTGCGCGGCGTCGAGGGCCGCCTGAATGGCCGCGGTGCAGAGTTCCCCGGTGTTGGGGGTTGCGCCGAATTGGGTGATGTCTAGCATGGTGTGCCTCCTGTCACCGGCGGGCTGTCCGCCGGGTTATGTTGCTGGTATAATGGGTCAAACGCACATGGGAGGGATTGGTATGGACTGCATCGAACGCTTTGAGCACGCGGCGATTTTCTGCCGTGACCTGGCGGCCCAGGTCGCCTGGTACAACGACATCTTCGACGGCACGGTGGTGTTGGCGCACGAGGGGGAGAACGCCTTTGTGAAGATCGCCGGCGGCATCCTGCTGGAGCTCATCCAGACGGTGCCGGGCAATGTGGTGGCCTTGCAGCCGGCCAACGCCAACGGCCTGCGTCACCTGGCCTTCACAGTGGACGACCTGGAGCGCGCCAAGACTCACCTGGTCCAAAAGAACGTGCCCCTGACCGGCGGGTGGGAGAACAAGGCCGACCGCTGCGTCACCGTGTTCTTTGAGGACCCCGAGGGCAACCTGCTGCAGTTCATGTACCGGGAAGTGCCCCTAATATAGTCGCCGCCGACGCTGTGGCGTCGTCGGCGATTTGGAGAACTTGTCATTGTTGTCACATCATTGCCCAGCGCACAGGTCGCTGGGCAATCTCTTTGCCGTTCCCCTCATTCTCATCTTACAAGAGAACGGTTTCGCCTGCAGGCGGGGTTTACCAACTGCCCCGTGCTGGCTAAGCGTTCCTCCCGCCGAATGAATCGGCGGTCGGCTCTGGCCGGGGTTCCTCCTGCAAGGCAGAGGGAGACGGGGTCGCCTGCGGGCGGGACTATGCCGACCGCCTCATACGGGGCAACCGCTGCCCCGCCGATGAACCAGTACTCGGTTCTGGCTGGATTACTCGCTCTGGGATGTCTGCGTTGCTCCCTCGCCACTGCCGGGGGCACCGGCTCCACCGGGCTTGCGGCGGCGGCGACGGCGGCGCTTGGCACTGGCAGAGAGGGCGGCACCCTCGGCGCCGGGTTGGGCTGGCGCGGCATTGACCGCGGGCGTAGCCTCCTTCGCGGGAGCGTCGGCGCGGGGTTGCCCGCCGTTGCGGCTGCCGCCGGGGCGGCGATTGCGCGGGGGACGGTTGCCCTCGCCACGAGGGGTACCCTCGGCGCGGGCCGCTCCCTCAGCGCGGGGGGCACCGCCAGCAGCGGTCTGCCCCTCCGTACCCTGACCCTGGGCCTTGCCCATGGCCGAATGGGTGTGGTGCTGAATGCGGCTGATCTGCTTCTGGTCACGGCTCAAGACCAGCGTGACCGCCCGGCCCGAGCGCCCGGCCCGGCCCGTGCGGCCGATGCGGTGGACGTAATGGTCGGCGTTGCGGGGCACGTCGAAGTTGACGACCAGGTCGACGCCCGAAATATCCAGCCCGCGCGCGGCGATGTCGGTGGCCACCAGCACCGCAAGGGCGCGGGTGCGGAACCGCATCATGATGCTGTCACGCACACTTTGCTCAATGCCGCCGTGCAGCCCCTCCACATTGAAGCCGCGCCGTCGCAGCTGCCGGTAAAGGTCGCTGACCTTCTGCTTGGTGTTGCAGAACACCAGCGTCAGCTTGGCGTCGCTCGTTCGGATGAGCTTGGCCAGTTCATCCACCTTGCCCTGCTCGGTTGTCTCCACATAGGTCTGCTCGATGTCCGGGGCCGTCAGGGTGTCGCGCTCGATGCTCACGGTCACCGGGTCCTTCTGGTAGAGCCGGGTCAGCTCCAAAATCTCCTTGGGCATGGTGGCGGAGAAGAGCATCGTCTGCCGGCGGCTGGAGGTGTAGCTGATGATCTCATCGATGTCCTCGCGGAAACCCATGTCCAGCATCTCATCGGCCTCATCGAGGGTCACCATCCGCACGTTGAAGAAGCGCATGTTCCGGCGGCGCAGCTGGTCGAGCACCCGGCCCGGTGTGCCGATGATGAGTTGGCAACCCTTCAGCCGCTGGGCCTGGTAGCTCACATTCGTGCCGCCATAGATGGCGATGACGCCGAAATTCTCCATCTTGCGGGAGAGACCCTCGGCCACGGCAGTAATCTGCTGTGCCAGCTCCCGTGTTGGGCAGAGCACTATGGCCTGAATCTCCGGGCTGGCGGTGTCAATGCGCTGCAGAATGGGCAGCAGAAAGGCCGCGGTCTTGCCGGTGCCGGTCTGGGCCTGGCCAATGACGTCACGGCCCTCCAGCAGCAGGGGAATGGCGCGGGCCTGAATGGGCGTGGGCTCGGTGTACCCCAGCGCCGCGGCGGCCTCGTTCATCTCGTCAGATAAGCAATCTAGAAAGCTCATAGCGGGCATTCATCCTTCGTGTTTGGCATATTGGGCCTGTTGGCCCACTCTCGTTATTGTAACACAGTCCGCGCACTTGTGCATCCCGTCGGCCTTGACGGAGCCAAAGGTGCGGGGTATAATCTCCAAGTAAAACCATGGGAAAGCAAATCTTTCACAGACGGCGCAACGCTCTCCCTTGCGGCGGCGTTGGCCCGGCGGTACGCTCAGGAAAACTGGAATGAGGTGCCGCCGATGTGGAACGAGACAACGTTGGCCGTGGCCGAACCGAAGGACTTCGTGTTTGGCAGCGCGCCGCGGCCCGTGGTTTGCCGCAATGGCCTGACGCTGGGCGGAGGCGAGGTCTACCCTGAGCTCAACTTCACCCTGCCGCCCATGACGCTGGACGAAGCCAACTGGCCCGAGGCGCTGGCCCACTACCGCCAGATGGTGACCGGCGCGCTGACCCGTGCCTGCCAGCTGCACGCGGGCGGCGTGGTGGTGGAGGTGGAGCTGCTACCCCCCATGACGCTGCGGCCCGAGTGGGGCATCGAGACCACAAAAGGCGTGCGTGATATCATGGCCGACTTTGAGGCCAACCGCGGGCTCAAAAGCGCTCTGCGCCTGACGCCCAACGACACGCGGGAGTTCAGCCGCCCGCCGGTGCTGCGCTCCGGCCCCCATTTGGAGGGCATGCTGCGCACCTTTGAGGGCGCGGCCCGCGCCGGGGCCGACTTCCTGGCCATTGAGAGCACCGGCGGCAAGGAGCTGCACGACGACGCCCTGCTCAACGCCGACCTGCGGCAGGTGGTGTTCTGCCTGGGGGTGCTGGGCGCACGGGACATGGAGTTCCTGTGGCGGCACATTGTGGCCATCGCCCGGCAAAACGGCAGCCACGCCGCCGGCGACTCGGCCTGCGGCTTTGCCAACACGGCCATGGTGCTGGCCGACCGCGGCATGTTGCCGGAGGTATTCGCCGCCGTGGTGCGGGTGGTTTCGGTCAGCCGGTCGCTGGTCGCCTACCGCGTGGGGGCCGTCGGCCCCAGCAAGGATTGCGCCTACGAGGGGCCGTTCGTCAAGGCCATCACCGGCGTGCCCATCGCCATGGAAGGCAAGAGCGCGGCCTGCGCCCACCTGAGCCCGGTGGGCAACGTGGCGGCCTGTGTGGCCGACCTGTGGAGCAACGAATCGGTGCAGAACGTAATGCTGCTCGCGGACATGGCACCGACGGTGTCGATGGAGCAGCTCATCTACGACTGCCGGCTGATGAACGCCGCCCGCCGCGCCGGGGGCGACGACGCCCTGCGACTGCAGCGTTGGCTGGCTGACTCCGACAGCGCCCTGTCGCCCCAGGCATATGTGCTGCGGCCCGACGTGGTGCTGGAACTCTCCCGCGTCATCGCCAGTCGGCAGGACCCCTACGAGCAGGCCAAACTGGGCGCGCGGGCGGCCGTCAACGTCCTGCGCCGCGCCGCCGGCAACCAGGAGCTTGCCCTGAGCCAGCGGGAGTACCGGTGGCTGGACCGGATGGAAGAACAACTGGACGAGCTGCCCGACGACGCCGAAGCCTGCTGGCAGCTTCTCAAACCCGAACTGGACGCCTCCCGCTTCCTGCCCGCCGAATACGGGCTCGCGTAGGGGGCGCAGGAAATGGAGGAACCATGACCGCACAAGAAAAGCTCAACCAACTCAAGACCGACCTGACCGCCATGGGCAGCCTGGCGGTGGCATTCTCCGGCGGGGTGGATTCCACCTTCCTGCTGCGGGTGGCCCACGATGTGCTGGGCGACCGGGTGTTGGCCATCACCGCCCAGTCGTCCACCTTCCCCTCGCGGGAATTGAAGGAGGCCATCGCCTTCGCCCAGAGCCTGGGCGTGCGCCACCGGGTCATTGAGTCGGAGGAGCTGGACATCGAGGGGTTCTCCCTCAACCCCAGCAACCGCTGCTACTACTGCAAGCGGGAGCTCTTTGGCAAGATTGCCGCCATCGCCCGGGAGGAGGGCATCGCCCACATCGCCGATGGCTCCAACGCCGACGACACCGGCGATTACCGCCCCGGCATGCAGGCCATGCGCGAGCAGGGCGCGGTGAGCCCCTTGCTGGCTGCCGGGCTCACCAAGCAGGAGATCCGCGACCTTTCCCGGGAAATGGGGCTCCCCACTTGGGACAAGCCGGCCTTCGCCTGCCTCTCCAGCCGCATCCCCTATGGCGAGCCCATCACGGCGGAGAAGCTCACGATGATCGACCAGGCTGAGACGGTGCTGCTGCGCCGGGGCTTCCGCCAGGTGCGGGTGCGCCACCACGGCAACCTCGCCCGGGTGGAGGTTGGTGCCGCCGAGATGCCCCGGTTCTTCGAGCCCGGTCTCCTGGCGGAGATTGACCGCGAGTTCCGCGCCATCGGCTACGCCTATGTCACCCTCGACATGCGCGGCTACCGCACCGGCAGCATGAACGAGGTGCTGGCCGAGGCCGAGAAGGTGGGCACACCTGCCTGAACGGAATCGGCCCCCGCGGGCGCTTCTTTTCGGTATCCGGTGGTTTTGCACGGCAACCGCAACCCTTACGAATGGCAACAAGCTCCCGACTGTGTCGGGAGCTTGTTGTTCATTGCCCGCGCCAAATCCTATATTATGCTTTTATTTACTGTTACCTTTTTCCTTTTTCTTATCATTCCACCAGCGCTTAATATAAGGTGTACATTCATCAATAATATTATTGATTACATCACCTAAGACCTCACCAATAGCTTTGCTAATTTGCTCAGCTATTGAGTCCTCCCCTTGATTATTACCACTATAATACTCGTTTGTTAAGTCTTCATCTCTTGATTCATTTGTTTTGTCAACTAAATTACCATTTTGAATTTTCTTTTTCTCTTTCCTTCTTGACATTCGACTCATCTACTCCGTCAAGATCCATTTCCGTTCTATATTTGTATAAAAAGCTATGCGTTTCCTTGTCATTAGCAACCCACTCTTCGCTATATCGACTATCAGCCCAAGATGTCTTTCCGTTAGCACGTATGTGTAGCTCTCCATCCGAAATTGTGTATGTACGTTCTTCTCTGCAATTTTTGCCTTCATAATATGTTCTTGTACTGAAACCTTCGTTCTGATCTAAGATTCTTTGTCTTACAGGCTTTGTCAATCGCGGCATATTATCCTCCTTTCATCAACTTTATTCAACGAATTTATGATTATAGTGCCTGCCTAATATATAAATAACCCGAACTTCAAAACAGCCCAGAAAATTCCCAATTGCCGTTTGTCTCAAAGCATACCAAAAGAAAAGATATGCTGCAACAGTTCCTTGCAGCAGCCCTCCCACGGGGCGGCCCGGTCAGCCCGCCTCGGTTAAGAAATGCACCCCCCGTCATGCCCGCCCCACCCGGTGAATAGGGTAACACATGATAAAAAGACGGACACAACCGACCCGCTGGGGCAGCATGGCGTTGGGCTTGCTGCTGGTGGCGGCGCTCCTGCTGCCGGGGTTGCCGGGGGTGGTCTCCCCCGCCGTACTGCCGGCCTTCGCCCCCACCGAGGGGGACGAGGGCGTGACCGTCCCCATCCTTATGTACCACGGCGTGCTCAACGACTCCAGCCGTTGGAACGCCTATGTCATACCTGCAGGAGGCCGGGTACACCACCATTGGTTTCGCAGCCCTGCTTGCCTGCCACGGTAACGTGGATGCCCCTTCCTTTGCCTATTTGGATCGCAGCGACTGCAAGATCATTTCTTTCAATTTCACCGTGTTGACGGCGGCTTCAATATCGATGAGGTCACTTTTTACACCGTTGAGCAAACAATCCCGGATATGTCGGATCACCTCTTCGTATTCATCTTTTGCCTCCAGCTGTACTACCTCACGAGCCTTGTCATTTCCTGTAATGGAGAACTCCTCCTTTGTGAAGCTCCCATATACCGCGTCATAGCGTACCACTCCCTCTGCAAAAAACAGTTCAAACCCAATTTCAAAAGGACAGCAGCTGGGTAGGCTGGAGTTGCTTTCCAACACAGCAAATTGATCGCCATAACCAAGCGATGAGATCACCACCGATTGCCCCTGATAGTCCATTGCGGAAGCCGTTGCACAATGGGGCATCCCCAAAAGCCCAATGATAAAGTCCATCAGATGGATTTGGAATGTCTCCACATTCTTTTGGATGCCCAAGTCGCCCCATCGCGGGGAGGTTCTGTTGTAGGCGCGAACACTGAGCAACGGCCCAAGATCGGTCCTTTTGGCAAGCTGTGCCGCATGTTTGTGTGGCTGCGCAAATTTCAGGAACATGTCTACAAATACGTTCTTCCCATATTGCTCCGCAGCCCGCTGTATGGCCAGAGCATCCTCGGCCGAATAAGCGACAGGCGTTTCGCAGTAGATATGCTTCCCGTTCTTGAGTCCTTCGATTGCCCATTTTGCGTGCAACTCCGTCGGCAGGCAGAGATCGATGAGGTCAATCTCCGGGTTTGTGATCACCTCACTGATCTGTGTTGTTACCGGGATGTGAAACTTCTCCCCTATTTTGCTGAGCTTTTCCCCGTTCCGTCCAAAAATGGAAACGACTTCAAACCCCTCGATCTTCCTGTACATTTCTGCGTGGGTCTCACCGAACCCCGTTCCGAGGATGCCAACCTTAATCATCGAACGTTCCTCCATCCCTTTTCTCTACGGGCACCCAGATTTCGCAAAAGCAATCCAGGTTGCTGTTCTGCGGGTAGAGCTCAAAATCAGCCGCGTCGATCATGTTGTACTGGGAATTCGGAAGGAATTCTTTGAAAATCCGCTCCCACGTTTCCCCGATGCAGCTGCCGTCCTCTCCAATGCATGGGAACACGGCCCACAGGGTGGAGGTCATCTCCCAAACGCGGAACCCCTCCGGCACAGCACCGCCCTCATAGCGCATGCCAACACCATAATCAAAGTGCGTACTTTCCTTTGAGATGGGGGCACACACGCCGTAGGTATCGAGCGTCTTCGTATGCTGCTTCAGCACCTCAAAAACCCCATCCGCGCCGCACTGTTTCCAGAAATCCGGTATCTCGGTATTCCCTTCCTCTGAGATCGACTCGTTTCGAAATGCTTGCGCCTTTACCAGAAGGCTGAATTTCTCTCTCTCCACAATTTTGTAGTCTATCATCGTACCACCTTCCAGTTTGATGCGAAGGATGAGACGATTGTAGGACCGCATTCTTGTTCCAGAGCGCCTTGCCACATTAGGCGTGACCCCGTGAAACCTCGAAAACGCCTTGGCAAAACTTTCAGGAGACTCATAGCCATACTTCAGCGCAACATCAATGACCTTCTTGTCAGACAGAATAAGCTCTTGCCCAGCCATTGACAGCTTACGGTTGCGGATATACTCATTGGCAGTGATCCCTGTCACCATGCTGAATGTCCTGTGGAAATGATAGCTCGACATGTGCAAATACCTTGCCACATCCTCATAGTTGATCGGCTCCAGCATATGCTCTTCGATGTATGCAATTGCGCTTTGTATGCTTTGGATACAGTCCATTGTTGATCACCCCTTCAACTATAACGCGTCTGTGCCCATCTGTCCCAACCTTGTTTGCTCTTATTTGTCTTGACACAGTTTTTCGTTGGGGCACATGGACATTTGCATCTTATCTGCTTCATGGAAAGAAAAGCAACATTCAACTAGCTACCGATTCTAGTGTCATTCACAATGGGTCTCAGAACTGAGTGGCCCGTCAGCCTGCTCGGATTCAGAAATGCACTCCCTCTCCGTCATGCCCGCCCCACCCGGTGAATAGGGTAACACATGAGAAAAAGACGGACACAACCGACCCGCTGGGGCAGCATGGCGTTGGGCTTGCTGCTGGTGGCGGTTCTCCTGTTGCCGGGGCTACCGGGGGCGGTCTCCCCCGCCGCGCTGCCGGCCTTCGCCCCCACCGAGGACGACGAGGGCGTGACCGTGCCCATCCTTATGTACCACGGCATCCTGAAGGATTCCAGCCGCTGGAACGCCTACGTCATCAGCCCTGCCGAGCTGGAGAGCGACCTCAAATACCTGCGCAAGGCCGGGTACACCACCATCAGCATCGCAGACCTCATTACCTATGTCTACGACGGCGCCCCCCTGCCAGAGAAGCCGGTGCTGCTGACCTTTGACGACGGGTACCTCAACAACTACGTCTACGCCTACCCTCTGCTGCAACAGTATGAGATGAAGGCGGTGCTGTCGGTCATCGGCATCCACAGCGACTATTACACCGCCCACCCCGACGACAATGCCCTCTACGCCCACGTGAACTGGCAGCAGGTGCGGGAGATGGCCGCCACCGGCCGCATTGAGATTGAGAACCACTCCTACAACCTGCACACCATCACCAGCAGCCGCACCGCCAGCATGATGGTGAGCGGGGAGAGCCTGCCCCACTACCGCCAGACGCTGATGGCCGACGCCATCCGCCTGCAGGCACGCATCGATGAGGAAACCGGCGCTCTGCCCCAGTGTTACACCTATCCCTATGGGCTCATCAGCCGGGAGTCGGTGGACATCCTGCGGGAGATGGGCTTCCGCTGCACGCTCTCCTGCTCCACCGGCGTCAACCGGGTGACTCGCGACCCCGATAGCCTCATCCTGATGAAGCGGTTGCTGCGTCCCCATGGCACTAGCGCCGCCGAGGTGCTGCGCCGCGCCGGCGGCTGACGGGGGCAGAGACCCCACTTCCCCCTCACCCTCCTCCCTTTGCTGGCCCAAACCGCAACCACCCCGCTTGCTTGCGCGCGGGGTGGGATGGTGTTATATTTTGGGAGATGATGGATTGATTGCCCGATCCTCACGTTGGCATACCAAGGGCAGTCGGAGGTTGGCAATGGAAAAGATGGGCTGGCGTCTCCTCTTGGTCAGCGCTGCGGTGCTGGTGTTCCTGGCAGGGTGGCCGCTGCATGCCGCCGCAAGCGCGGAGGCCGAGCCCAACGGCGGCATCGCCTCGGCCACGGCCATCGCGCTCAACGAGCCGGCGACGGGGAGCATCGGCGACGGCAGCGACGTGGACTGGTACAAGTTCACCCTGGCCACCGCCGGCAAGGTCACCCTGAACTTGAAACACAGTACATTGGGCGATTCTGAACAATACTGGAACATCACCTGTTACGCCTTCAATGCCAACACCGGCGAAACAGCCGAACTCACGAGCTTCCTGGTGCGCGGCACACAGCTGAGCATTGACAGCAGCGCGCTGGGGCTTCCAGCTGGCACGTACTACGTGCAAATTGCGCCTTGCGATTCCTCCTGGAGCACCTCCTACTCGCTGACGGCGTCGTTCACCGCTTCCTCCACCTGGGAGAGGGAGAGCAACAACACCCTGCCCACCGCCAACGCCATCGCGCTCAACCGCTCCTATTCGGGGGCCATCGCCACACAGGGGGATGAGGACTGGTACAAATTCACCCTGACCACCGCCGGCAAGGTCACCCTGACCTTCAAGCACAGCACATTGGGGGAATCTCCCCAATATTGGGCCGTCACCTGCTACACCTTCAACGCCAACACCGGTGAAACCTCCGAACTCACGAGCTCCCTGGTGCGCGGCACACAGCTGAGCCTTGACAGCAGTGCGCTGGGGCTCCCTGCCGGCACGTATTACGCGCAAATTGCACCTTGCGATTCCTCCTGGAGCACCCCCTACTCGCTGACGGCGTCGTTCACCGCCTCCTCCACCTGGGAGCGGGAGAGCAACAACACCCTGCCCACCGCCAACGCCATCGCACTCAACCGTTCCTATTCGGGTTCCCTTGCCGCGCAGGGGGATAAGGACTGGTACAAGTTCACGCTGACCACCGCGGGCAAGGTGACGCTGGCCTTTAAACACAGCACAGCGGGGGAGGATGCCCAATACTGGAGGGTGGAGTGCTACGCCTACAATGCCAACACGGGGTCGCAATCGACGCTGGCAAGCTTCCTGGCGCGCGGCAGCGAGCTGGGCGTCAGCAGCAACGCGCTGGGCCTTCCGGCTGGCACATATTACGTGCAGATTGCACCCTACGAATCCACCTGGAGCACCTCCTACTCGCTGACGGCATCGTTCACCGCTTCCTCCACCTGGGAGAGGGAGTTCAACAACACCCTGCCCACCGCCAACGCCATCTTTAACCAATCGGCCTACAACGGCGCATTGGCCACGAAGACCGACAGCGACTGGTACAAATTCGTACTGGTGGCAAGCGACAAAGTGCGGATGAAGTTCAAGCACGCCGCGCTTGATTCCTCCGACATCTACTGGAAGGCCATCCTATACAAATACGACGCCACAACAGGGGTGAAAACTGCGGTGACGACGTTGCTCTCCCACGGGGGGGAGACCAGCGTCACCAGCGACGCGGCGTTCCTGTCAGCAGGTACCTATTACGTTTCGATCACCTATTTCTACTACTCCCCCCTCCCCTACAGCCTGACGATCCTGCCAGACAAAGCGATCAATGGGCGTCCCTCGCTGGCGGCGGCCTCCGCCGGGTACAACAAGGTCAAGCTGACCTGGAAGGCCGCAGCCGGTGCCAAGGGGTATCAGATCTACCGGGCCACCTCGTCGGGCGGCACGTACTCCCTGGTCAAGACCGTCCGGTCTGGCACCACCACCAGCTACACCGACAGCGGCCTTTCCACGGGCCGCACCTACTACTACAAGATGCGCATCTATGGCACGCTGGGCTCCAAAACGGTGTATTCCTCCAAGTCCACCGTTGTGGCAGCCAAGCCCGTGCCCGCCAAGCCCACCGGCGTGAAGGCGAAAGCCGCTTCGTCCACCAGCATCAAGGTCTCCTGGGGTGCCGTGCCCGGCGCGACGGGGTACCGCGTCTACCGCGCCACCTCCAGGGCCGGTACTTACAAGCTGGTGAAGGACACAACCGCACTCTCCTACACCAATAAGAGCCTCACCCACAACAGGACCTATTACTACAAGGTGAAGGCCTACCGCAAGGCGGGTACCGCCAAGGTGTACGGCGGGGCCTCCTCCGTGGTTTACGCCAGGCCATAGCAGCAAGGCAATGATGCAGCAGGGGCTGTCCGCGGGCGACGAAGCATCGCCGTGGACAGCCCCCTTTGTTTAGCCTGCGCCGTCGGCCTGGCAGCTCTCACTCCGCCCGCCACTCCACCACATCAGCCAAGGGCAGACGGGGCCGGGGCGACGGGGCCTCGGCGGGCACGCCCAGCGCCACCGCCGCCACCAATTGCCGGTCGGTGCCCAGCCAGGCCACCAGCTCGGGGTAAGCGAAGAAAACATCACAAACCCACAGGGCACCCAGGCCCTCGTCCACAGCGGCCAGCAGCAGGTTCTCAATGGCCGCGCCGATGGACTGCACATTGCTGAGGCTGCGGAACACTCCTCCCATGTCAGTGGGCGTCTCCATGGCCGGGGCCTCGGCGTTGAGCACGAAGATGCTAACCGGGGCCTGGGCCATGATGTCCAGCGAGTGACGGGCTGACGCCGCATAAGCGTGCAGGTGCGGCAGAAGCCCATCGCCAGCCCCCTCCCGCGCAATGCCTTCGCTCATGGCGCGCAGCATGCCTTCCTTTGCCGCGCCGGAGACGACGACAAACCGCCAGGGCTGCCGGTTCTTTGCCGATGGCGCGCTGATTGCCGCCTCCAGCACCGCGCGCAGGCTTTCCTCCGGCACCGGGTCGGGCCGGAAGCGGCGGATGCTCCGCCGGGCGGCCACTGTGTCTTTCCATTCCATAGCAATCCCTCCTTTTGCCCCAGCATACCACATGGTGCGTTCGGTGTCCTGTCCGCGTGCGGCCTCGCCGGACAGGGGCAAAAAACCGCCCGGCATGCGCCGGGCGGTTGAGATAACTTTGCGGTTTACTTGCTGAAGATGTTGGTGACCAGCACATACCGGCTGCTGCCGTAGGCCACGCCCGAGCCGATCTTGGTGTACTTGGCGCGTAGCAGGTTGCTGCGGTGGCCGGAAGAGTTCATGAACGACTCCTGCGCGAAGATGGCGTTGTGGTTGCCGAAAGCGATGTTCTCCCCCATGGAGGTGTACTTGATGCCCTTGCTCTTGGCAATCTGGAACACGTTCTTCTTTTCGGGTGCGGGGGTGTAGTGGCTGAAGTAGTTGCGCTTCACCATGTCTTTGCTGCGCAGACGGGCCAGCTTGGTGTTGTCGGTGTTGGCCTTCAAGGCCTTAAGGCCGTTGCGGACGCGGATGGCGTTGGTCAGGTCCATGCTCTCCTTCTCGTAGGCCCGCTGCACCGCGTCGGAGAGGGCGGGCTTGTTGAGCAGGGCGTTGTTCTCGTCCGCCTTGGGCACGATGAGGATGGCGGTCGTCTTGTTGCTCTTGAGCGTGTCATAGAAGACGATGACGTAGTTGCTGCCCGAGGTGAAAAAGTCTCGCTGGGTGGCATTGTAGATCATGTAGAACGTGTTGCCGTTCTGCAACATGGTGGTGGGGGTACCCAGCGCCTTGCGGGCGGCGGTGCGGGTGGTATTCAGCTTAACCTTGCTGCCGTACTTGAGACCGGCGGCGTTGGTGTACACGGCCACGACCTTTTTGTCCCGTACGCCAGCCATAAAGAAGTTCTTGTAATCCTTGTTGTATACATACCAGGTGAAGCCATATTCGCTGGCGTCCTTGCGGGCGGGCTTGCCGTATTTCTGCACCAGTTTCGTCTCGGTCATACCGACGATCGATTTGGTGTCCAGGGTGACGGTCTTCGCCTTAGCCAAAACAGCGGTGGGGCTGAGAAGGAGCATAACAGTGAGCAATACAGAAAACAGCCGCTTCATCGGGGTTCCTCCTTTGTGTCGGTGGAACACGCGGCTGCCAATCATCATACCGTGCGTTCCATTGGCGGCCCGGCTGCCATAGCAAAAATGCATTAGGCCCGTGGCTTTGCGTCGCTGCCTTTCGGCAGGTTTGCCTTTTTCAATGGATGGCGATCCATGAAAAATCTTCGGTTGTGCTTGTCTGGTACTTATATACCACCGTCGGCCGGGGATAAACAGAAAATTCTTATTTCTTAGAAAACTTTACATAAAATAAGTGTTGAGTGCGGATGAGGGTGGATGCGCTGCCGGGAGGGAAGGAAAGAGGGTACCCGTAAGGGCATTGTTGAATGACTTTGCTTAAGCATTTCAACCTGCTTTTCAGAATCGCGCTGCGCTGGGCGGCACTTTTGGTAGGCGCCAAAAGTGCCCAAAAGCGCCCGGGAGGCGCGGGCGAGTTTCTAAGACCGGACGACCGGCACGAGGTTTATGAGGCAGCGGCGGTAACTCGGCTTCGCAAGCGAAGCCTCAAACATCCCGCCCGCTGTCGCAAGCTGAGTGCCGCCGATCACCCGGGAGAAACTCGCAACGCGCATGAGGGACGGACCGCCAGATCTTCGTTGCATGGAACCCGTCAGAAGCCGCCAGCCGGTTTATCCGGCGGCGGCACAAAACAGCATGATCGTGGCACTCGATCCTTCCCGCCCACAGGCGCGTTTCCCTCGGAAAAGCCAGCACGATCAACGCAATGAAAAGCCCCGCGGCGGCATGTACGTCGCGGGGCAAACCTTCACTCGTGCCGAGCACTCCCGTTCGCCTTTGCCGCGCAGCGGCAAAGGCGATACAAACTCGCGGCGGTCGCGCCAGCGGCCGACGCGACTCGCTAGAGCGCCAGCCCCGTCCGAAACTGGCTCTGGTACAGGTTGGCGTAGAAGCCGTTGCTCTCCAGCAGTTCGTCGTGGGTGCCGCGCTCCACAATCTCGCCATCGCGGATGACGAGGATCTGATCGGCATTGCGGATGGTGGAGAGGCGGTGGGCGATGACAAAGCTGGTGCGGCCGCGCATCAGCTCCAGCATGGCCTGCTGGATGTGCAGCTCGGTGCGGGTGTCGACCGAGGAGGTCGCCTCGTCCAGGATGAGGATGGCCGGGTCGGCCAGGATGGCGCGGGCGATGCTCAAGAGCTGCCGCTGCCCCTGGGAGAGATTGCCGCCGTCACCGGTGAGCACCGTGTCGTAGCCATGGGGCAGGCGCTCGATAAAGTGGTCGGCGTTGGCCATCTTTGCGGCACGCTCCACCTCGGCGTCAGTGGCGTTGAGGCGCCCAAAGCGGATGTTCTCCCGCACCGTCTCAGAGAAGAGCACCGTATCCTGCAGCACGATGCCCAGGGAGGAGCGCAGGCTGTCGCGCTGGAGGTCGCGGAGGTCGATGCCGTCGATGGAGAGGCTGCCGCTGTCCACGTCGTAGAAACGGGTCAGCAAATTGACGATGGTCGTCTTGCCTGCGCCGGTGGGGCCCACCAGCGCGATCGTCTGGCCGGGCTGGGCGTGGAAGGTCGCGCGCTTCAGCACCGGCCGGTCGGGCAGGTAGCCGAACGTCACGTCGTCGGCGCGCACCTCGCCCCGCACCAGCGTCAGGGCCGGGGCGGCGGGGCGGTCGGGCTCCTCAGTCTTCTCGTCCATGACCTCAAAGATACGCTCGGCACCGGCCAGGGCCGATTGGATCGTGGTGGCCAACTGGGCGATCTGGTTGATGGGCATGCCGAACTGCCGCAGATACAGCAGGAAACTGAACACCACGCCCACGGTGACCCCCTGGCCCGAGAGCACCATCCACGCGCCGAAGGTCGCCACGATGGCATAGCCCAGGTTGTTGATCATATTCATGACCGGGCCCATGACGCCCGAGAACAGGTTGGCGCGGATGGCAACCTCCTGCAGTTCACCGTTGACGGCGTGGAAGCTGCCCTTGGCGGCTTCCTCCCGGTTAAAGACCTTGACCACGTATTGGCCGGAGAGCGTCTCCTCCACCAAGCCGTTGAGACGGCCGAGGATCTTCTGCTGGCGGCTGAAGTAGCGGCCCGACACCTTGGCGATGCGCCCGGTAAGCAGGAGCATCAGCGGCATGGTCACGAGGGACACCAGCGTCATCAGCGGGTTTAGGAGCAACATGGCGATGAGCGTGCCTACAATGGCGATGACGTTGCCGATGAGCTGCCCTAGGCTCTGGCTCAGCATGTTGTTGATGTTGTCCACGTCGTTGGTAAAGCGGCTCATCAAGTCGCCATGGCTGTTGCGGTCAAAGAACTTGACCGGCAAATTCTGCATGCGCACGAAGAGATCGTGCCGCAGCACCCGCACCGCGTTCTGGCTGATGTCGATGAGCTTGTAGTTGATGATCTGCTGGACGACCACGTTAGCCAGGTAGATGCCCAGCAGCTCCAGGCAGGCCACGCCCAGTGCCCGCAAGTCCTTCAGGGAGAGCACGTCGTCGATGATGCTGCCCGTCATGCGCGTGCCCAGGATGGGCAGCACGTTGCCGACGATGGCCAGCGCCAACACAACGATCAGAGCCACTTTGTGATCAGCCAGATAGCGCAGCATGCGCAGCATCGTGCCCTTGGCGTTCTTCAGTTTGGGTGCCTTCATGCCGCGCATGGGCGGGCCGCCCGGCCCGTGAAACCCCGGTCCAGCCGCAGGCCGTTCGTTGCGTTTCTGTCTGTTCTCAGCCATTGGCCACCGCCTCCTCCCCCAACTGGGACCGCACAATGTCCCGGTAGATGTCACTGGTTGCAATGAGTTCCTTGTGGGTACCCTCGGCGGCCACCACGCCGTCCTCCATCACGAGGATCCGGTCGGCCTCCAAGACGCTCGAGATGCGCTGGGCGATGATGAACACCGTGGCCCCGCCCATGCGTCGGCGCAGCGCTTGCTGCAGCTTCGCCTCGGTCGCCATGTCCACGGCCGAGGTGGCGTCGTCGAGAATCAGGATGCGAGGCTGACGCATCAGTGCCCGCGCGATGGAGAGCCGCTGCTTCTGCCCGCCGGAGTAATTGACGCCGCCCTGTTCCACCTCGGAGGCGTAACCGTCCTCCTTCTGGGTGATGAACTCCGCCGCCTGGGCGTCCTCGGCCACGGCAGTCATTTCCTCGTCACTGGCGTCCGGCCTGCCCCAACGCAGGTTGTCGGCCACCGTGCCGGAGAAGAGCACGCTCTTTTGCAGCACCACGCCGATGTGGCGGCGCAGGCTCTCCAGCGGCTGCTGGCGCACATCGATGCCACCCACCAGCACCTGCCCCTCGCTTACGTCGTAGAGCCGGGGGATGAGGTTGACGAGCGTCGTCTTGCCCGAGCCTGTCGCTCCCAGGATGCCGATGGTCTGCCCCTGCCCGGCGCGAAAGCTCACATGCCGCAGGGCCGGGTCGCCCTCGGCACCTGGGTAGCGGAAGCTGACGTCGCGGAACTCCACGTCCCAATGCTCGGGCTCCAGGGCCCCAACCGGCTCGGTGATGGCCGGTGCGGTGTCAAACACCTCGTTGATGCGGTCGGCCGACGCCTTGGCGCGGCTGGCCCCGATGAGGATCATCGCGACCATCATGAGCGACCACAGGATCTGCCCGAGGTATTGGATGAAGGCCATGATCTTGCCCGTCTCGGTGGTGCCGTCCAGCACCTGCTGGCCGCCAAACCACAGGGCCGCCACGATGCTCAGGTTCAGGATGAGCGAGAGGATGGGCCAAAGCAGGATCATCATGCGGTTGGCCTGCACCATGGCGTCCACCAGGTCATCGTTGGCCCGGGCGAAGCGCCGCTTCTCATGCTCCTGCCGCACATAGGCCTTCACGACCCGCACGCCCACCAGGTCCTCCCGGGTCACGTCGTTGACGCGGTCAATGCGCTCCTGCACCCGGCGGAAGAGCGGGAAGCCCTGCCGCATGATGAGCACGATGGACACCACCAGCACCGGTAGCGCCACCACCAGGATGAGCCCCAGCCGCGCGTTCATCGTCAGGGCCATGACGACCCCGCCGATGACCAGCAGCGGCGCGCGCACCAGCATGCGCATGGCCATCATCACCAGATTCTGCATCTGCATCACATCGTTGGTGAGCCGGGTGATGAGCGAGGGCGTCTGCAGGGTATCGAGCTCCGCAAAGGAGAAGCTCTGCACCTTGTCAAAGAGATCCTGCCGCAGGGCCGTGCCGAACTTCACCCCCGCGATGGAGGAAAAGACTGTGCAGCCCACGCCGCCAATCATGCCCACCAGGGCTGCCAGTAGCATCCGGCCACCCATGGCCAGCACATAGCTCAGGTTGCCGTTGGCTACCCCCTTGTCCACGATGTCACTCATGAGGGTGGGCTGCATGAGGTCCATCATGACCTCCAGCAGCATGAAGAGCGGGGCAGCTACCGCAGGAATCCAGTATTTCTTCAGGTAGCGGAACAGTCGAAACACAGCGTCACCTTCCTATTCTTGGGCCGGGTCTTCCAACATCCGGCGTAAATTGGTCTCCACTTTGCGAAGGGCGTCCCCCAGGGCAGCCCGATCGTCGGGCGTAAAGCTACCAAAGCAGCTGCGGGCAATCTCCCGGCGGGTGGTCTCCAGCTGGTTGACCAGCCGACGCCCTTCCTCGGTCAGCCACACACAGCTGACGCGCAGGTCTTGCTTGTCAGGTCGGCGCTCAATGAGGCCAGCCTTCTCCATGCGGCGCAGGGCCGCCGTCACCGTCGCCGGCTCCAGTTCAAACTTGCTCGCCAGGTCCCTCTGCCGGCAGCCTTCGTGTTCGGTGAGGTAGCGCAGGAAGCGCGGCTGGCCGCCGGGCACCCCCAGGTGAGCGAACTTGCTGTGGGCGTACTTGTAGTGCAAATGCCCCACAAACACCAGCAATTGGTCAAGCTCCTCCTCGTTCACGATGCACACCCTTTCCGTGTCGTTCCCGGCACATTCGCAAGTTACTTAGCTATCTAATAGTTAGACCTCTCACAGTATGCTACAAGCGAAGGTGCCTGTCAATAGCAAAGTCATCCATTTCGCAAACATTTTCGTCCATGTGTCTCCGGTCACAGTTTGCCAAAATTCCATGGGATACAATTCACTAAAGGTGGTATATAATGGGTACAAGGACGAAACATAACGACCACAACAACAACGAAGGAGGAATCCCGATGCATACAGCCATTCGATCGATCACCGCGCGTGAAATCCTCGACTCCCGCGCCACGCCGACGGTGGAGGCCACCGTGACGCTGGAGGGCGGCGCCCAGGGAACAGCTGCCGTGCCGTCCGGCGCGTCAGTCGGCAAGTTTGAGGCCCACGAGCTGCGCGACGGCGACCCCAAGCGTTACCAAGGCAAGGGCGTGCAGCAGGCCGTGGCCCACGTCAATGCGGACATTGCCAAGGCCCTGCGCGGGCACGACAGCACCGACCAGGCCGCCATCGACGGGGCCATGCTGGCGCTGGACGGCACCCCCAACAAGAGCCGTCTGGGCGCCAATGCCATCCTGGCCGTGTCGCTGGCCAACGCCCGCGCCGCCGCCCAGGCCACCGGCCAGCCGCTCTACCGCCAGATCGCCTTCGGCGACCGGGGCTTGACGCTACCCCGGCCCATGCTCAACATCATCAATGGCGGTGTGCACGCCAACAACAGCCTGGATATCCAGGAGTTCATGATCGTCCCCATGTCCGCCCCGACCTTTGCCGAGGGCCTGCGGCAGGCCGTGGAGGTTTACCACACGCTGAAAAAGCTCATCAGCGACCGAGGGTTTTCGGCCTCGGTGGGTGACGAGGGTGGCTTCGCCCCGCAGCTCGAGAGCGACGTCGCGGCCCTCGATCTGCTGCTGCAGGCCATGGAGAAAGCTGGCCTCCGGCCCGGGGAGGACGTGGCCATCGCGCTGGACCCGGCGTCCTCCGAATGGTTTGAGGATGGCCACTACCACCTGGCCAAGAGCGGCAAGACCTGGGACGCCGGCGACCTGCTGGCCCACTGGGAGGGTCTGGTGGCCCACTACCCCATCGTGTCCATTGAGGACGGCATGGCCGAGGATGACTACGCTGGCTGGAAGGGGCTCACCGACAAGCTCGGCAAGCGGATCCTGCTGGTGGGCGACGATCTGTTTGTCACCAACACCGGGCGCATCCGCGAGGGTGCAGCTGCCGGCATCGCCAACAGCATCCTCATCAAGCTGAACCAGATTGGGTCCCTCACCGAGACCGTCGACGCCATCTCCACCGGCGCAGAGCTGGGGTATTCCTCCATCGTCAGTCATCGCTCCGGCGAGACCGAGGACACCTTCATCGCCGACCTGGCCGTCGCCAGCGGCGCGGGGCGCATCAAGACCGGCGCACCAGCCCGCAGCGAGCGCACCGCCAAGTACAACCGCCTGCTTGCCATTGAGCAGGAGCTGGGCAGCGCGGCGAAGCTGGCCGATTGGAAGGCCACCCGGTAATCCCTTCACGCGCAACGCCGCCCTTCCCGGTTGGGAAGGGCGGCGTTTTTGCTGCGCGGTTCGTGTTTGCCATGGGGCACCCGGTCTACCACATTGCCAGCCGGGCCTCCACCGCCGCGGTCAGGTCGTCTAGCACGGCGGTCATCTCCCATTCATACTCCTCGGCAATCTCGGCGTAGGGCAAGCCAAACTGCCGGCACTCATCGCGAAAGGCTTGGTGCTCCCGCAGGAAGGCCTCCAGTGGTCGCTCCTCCCCCTCCCCCCGCGCCTCGATGGCGTTGCGGTGGGCAATGACGCCATCGGTGAAGTGGGCACGCAGATACTCTTGGGAGAAGCCGACAAAACAGGTCACCGTCTCGGCCCCCACTTCGTCTGGCAGGGCAGCCACAATCCGTGGCAACAGGTAGCAGCCCTCAACGATGAGGTGCTGGCAATTCTCCACCGCGGTCTGCAACATGCCCTGCACCACCGGCCACAATGCCGCCGCGATGGTCTCAACGGGATCGGTGGCGGTGAAGGGGCAGCCGGGCAGGCCACGAATCCACCCCATCTTCAGGTGGTCGAGGGACAGATAGGGCAGGTGCGTGCGCTCCAGCAGCCGCTGGGCCAGCAGGGTCTTTCCAGTGCAGCTGGCCCCGCCGATCAGCACAATCATGGCGTCCTCTTTCCAAGAACCGGTCGACTTGCTGCCGACCGGTCAGACAGCTTGTTCTCGTTGTCACCAAAACGGTCGCTGACTCTCAGTCCCGCCCGGCGCCTTACGCCGCATCCATGCGGCTATGGCGCCGCGTTGCAACGCCATCGCGGCCCTTGGATTTATGCCCTCCGTGGGCATTTGATCCGACGGCACCGGGGTGCACCGCAGGGTACACCCCGCCCGCACGATGCGGGCGAGGTGACGGAAAGGCGCACAGCAATGCGATGGACCGATCATAAGCTTCTGTTTCATATGGTTTTCATCGGATACGTTTCGCCAGCGGGCGAGCTTTTCCTTTCTGCTTGCGCTGGCTGTTTCTCCCCTCCCGCCGAATGAATCCCTGGGAGGTTCGCTCCTACTTGCCCTTTCCAAAGGTCTGCAAACACCACGACCGACCGGCAGAGCCGGCCGGTCGGTCGTGGTACGCGGGTGGAAATGTTCAGGCCGGTAGGTTCACCCACTGGCCAGGGGATCTCTGGGCAGCCAGGCCCGCCTCACGGATGGCCATGATCTCCACGGTCTCCGCCGCGGGCACGGCGGGCTTGCCGGTGTGGAAGAAGCCCAGCATCGCCGCAATGAAATTGGGGAAGTAGTTGTGGCAGGCCGGTACCGTCCATGTCTGCCCGGCGCGGTTGGCCGCGTCAAAGGCAAAATCGTCGGCCCCGAAAGTGATCGTCGCACGACGGCTGCCAAAGTCGATGGCCAGGGTGTTGGCCTCCCACCGCACACGCTGGGCACCGGTGCCCATCAGGGCCGCCACCATCTCCAGCTGGTGCACGCCGTAGTTGGGCAGTTCGCCGGGGCCGCGCACATCCACCGCCACCACATCGGCCGGGTTGGCAAAGGCCGCGTCGCGCCCCAGAATCTCATCGGCATAGCGCAGGGCAGACGACGAATACACTGGCGTGCCACCGGCCTCGGCCTGGGCAAAGAGCGAGCGGGCCGTGGCGGTGTCGATGGCAAAGGTCTTGTCCACATACACGGGCTTGCCTGAGGCAAACGGGATGGTGCACAGGGCCGGGTGCTGCTCGGGGTTATCGGGTGAGAGCACGACGATGGCGTCGCAGCCATCCACCACCTGCTGGAGCGAATCGGCCAGCCCCACGCCAAAGTCAGCGCACCACTGGGCCGTTGTGCGGCCGCCGGGCTTTACGGTGGCGGCCCAGGCCAGGGCAATCACATCCTGGCCCTTGCCAGCCTCGGCAATCCAGGCCGGGTAGTTGTTGGCGTGCCACTCATCGATGAAATGGTCAATGAACCCAATCTTCATAGTTCCTCCCGCGGCGCTTTGCCGCTGTGTCAGAAAGGAAGGCCCCGCTTCCATGAAGCGGAGCCCTCCAGTTTGTGTGGTTTGGATTGATCAGCCAGCCAGGAAGGCGTCAAACTGCTTCTGGGCTTCCTGCTGCACAGTGCGCAGGCCAGCATCCTCGAGCTCTTTGATCATCTTCGGCAGGGTCTCGGCCGGGTCAAGCGAACCGGTCACGAGGCCAGCCCAGTACTTGTCCTTGACCACCTTGATGGCCGCCAGTTCGGTCTGGAGGCTGGTGGTGTCGAAGGAGAAGCCGATGGACTTGGTGGCGACGGCGTCCTTGTAGCTGTCGAAGATCTTGGTCCACATCTGAGGATCGACGGTCACGCCCTCGGCGGCCTCGACGGTGCTCAGAGAGTAGGAACCCTGGGAGAACGCCCACGGAGCATACTTCTCAGAACCTTCCTTGGTGCGCTGAGCCAGACCTTCGGCGGTCTTGTTCCAGTGGGTACCGAGCACGCCATAGCGCAGGGTGTCGCGGTACTCCTGGTTGGTGTTGACCAGTTCCTGATACTTCAGGGCCAGGTCGATGTTGGCGGAGTTGGCGTTGATGGCGTTCATGGAGCCACGGATGGACGAGGAGGACAGGTAGGGGCCGCTGAACTTGGAGATCAGCTGCACATAACCGTCAGCACCGGTCCAGATGGCGTCCGCGCCGTAGAAGCCCTGACCGACCTTAACGGCCGAGTACTTGGCATCGCTCTCCAGCGTGGAGGCGTCCTTGTTGATGTAGCCGGCCTGGTACCAGGAGCGGACGGCGTTGAGGCGGTCAACGAAATCCTTGCTCTCCAGCGTCACAACGATCTTGGTCTCATCAGCCGAACCCACGGAGGAGTACGGGATGCCCAGCATCGCGTCACGATAGATCATGTCGTAGTGGCTGTCGATGCCCGGGAAACCACCCTTGGAGAGCATCAACGGATACTCAGCCTGGGAAGCGGCGCTGTCACCCTTGGTGAACGCGTCTTTGGCAGCCTTCAGGTAGCTCTCGATGTCGGCGAAACCCATCTTGTCCGAGACGGTCATCTTCAGATCATCCACGAACAGGGCCTTGTCGAAACGATAGTACATTTCAGCCGCGTAGTCCTTCTTGACCGGGATGGCATAGACCTTGCCGTTGACCTTGGCGCCTTCCCACACAACTTCAGGCATGGTGGCATACAGGTCGGGGGTCACGGTCTGCACCTTGTCGGTGATGTCGGCGAAATAGCCGGCAGCAGCCTGGTTGACGAAGCTGTTGAACCACTCGCAGGTGAACGCGATGTCCCACGGATCACCGGACGAGAGGGCCAGCTTGATGGCCTCGTCTTTGACGTAGAGGGTCTTCATCTTCACGTTGAGCTTCTCGACGGAGATCTTGTTGAGGGCTTCCTCAACAATGGACTCGTCCGGCGGCACAACGCCCGGGTCGCCCATCAACCAGGTCAGTTCGACGGGATCACCGGCAGGGGCCGAGGCCTCAGCCGATGCCGTGTCCGCGGGAGCCTCAGAGGCTTCCGAGGAAGCGGCTGCACTCGTCGCGGTCGCGGCGGGAGCCTGGCAGCCCACGAAGGCCAAAGCCATCGAGACGAGCATGGCGATCGCCATTGCCAGAGACAGATACTTCTTTCTCATGTTTCTCCTCCTTTATGTTCTTACCGGCTTTCCACCGGCAAAGCGAACCAGTTCAGATGCCCTCAACCCTTCACCGCACCGATGGTAAGACCGGTGACAAAGTACCGCTGGAAGAAGGGGTAGGAGCAGGCGATGGGCAGCACCACGATGACGACCAGAGCCATGCGGGCAGCCTCCGCCGGGAGCCGGGAGGCTCCGCCCAAAGCGCTGATGTACTGGGCGTTGCGGGTCAGGAACTCCAAGTTCTGCTGGATGTTGATGAGCACGTACTGCAACGGGTACAGGTACGTATGGTTGGACTGGATGTAGAGCATGGCCGAGAACCAGTCGTTCCAGTAGGCGAACGAGAGGAACAGACCGATGGTAGCCAGCGCTGGCAGCGAGATGGGCAGTACGATGGTGAAGAAGATGCGCATCTGCGACGCGCCGTCAATCTTGCCGCTCTCAATGATCTCATCAGGCACCGTGGTCTGGAAGAATGTTCGCAGGATGATGACGTAGAAGCTCGACACAGCGATGGGCAAGATGAGCGCCCAAATCGTGTTCTTGAGCATCAGGAACTGGGTGTTTACAAGGTAGGAGGCCACCAGACCGCCGCCGAAGAGCATGGGGATGAAGATGAGGAACGTATAGAACTTCTTCAACCGGTAGCCCGGGCGGGAGAGCACATAGCCCATTGTCGCGTTGAGGAACAGGCCGATGACCGTGCCGATGACCGTGACGCCCACGGAGATCAGGAACGACTGGCCGATGGAATCCTTCTGCTGCCACAGATAGCGGTAAGCGTCCGTGCTCCAGGCCGAGGGGAAGAACGTGTAGCCGTTCTGCTGGATGGACGTGTCCGACGACAGCGAGATGATGATGACGAAGGTCAGCGGGATCACACAAGCCAGGGCCAACAGAATGAAGATGACGGAAAAGATAGCGTTGGCCGGCTTGGAAACGCGATTGAACTTCGCGAGGGCATCGACTTCCTTCTTTTTCTTTGCCATATGATGTTCCCTCCTCTCAGAACAGCGCGTTTTCGGGGTTGATCTTGTTGACAACGGCGTTGGCCGCCACGATGGTGATGAGGCCGAAGATCGACTGCAGGAAGCCTGCGGCGGAGGCGAAGCCAATGTTGTTGAGGCCCATCAGCGCCTTGTACACGTACACGTCGATCGTCTGGGTCACATCCACCAGCGGGCCGGAGTTGCGCGGCACCTGGTAGAAGAGACCGAAGTCCGACGAGAAGATACGGCCCACGGCCAGGATGAACATGATGGTGATGATGGGCGACAGCAGCGGCAGAGTGATGGACTTGACCTGCTGCCACTTGGTGGCCCCGTCAATGACCGCCGCCTCGTAGAGGCTGCCGTCGATGCCGGAGATGCTTGCTAAGTAGACAACCATGCTGTATCCCATGGTTTTCCATATATTCAGGAACACCAGTAGCACTGGCCAGTATTTCGGTTCCATGTACCATTGGATGGCTTCCTTGCCCATGCCCTCCAGCACCTTGTTGACAAAGCCCTTGTCGGAGGAGAGGAAGGAGAACAGGAAGTACCCGACGACGACCCAGGAGAGGAAGTGGGGCAGGAACATGGCCGTCTGGGTGACCTTCGCCAGCTTCTGGCTGTAGAGCTGGGAGATCAGGATGGCCAGCGTCACCGACACCAGGATGCCCGTTATGATGAACACGCCGTTGTAGAGCAGTGTGTTGCGGAACATGATGGCCGCGTCCGGCGTCTTGAACAGGAACTTGAAGTTCTTGATGCCGACGTTGTCGCTCTGCAGGAGGCTACCGATGAAGTTAAGCCCCTTAATGGGTTTGTAACTTTTGAACGCGATGATGATACCGAACATCGGCAGGTAACAGAACAGAAGATACCAGATGACAGTGGGCAACCCCAGCAGGGTCAGTTCCACATCGTCGAGTGAAAACTTCTTTCTATGCTTTTTGGGGGTGACCAACTTCTCGTTTACGGCCGGGTTCATCAAACGAAGTGCCTCCTCTCGCCTTGTGCGCCTGTGCGTCAAGTCAACGATCCGACGGGAACCGTGGGGGAGAGCGATGATTCGGAACATTGGTCTAGACCACTTCCCCAACATTATAACACGTTCTCGTCCAATATCAATATAAATATATGGAGAATTTCTGATGATTTTCACAACTTCCACCCGAGCGGAACCAACGGAACCGACGAGAACCATCCGCCGGGCCGCCGCTGCTCCCCCGCCCGCTTCGGGAGGAAAACAAAGGGACTGTTGAACCAATTGTGATTCACACAGCCCCCTTGCTTGGTACCTATGCTACCATCCGCAGGCTCAAAAGTCAATGCGACGGATCTACCGCAATAGCAGCGCACAGTTGGGCAACCTGCCCCAATGGTATAGACCACTAGACCACCAAAAACCGGCCCTTTTTCGTCTAGACCATTCTCTTTGTCGATGGATGTCGGGTTTTGTTACATGGCATATAACATATATTTCCTGGCGAGAAGTTCAAAGCCCTGCACGGCGGCGGCCCCGTCGGCCAGGAAGCGCTCTCCCTCAAACCCCGGTTGACGCAGGGCGTCGCTGCCGGCCAGCAGGTCAATGAAGGGACGGCCGTCGGTCTTCACCCACTCAAAGCCCGGTTGCCGGGCCACCGCAGCCACCAGCGCCAAGCCCGACCGCACCGGCTGGAAGGCGTTGCGGTCGGTGATGTGCACCTGCACCCCGTGGCAGGGCTGCCCCGCGTGCTTGGAGAACCAAGGTTGAAAGTGCGCCGGGCGAAACCGCACACCCGGCAACCCCAGGGCATTGAGCTCCCCGGCGAAGTCGTCGGCGTCCAGCCAAGGGGCGCCGATTAGCTCGAAGGGCCGCGCCGTCCCCCGCCCTTCCGAGAGGTTGGTGCCCTCGATGAAGCAGGTGCCGGGGTAGCAAAGGGCCGTCTCGGTGGTGGGCATGTTGGGCGAGGGCGGCACCCAGTTGAGGTCGGTGTCCTCCCACCGCAGGCTCCGCCGCCAGCCGGCGCAGGGCACCACGTGGAGGTCGCAGCCCAACCCATGCTCCCCGTTCACAAATCGCGCAAACTCCCCGATGGTCAGTCCGTAGCGGTTGGGGATGGCGAACTTGCCCACGAACGAAGCGAAGCGTTCATCCAGCAGTGTGCCCTCCACCGCCCCGCCCAGGGGGTTCACCCGATCCAGCAGCACGAGAGGGATGCCCAGCGCCGCGCAGTCGGCCATGAGGTTGGTGAGCGTATACAAATAGGTGAAGTACCGCACGCCGATGTCCTGCATGTCAAAGACCAGCACGTCCACGCCGGCAGCGGTTTCGGTGCTTAGGTGCCGGCTGCCGCCATAGAGGCTGTGCGCCGGCAAGCCCGTGCGGCTGTCCACCGCGCTGCCCACGTGGTCGCCGGCCTGGGCGTCGCCACGGATGCCGTGCTCCGGGCCGTAGAGGGCCACGAGATCGTACCGCTCCCGCAGGATATCGGCGGTGCTCACGAGGTTCCGATCCACACCGGTGGGGTTGGTGGCCAGGCCCAGCCGCCGCCCTCGCAGCAGAGCATCGGCCTCGTCCAGGTTGTCAATGCCGTTGCGCACTTTAATGCGTTCCATCGTTGTCCTCCTCCCGGTCAAACGCGGCCATCACCGCGTTGTGAAAGCGCCGCCGCAGGGCGAAGAACTCCTGCCGCCCCCGGCCAAAATGCACGGCGTTCGTCAGCAGCACCACCCAGCGGCCAGTATCCCTGCACACCCACAGCGACGTGCCGGTGAACCCGGTGTGGCCGAAGGAACCGGGAGAGAAGAACTCCCCACAAGAGAGCGGTCGCCCGTCATAGAGGCTGAAGCCCAGACCGCGGCTCTCGGCCTTGCCCGGCGTGTGGTTGGCCACCGCCGCCCCAAAGGCCGACCGCCCCAGAAACACGCCATCGGGGCCGCACCCGCCACATGCCAGCATGGCCGCGAAGCGAGCGCAGTCGCCCACGGTGGAGAACAGCCCCGCGTTGCCCGACACCCCGCCCAGGAACCGGGCGTTCTCGTCGTGCACCACGGCGCGCCACCAGCTGCCGGCGCCGTCCTCCTCGGTGGCCGCCACGTCGCCGTCGGCCGGGCAGTAGCCGGTGCTGGCCATGCCCAGGGGGCCGAAGACCTCCTGTCGCGCCAGCTGATCGAGCGGCGCACCGCCCACTTGCTCCAGCACCCGGCCCAGCAGGATGTAGCCCAGGCAGCTGTACTCCACATCAGCCCCGGGGGCACGATGCAGCCCCAACCCCAGGATGTGCCCCACGGCTTCCTCCGGCACGGCGCAAGCCGTCCACAGCGGCGTGTGGGCCGGAAGGCCGCTGCTGTGGGTCAGGAGTTCCAGCAGGGTAATGTCGGCCTTATCCGCCGGGGCCGCCAGGTATTCGCCCAGCGTATCCGCTAGGCTGATGCGCCCCTGCTCGGCAAAGCGCAGCGCCACCATGGCGGTGGCCATGGTCTTGGTGAGCGACGCCATGTCGTAGCGGGTGTGGATGGTGATGGGCACCCGCTTCGGGTGCACCGCCGAGGAGCCAGTGGCCTCGGTGTGGAGCGTCGCCGCCCCCCTGCCAATGGCCACCGCCGCCCCGGGGATGACCCCCTCCTCCACCGCCCGGCGGATGAGCGCCAGCGGTTGTGTAAACTTCATTGGAATCCCCTCCCTTGCCGCCCACTTTCATGCGATGGGCTGCAATGTTCAAAAAAGGGGGAGCGAATCTGTCCGCTCCCCCGCAGGCTGTCGACAAAGTCGACAGCCCTTCGCGTCTGGCTGGTCGTGCCGTTCCGGCACTGCTCGCCCATGCAACCTGGTCGCTGTGGCACCAGCCGCGATTCAGACAGCTTGTTCTCGTGATAGCTTGGTCGCCGTTCACGCCTTACGCGCCATCCAGGCGCTAAGGCATTGCGATGCAATGCCTTCACGGCGTGACGGTTGGACATGCATCCGGCGTGTCCGATTCGCCGCACATGTCGCCGACTCTCAGTCCCGCGTTGCGGCAGACGATTCTTTAGAATCGTTGAGAGCAACACGAGCATTGCGCAGCAATGCGATGGACCGACCGCAAATTTCAGCTCTCATGCGGGGTTCCTAGAATACGTTTCGCCCTTGGGCGGAATTTTCTTTTCTCCTCGCACTGGCCCTTCCCTTCCTCCCGCCGAATGAAGCGGTATTACCCCCACCCTGCGGCAGACGATTTGTTAAAATCGTTGAGAGCAGGGTGAGCAACACAAAGTGTTGCGATGGGGCGGGCGGTTCGTCTCCCCCTTGCCCGTTCTAGGGGTTTGTAGACACTCTGGGGGGAGCGAACCTGTCCGCTCCCCCCCCCAGTTACAACTACTAAAACTCGCTTTTCACCAACCGCTTGGTGTATTCGTCCTGGTTGAAGGCCTGGGCACGGTTCTTGCGGGCCAGCACCCCACGCACGGTCATCAGCGCCTTGTAGTACTTCTGGTACTCAAAGCTGGTGCTGTGGGAGGTGAACCAGTGGTGGTCAATGGCCTTGCACCACAGGTCGTAGCCCTCGTCGCTGACCTCCAGGTACACATAGGGCTGGAACCCTTCGGGGTCCTCCCAATTCTCCGCATAGTAGGGGCCGGCGGCAAAGTGGGGCGGCAGCGGCCGCTCGAACCCCGGCAGGGCGGCGTAGAACTGGGCGTCCCGCACGATCTGGTAGGTCGCCTCATGATCCTTGTGCATGCTGTTCTTCCAGTGGGTCAGCAGCACGTCGGGCTTGTACTGGCGGATGATGTCGCACAGGGCGAACTTGTTGGCCTCGTTGACCTCCAGCGCGCCGTCCGCGATGGGGAACACCACGGCCTCACCACCCAGGTCGCGGGCGAAGGCCTCGGCTTCCTGCTCCTTCTGCTTGCGGTAGTCCGCCACGCTCATGTGGGGCGGGTTGCCCTTCTCGCCGCCGGTTAGGGCCACAGTCACGACCTTCCAGCCCTTCAGGGCCAGGGTGGCCAGCACGCCGCCGGTCGTCAGCTCCATGTCACCAATGTGGCCGCCAATGGCCATCACCGTCTTCTTATTTTCCATTTTCCCTCATCCTTTCTGCAGGGTCTTGCGCATGCCGACCCAGGAGCGCACGATGCGGAAGCCCGCGCTCTCGTAGATGTTGCGGGCGGGGTTGCTCTCCCCGGTGAAGAGCGTCATGAACGACGCGCCGATGTCCTTGAGGCCCATGCAAAGCCCCGAGAACAGCGCCTTGCCACAGCCCCGTTGGCGGTAGGCCGAATGCACGCCGATGCCCGCGAAGTACCCGCGGCCGCTGGGCTGCACATCAATAGGCCCGGCGAAGCCGCAGACACGGTCGCCGTCGGCCACGATGGGCAGTGGCAGCGGGTTGGCTTGGGCGGCGTTGCCCAACACGCGGTCGCGCCAGTCGTCGCTGCCCAGGTCGTCCATCAGTTCCTCCAGCCCGTGGTGCTTCTTCGGGTCATACAGGGTAATCTCGATGCCCTCGGCCGCAAGGTCCGCCATCCGCTGGGCGATGGCCGGCAGGTATTCGTACCCCGCCAAAGGCCGGTAGTAGGAGTTTTCGTAGTCCACATCGCGGTAGCCGTTGTTCTTGAGGAACAGGTACCCCGGCCCGGCCACATCCACGCCGGGGGAGTTGGGGTGGTCGTGGCCATCGGTGCCCGGCACCACCCATTCCAGCGTCACAGGGTTGAAGAAGCGTGCCTCCAGCTGGGCAAGGTTGGGTTCCACGGCGGCCACGGCGTTCTCCACCGCCCGCAGCAGGGCCGCGCCCACGCCGCGGCGGCGGCAATCGGCCGCCACCAGCACGAAGGTGACATACCCAATCGTGGCTCCGGCCCGGCGGGTGCCAAAGCCCAGGCCCACGAGACGGTCGCCTTCCAGCGCCGCCAAGGCAATCTTGGTCACGCCCTCCAGGGGCGTGAGGAACTTGTTCTCAAAATCCTGCTCGTTCAGGGGTTTGTAGGGGGTCTCAACGCCGGCGCTGGTGTTCCACAGCGCTGCGGCCTGCGCCATCCGGTCGGCCCCCAGGGGGATGATCTGCATGTCGTCAGACTCCTTTCCTCTGCCGGAGGGCAAAGGCCCCCCGGGTCGGTTCCAGTGGTTCGTCGTGTATCGTCGCTTGCGGGTACCCGGCCAGCAATGCCTGCCGGAAGGCCGCCCGCACGGTTTCGTTGTGTTCGAGGATGCTGCCGCCACAGGCCACCGCCGGGGCCGCAAGGCCCAACCGGCCGGCCAGCCCCACGGCCAGCGCCGCCAGGTCTCGCCCGGCGGTTATGAGGATCCCGCGCGCCACGGGGTCACCGGCATCGGCCTGGGCCGCCACGGTGGCCGCCAGTGCCGCCAGGTCGCCCTTGGGCCGGCGGTAAGCCAGCTCCAGCAGGGGCCGCAGGCGGTCAAGGCCCGCCGCCGCCAGCAGCGCCCGGGTCAGGTCGCTCTGGGGCAGGCCATCGTCGTCGTCCTGCAGGGCCTGCCGCACAGCGTCGGCCGCAATGGCCCAGCCGCTGCCACGGTCGCCCAGCAGATGGCCCCAGCCGCCCCGACGCAGGAGGGTCCCCCCCCGCCGACCATAGGCGATGGAGCCGGTGCCGGCGATGACGACGATGCCATCGCCCAGCCCGTGGGTCGCGCAGAGCGCCAGCTGCCCGTCGTCCACCGCCAGGGTGGGCACGCCAAACTGGCTCTCCATGAGGCTTTGCACGGCCTGGGGCGTCACCGCCGGGTCGAAGCCCGCCATGCCCACGCCGATGAACTCACAGGTGCCGGGCACGGCAGCCAGGGCCCCCGCCACGGCCTCCACGAGGTTGGCGCGCGCGGCGTCGCCGCCGGCGGTCAGGTTCCCCGGGCCGGTGGAGAAGGCCGCCAGGCGGAAGCCCTCCAAATTGTAGACGACGGCGATGGTCTTGGTGCCGCCGGCGTCCACGCCAATTAGGTAGCGCATGTCATTTCCTCCCGGCGGCAATCGCTTTGGAGAGCAGGCCGTCGTTTGCGGCCAGCAATTCGCGGGCTTCCTCCGCTGAAAGCCCCGTCAGCAGTGCGCAGATAGCCGTCTTGGCGTGGCCGTTTGCGGCGTCCAGGGCAGCTTGGGCCGTGTCGGCGTCCACGCCGGCGGTCTCGGCCACGATGCGCCGGGCGCGGTGCCGCAGCTTCTCGTTGGTGGCCTTCAAGTCGACCATGCGGTTGCCGTATACCTTGCCGATACGGATCATCGCACCGGTGGAGAGCATGTTGAGCACCAGTTTCTGGGCGGTGCCCGCCTTCATGCGGGTGGAGCCGGTCACGACTTCCGGCCCAGGCTGAACGGAGATGGCGATGTCCGCCGCCGCGGCGATGGCCGAAGCGGGGGTGCAGTCCACCGACACGGCCACCGCGCCCAGCTCCCGGGCATACCGCAGACCGCCCAGCACATAGGGCGTTCGGCCCGACGCCGCAATGCCCACCAGCACATCCTTTTGGTTGAAGTTCAGTTCCTTGAGGTCGGCCACAGCCAGCGCCGGGTCGTCCTCGGCCCCCTCCTGGGCGCGGAAGATGGCGGGCTTGCCCCCGGCGATGAGCCCAACGACCAGCCCCTCGTCCACGCCGTAGGTCGGCGGGCACTCACTGGCATCGAGAATCCCCAGCCGCCCAGAGGTGCCCGCCCCCAGGTACACGAGCCGCCCGCCCTGCCGGAAGGCCGCGGCGATGGCATCCACAGCCCGGGCGATGGGCTCAGCCGCACGCCCCACGGCGGGGGCCACGGCGCAATCCTCGGCGTTGATGAGCCACACCAGCTCCAGCGTATCGAGTTCATCGATGTGGGTGGTGCGGGGGTTTGCGGCCTCGGTGGCCAGTTGATCGAGATGTTCCATTGTTCCTCCCCATGTACAGGCAGTCCTCGTGAACCCGGACTCGTCAGGGCTCACGGGGGCTGCCTGTTGGTTGCAGCCCCCAATGTTTTACAGTTTCAGGCTGTTGTTCTTCACGAAATGCAGAAGTTTATCCACGGTGGTGAACGCCAGGCCGGTGGTGGTGTCAGCGCAGCCGTAGTAGATGGCGATGCGGCCGGTGTCGCCATCGCAGAGCGCCGCGCAGGGGAACACGACGTTGGGCACGTCGCCCACGCACTCATAGAGCTCGCGGGGGTTCATGAGGTAGGGTGCCGAGCGGTACAGCACCTTCCAGGGCTGGTCACGGTCGAGGAGCGCCACGCCAAAGCTGTACACAAACCCGTTGCAGGAGTTGAGCACGCCGTGGTAGATCATCAGCCACCCTTCGTCGGTCTCAATGGGCGTGGGGCCCGCGCCGATCTTGGTGGACTGCCACGCCGAGTCGTTGCCCTTGATGGTGCCCATGACGTAGCGGTGACGGCCCCAGAACTCCATGTCCGGGCTCTCGCTGTAATAGATGTCGCCAAAGGGAGTGTGCCCATTGTCGCTGGGGCGGCTCACCATGGCATAGCGGCCATTGATCTTGCGGGGGAAGAGCACGCCGTTGCGGTTGAAGGGCAGGAAGGCATTCTCCACCTGGTGGAAGGTCTCAAAATCCTTCGTCCAGGCGATGCCGATGGTGGGGCCGTGGTAGCCATTGCACCAGCTGACCCACCAGCGGTCCTCAATCCAGCAGACGCGGGGGTCGTAGCGGTACTCAAACTTGGTGATCTCCGGGTCGCCCTCGAAGGTCAGGGTTTCGGGTTTGATGTTCCACTTGTACCCATCGTCGCTGAAGCCCACGTGGATGTCCATGCTGCGGCAGGTGTCGTCGCAGCGGAACACGCCGGCAAAGCCACCCTTAAAGGGCACCACGGCGCTGTTGAAGATGGAGTTGGAGTTGGGCAGCAGGTCGCGCGGGATGATGGGGTTGGCGGCATAGCGCCAGATGGGGGCATTGGCGTTGGACGCGTCCTGCCAGGGGATGTTGGGGAGGGACGGCTGTCCCAGCACTTTGGTCATGGGTATTTCCTCCGTTTATTCTTCTTCGTCGGCCAGGGTGTTGTAGAGGGCGGTGAGCAGTTTGCCCGAGGGATCGCAGCTGTGCTCCCAATACATGATGCCCGCCAGGCCCTCGCGCATGAGGTAGCGCGCCTTGCAGGCCAAGGACTGCTCGTCGTCGTAGGTGAAGAACGTGTCGCCGTTGAAGAGCCAGGGGGCGCAGGCCTCGCTGTCCCAATGGCGCACAAAGCCGTTCTTGTTGATGTACTCGCGGTCCAGCAGGTCAAAGTGGGCCCCGTGGCCGCCAGCGGCTGATGTCATCTGGAAGAGACCGTCGTTGACGTTGGGCACGCCCGTCCACTTGCGGGCGTAGAATGCCGCGCCGATGACGATCTTCTCATAGGGCACGCCGGCGTCGGCAAAGAGCTTGACCGACGTATCCACGCTGATGCGGAAGAGGTCGCCGCTCGATGGATACAGATTGGTGTGGTGGCCGGTCATCGTCTGGAACCCGCCGCGCATGTCATAGGTCATGATCTGCACGAGGTCGAGGTAGCGCTCGGCTTCCTCCATGCGGGTGCCATCGAGGAAATACTTGTCAGCCCCAGCGGCAATGGTCAGGAGCTTGCGACGGCCCGGCAGCACATCGAGCGCCGCGCGGAGCTCCGCCAGCAGCAGGGTAAAATTCTCCCGGTCAGCGGGGCTGGATGCGATGCCCGCCACGCCGATGGAGGGGTACTCCCAGTCGATGTCGATGCCATCGAGGCCGTAGCGGGTGGCGGCCTCTGCGGCGGTTTGGGCGAAGAGCCTGCGCCCGGCGGCGGTGGACGCGGCCTCCGAGAAGCCGCCGGCCCCCCAGCCGCCCACCGACAGCAGTACCTGGATACCAGGGTTCCAGCCCCGGATGACCGAGAGCTGCTCCATATCGGTCAGGTGGTCGGTCACCACGCGGTCGTCCTTCACGAGGCCGAAGGCGATGTTGATGTGGGTGAGCTGCCTCACCTGCTCGGCGGTCACCTGCTTGAGGGCCTTGTCCCAGACGTAGGCGGTCAGTACATAGTTCATACGCGTCCCTCCTGATGGTCGAATCGGAACACCAGCGCCGGCGGCGCGGGTTGGTCAGTCACGGTGGCGGGCAGGGTGAGGACGGTGATGCCGTCCCGCTCGGCGGTGGGCACGGGGCCGTGGCCCAGCAGGGTGCCCTGGCCGAGGCCCACGAGCGGCAGACGCTCCTCCCCCAGCGGGTGAGCGCCCTCGGGGTAGAGCCGCAGGGCGTAGAAGGCACCATCGCGTCCGGTGAAGGCCCAGTCGCCGGTGCGCCAGGGTGCCCGCGGCCGGGTGGCGTAGATAGCCTCGCCGTTGACGGCAAGCCAGTCACCCAGGCCCTTGAGACAGGCCACCGCGCCGGCGGGCAGGCGGCCGTCGGGCTGGGGGCCGACGTTCAGCGCAAGATTGCCGCCCTTGGCCACGATGTCGATGAGAAGCTGCACGACCTGCCGGGGCGTCTTGTAGGTGTCCTCATACTTGAAGGAGAACGACGTGCCCAGGGTGATGCAGCTCTCCCACGGAATGTCGAGGGGCCGCCCGGGCACGGTTTGCTCGGGGGTGACGTAGTTCTCGTAGGGGCCGCCCACGGTGCGGTCGGCCACCAGCAAGCCGGGCGTGTGGGCGCGGGCGCGGGCCATGAGCTCGTCCAGGCGGATGTCCTGCCCCTCGGCGGGGCACACCCAGCCGGCGTCCAGCCACAGCACGTCGAGCGGGCCGTAGCCAGTTACGAGCTCCATCAGCTGCTGGTGGGTGAACTCTACAAACTGGTTCCAGAGCTCTGGCTCGGCCGCCGGGTCGTAGGTTGGGTTGCGGTCGGGGTGCTCGCTCTTGGCGAACCCCGGCGCCCAGTAGGTCGGCGTGTTCCAGTCGGCCTTGCTGAAGTAGGCCGCGATGCCCATGCCCCGCGCGCGGAAGGCGTCAAACACCTCCCGGCAGATGTCGGCGTGGCGGTCGGTGTGGAAGGGGCAGTCCGCCCCGGTGCTACGGTTGTCGGTGGTCTTGGTGTCCCACATGCAGAAGCCGTCGTGGTGCTTGGTGGTGAACACTAGGTACCGGAAGCCGGCGTCGGCAGCGATATCAGCCCACTGCTCGGGGCGGAAGCGCACGGGGTTGAACGTGCGGCCCAGATTGAAGTACTGCCGGCGGAACTCCCCGCCGTCCTGCACCCAGTCAATGTCGGTGCGGCTCCATTCAGCGTCGCCGTCCGAGAGGGCCCAGGACTCCACCACGCCCCACTGGCTGTAAGGCCCCCAGTGCATCATAAGCCCCAGTTTCTGGTCGCGCCACCACTCCAGCCGCTGGCGCAGCAGCGGCTCCTCCGGCCAGCAGTAGCGCTCTGCGGCGGTGAAGTTGTGCACACCCTCCTGCACCACCGGTTGTTCGTCTGCCATGTCGCCTCTCCTTTGCGTTGTTCAGTTGTGGTCGGGCAGCCAGGCCCCGGCGTCCTTCAGCCGCCCGCGCAGGGCAGCGGTGTCCACCTCAGGCAGGGCCGTGCCGGTGTCCTGAGCCAGGCTCACTGCCATGCCGGCGGCCATGCCGGTGATGTAGCAGCAGGGCATCACACGGATGGAACTCTGCATGCGCCGGTCGGTGCCGATACAGCGACCCGCCACCAGCAGGTTGCCCAAGCCCTGGGGCACCAGCGACCGGTAAGGGATGCCGTAGCTTTCCCCATCCTGGTAGCGCCACGCGCCGTACTCCTCCTCAAAGGCCTTGTGGTCGGCCTTGGAGTTCGTGGGGGCGTGGATGTCCACCGGGTAGCTGAAGCGGCCGATCTCATCGGCAAAGCTGGCGCGCTTCTGGAAGTCGTTCTCATCGAGGGTGTAGAGGCAGCGGATGCGCCGCGTCTCCCGAATGCCGAGCATGGCGCCAGTCGCCATGATCTGGGCCTTCTCAAAGCCCGTCAGGTACTCGCGGTAGTAGCGCTCAAACTCCGGCTGGATGGCCCGGGCAGCCACCATGGCTTTCGTCAGCGACCGCTCGTCGGTGCCGTCCACGCCGAAGGCATGGCCGATGTTGGCCCCGCCGGTGGCCTCACCGGTGCGCCACATGCCGGACATGTGCCGATCCTCCTGGGTGAACACATGGTCGGCAAAGGCCCGCTCCAGCTCCCGGCTGTCCGGGGCCACGGTGCGGCTCCAATCCACCCCGGCCCACACCGAGCAAAGGGTGCCGGGCATCAGGCGGCCCTGGTCGTCGCCCTTGTCATAGCCTGCCCCGGCCCACACCGCCAGGTCGCCGTCGCCGGTGGCATCGATGTAGCTCTTGGCCCGCACGGCGAAAAGGCCGGACTTACCCATGAGCACCACATGGTCGATGAGCCCGCCGGAAACCTCCGCCGCCACCGCGGTGGAATGCAGACTGAGCTCGACGCCCGCGTCGGCCACCAGTTTGTCATAGATACGCTTCATCGCCTCCGGGAAGATGCCGACGGTGTTGCCGCTGGGCACGCCGCCCGCCGCCAGCACGGCGTCGTAAATCTCCCGCCCGATGCCGCCGGCCATGAAGTCAACCCCGTTGTCGAAGGGCATGTACGCCGGCACCAACGCCGCCGTCGCCGCCCCGCCCAAGAACTGGAACCCCTCCGCCAGGAAGACTCGCTTCCCCTGGCGCGCCGCGGTCACCGCCGCCGCCACGCCCGCCGGGCCGCCCCCGGCCACAAAGACGTCCACCTCCGCACGAAGCTCCACCTGCCGCGTCAACGTCACCTGCATGTTTGTCCCTCCTCAACCGGTCTAGACCAGTTGCTTTTTTTATACCACAGCCGGCCCACCGGCGCAACGTTTCTTTAACCATTGGCGGCGGTTTCTCCTGCAAGAATGTGGGCGGAGGGCTGTCGGGGATGTACGGCTGTGGGTGGCAGGACTTTTTGCGTGGCACTATTACCGCCAACTACATGCCGCTTCCAGAATAAGCCGCAGTCAGAAAACTGTCTTCAAAGCGGTGGTCTGACGCAGTTCCTCGAGCACGTTGCGAGTTTTTCTCTGGCGACCGGCGGCAGAATGTCTGCGCCGGCCCGTGAGACTTACGCCCGCATCCAGCGGGGTATGGCGTTGCAGCGCAACGCCATCACGGCGCTTGGGTTGACGCCATCCACGGCGTCTGAGGGCGGGGTGTTTGAACTTCCGCATTGCTTGCAATGCGGAAGTGAGTTACCGCCGCCGCCACCGACAGATCTTGAAAACTCGCCCGATCGAGCACGCCGGATGCGTGCTCAACCGCTTCGGGCCGTGAGGGTATCGCAGCTTGCAGGCAAATTGAAAAGATGCGCCTTGGCGCTGGATTCCTATAACATTACCAGCCACAATCAGCCGCATTACCAGAACTCCATCAGGCACAGAACAAAAAAAGGGCGAAGCCATCCAACCAGGATGGTTCCGCCCCTCAATGGCGACCCGTCATTTGCCCGGTGACGCCACCTCCACGCAGTAGCCCTTGTGCCCGCAGGAGGGACACCGGAGCTTGCGCGTGCGCATGGTGTGCAGCGCGAAGAAGAACGTGCCCAGTGCCGGTTTGAACTGGGCGTGGCACTCGGGGCAGATGTACTCGGTGTTGCGGTAATACAACCGTACCAGCAGCACCGCCGCCAGCACCACCAGCGGCATGCCCACGGCGAAGGGCCACCAGATGCCCCGCGTCACCCACAGCACCACCGTGCCGATTTCAATGAGGTCCATGAGGATGCCCACAAGGAGCATGGTAGTATAGGTTCGTTTGAGCTTTCCCTTGTTTTCCATAGCGTGTTCCAGGCCGTCGATGGAATTTACCGGAATGCGGTTCGTCTGGCGGATCGTCTCCCGCAGGGTGCGAATGGCTTCCAGCTGCCCCTGCTTCTCCTGCAGTTCGCCGGTCACCCGTTTCTCCTGCTCCTGCAGCAGCAGCATCAGCACCCGCTCGGGGTGGTCGCTGTCGAGGATGCCTTTCACCTCGCCCAGCGAGAGCCCCAAGGTCTTGAGCATGCAGATGAGCTGCAGTCGGTCGCAGTCCTCCTGGGAATAGAGCCTTCGCCCGCCCTCGGTCAGGGCCGACGGGGGCAGCAGCCCCTTCCCGTCATAAAACTGCACCGTGCGCACCGAAACGCCGCACAGCTTTGCCAACTCTCCGGTTGTGTAGGACGGCATGGATTCACCTCCTGACGCCAACGGTACTATGTGACGTTGCGTCACAAGCAAGGGGTGACGCAAGGGGATTTTTGATAAAATCGCAATGCGTCGATGAAATCGCTCCCCTGCCGAAACTGTACCACAGTCGGCGCTCCGTTGCCATGGCGCAAATGGGGGGCACTTACAAAATGGATGTTTCGTCAGGTGCATGGGTGCTGTGGAACATGTTTCAATGGCATCCCTCATTGGGCATCCATCACGGGGCTTCTCGAATAAGTCAATGGGACGCTGGCATCTTGCTCATGTATTCACACTGAGTTTTTAGGAAACGCGCTGCGCTAGGCGGCACTTTTGGTAAGCGCCAAAAGTGCCCAAAAACGCCCAGGAGCGCGGGCGAACTTCCTAGACCAAGCGACCGGCACAGAATTGAGATGCAGAGGGCGGTAACTCGCCTTCCCTTCTGCTCCGCAACGGGAAGGATCAAACATCCCGCCCCTCTGTCGCCAGCCAAGTGCCGCCGATCGCCCGGGGAAGTTCGCAACGCGCACGATGGACAACCGCCCCATCTCCCGCTATGGGAACCAACCCAGCAGCCGCGCCGCCGGTTTATCCAGCGGCGACACGAATCAGCCCATACGCTGCACTTAACCCTCTCCCACTGCAGCGGCGTCTCCCCGTAAAAACCACGCACGACCAAAGCAAAAGAGAAACCACCCGGCGCATGTGCTCTGCCCCGTAGTCGCCAGCTGGTTCATCCGGCGGCGGCACGAATCAGCCCGTACGTGGCACTTGGCCCTCTCCCGCCTGCAGGCGCGTTTCCCATCCGTATAAACCACGCACGACCCAAGTAGAAAGGAGCCCGCCAGCGACATGCGCGGTGGCGGGCAAAACACACTCGTGACGAGCTCTCCTCATCGCCTTCGTCGCATAGCGGTGAAGGCGACCTGAACTCGCGGCCGTCGCGCAGCGGCGGACGCGAAAGCGAAGCGTCAGCGGCGGACGCGACTAGCGACAGCGTACAAAAACCACGTCCCGTGGGGAATCCACTGCTCGGCCCAGCGCCAGTTGTCTTTGATGCGCTCGTTGGGCTCCAGCACAAACTCGATGCCCTCCTCGTCATCTAGGCCCGAGGTGATGCCGTTGCAAATGCCGCCGGGGCAGTTGAGGAAGTCATACCGGCCATTGTAGAAGTACTGGATGTTGTTGCGGCCGTAGCCCTCCACCATGCAGGCGTCGAAGGGGTTGAGGCCGAGGATCCAGTTGAGCTGATCGGCGGCGAAGGCACGCAGGCGGTCGGCCAGGTCATCCTCCACCACGGGGGCCAGCTGCAGCGCCGCGCAAGCCAGGGAGGCGATGCGGGCGTTGTCGCCCTGCCACCAGGGCTTGGCGTTGCTGTTGTGGGGGAAGAAGAACTTCGTGCCAATCTCCCCGGTGTCGTTGTCACGGTAGAGGAGCCGCGCGTAGCCGTAGGGGTTGGCCACCGCCGCGGTGCGAGCCAGCGTCCCCTCCATCAGCTGCCGTGCGCCCGTCAGGGCCTTGGCCGCCAGGGCTTTGTCGGTTTCGATGGCGACGTAATTGAGGAGCGCCACCATCGGCAGGCCCTCGTCGGCGGCGTGGTGGAAGGGCTTGCCCTCGTCCATCTCCAGGTAGGCTGCGCCATCCAGCACGCGGACGCGGGCCAGGATGCGGTCGGCCATGGCACGAGCCTGGCGCAGGTAGTCATAGGCCTCGGTGGTGCGATAGAGTTCGGTCAACGCCTCCAGCGCGCAGTATTCGTCTACCAAATTCCAGCGGCCGTCGTTGGTGTAGCGCTCGTTCTGGGTGCTGAGGACATCCCACGCCCGCTGGGCCGCGCCGATGTAGTCGGCCTGGCCGTGCTCCATGGAGGGATAGTAGCGCCGGGCCGCCGCGGCCAGCGCGGCGATGGCCGTGCCGCCGCCAGAGCGCAGCGACACCTCGTAGTTGTCGTCGGTGATGGTCTCGCTGTCAGCGGTGGCCGCCGCGCCAAACTGAGCGCTGCTGTGGTGGTACTCAAACCCCACGGTGCGCTGCTGCTCGGGCCGGCCCAGGGCGTCGCCCCGGCCGATGGAGCGGAAGAACGTGCCGGACGGCGCAACCATACGCATCAGGAAATCCGCGCCGAAGAACGCCTCGTCCAGGAAGCGGCGGCGCACCTGGGTGAAGTGTTCAATGCCGCTTTGGGCCAGCATCTCCTCCACCCGGAAGAACATCAGCGCCGTGAACGACGCCTGCTGTGGGTTGTGATAGGTGCTGTGGGAAAGGTGGGACAGATGAATGCCATAATCGCCGGTGGCGTCGTACCAGCCGCCGTGCAGATCCACCGTGCCCGGCCGCGGCCCGGCAAAGGAGATGTCGCTGTCGCGCTTGCTCCACTCCCCGCTGGAGCGCTGGGCCTTGAAGGAGTAGCCTACGGCGTTCACAAGCCGCAGGTCAAGGAGCGTATCCCGCACCTCAAAGGCCTGAGAGCGGGCCACGCCCCGGTCAGCGTCCACCTCCACGGTGTAAGTGCCCTCCTCCCGCACGGTGTCGAAGCACAGGGCCCAGTGGTCGCCCTTGCCCCAGCGGGCTACCGGGCCGCAGGCCACGGGCTGGCCGGTGTAGGCCACCTTGCCGCAGGCGAACAACACGCGGAAGGCCGTGGCTTTTGTGCCCGTCTCCGCCACAAAGACGGCCTTCTTGCCGCCTGCCGAGGGGTAGCCGAGGTGATTGGTCAGCACTTGCATGGGTCAGTCTCCTTTCTACTGCCGGCGTGTCAGCCGGGTTGTCCTCAGGGGAAGCCAGAGAAAGCGGCCGTACCGCCGGCGCAGCCATGCGGGAAGGGCATCCAACGAGCCATGGCACAGCCCTTTGTGGAACGTTCCACAAAAGCTGCACCAACTCCCGGCGATCCTCCAATTTCTGGGGGGAAAGCCGGGCGTACCGTGGTGGTCGCTTTCCTGTAGAACGGCGTGATTGGACGAGGGTCAGTCGCGCACGATGAGGGTGGTGCCGGGCTTACGTGCCGGGGCCTGGGGCAGCGTGCCTTCAATGGTACCAACGGCGGCAGAACCGCAGATGACATGCTCCCGTGGGATACCCTTTTGGGCCAGATACTCCCGCAGGGGGGCGTAGCCGGTGGCCCAGGCGGTGGCGTTGATCCAGCAGGAGCCCAGCCCCAGCGACGTGGCCGCCAGGAACATGTTTTCCAGCGCGCAGGAGCAGTCGGCCATGGCGTTGTCATAGCGGGGCTTGTTGGAAGCGATGATGAGGGTGGATGTGTGCGCATGGAAGCAGAACGTCTCGGCGTTGGCAGCCGACCGCTGGCAGCCCAGCTTGGCCGGGTAAGCGTCGGCCGGCAGTTCCCAGCTCAGGGCTGCCTGCCGCACCAGCTCGTTCACCTCCGCCAGCACCTTCTGGCTCTGGATGGCGGTGAACAGCCAGCTCTGGTTGTTGCTGCCGCTGGGAGCCCAGGTGGCGGCCTCCAAGATCAGTTGCAATTCGTCCTCGCCAATGGGTTCGGGCCGGAAGCGGCGGACACTGCGTCGGGTGCGAATGGTCTCCAGTGTTTGGTTCATGGCGGCACCCCTCTCAAAATTGGTCTAGACCTATTTATCCAAAAGAGTAGCACAATCCGTGGGGAAAAGCTACCAGCGACTAGACAGCAACGCGTGGATACCGAAGGGCACCTGCACCACGCAGAACACACTTTCCCGCGACCACGATCGGGTCTATAATGAACGCGAATATGTACGCAGGGAGGCACCCGATGCAGAATGGAAGGAACCGACCCAACATCCTGCTGATCACCACGGATCAGCAGCGATTTGACACCATTGCTGCCTGGGGCAATCGCTCCATCCACACGCCGCACCTGAACTGGCTGGTCGACGACGGCATTTCTTTCACCCGCTGCTATGCCGATTGCCCCATTTGCATGCCCAGCCGTGCCACCATCATGACCGGCCTGGCTGGCTATACACTGGGGCTCACCGGCAACGACGACCGCCTGCGGCCCCTGGCCCAGCACCCCACTCTGCCCGGCCTGCTCACCGAAGCCGGTTACCAGACCCACGCCCAGGGCAAGATGCATTTTGCGCCAATCCGCGCCCACTATGGCTTTGAGGAAATGGAATTGCCGCTGGATTACTTCCGGGAAAAGGCGCGGTATGGCCGCACGGCCTCCAAGCAATCTGGCGTGGGGGAGAACGAGGTGGAGCCCGTCATCTCCGCCGCCGCCGAGACCGACACCATAACCTGGTGGACGGTCGACCGCTCCATCGACTTCCTGGAATCGCGGGACGACACCCGTCCTTTCTTTCTCTGGACCAGCTTTGGCAAGCCCCATCCGCCCTACGAGTGCTGCGCGAACTACTGGAGCCTCTACGAGCACGCCGACCTGCCCGAACCGGCAAAGGGCGATTGGGCAGCACCTGCCGGTTTCTTGGAGTCCACCTGGAGCCTGAACGCCGTGTGGCGTATGTCGCCGGAGCAGCTGGCCGCTTCCCGCCGGGCTTACTATGCCTGCATCACCCAGATTGACTACAATCTGGGCCGACTGTTTGCCCGCCTGCGGGAGATGAACCTGCTGGAAACCACGCTGATCGTCTTCACTTCTGACCATGGCGACATGCTGGGCGACCACGGCATGGGGGCCAAGTCCTCCTTCTTCGAGGGCTCTGCCCATGTGCCGATGATCGTGCGTCCGGCGGCAGCCAGCTGGAACCGGCACCCTCTGGCCGGCACGCAGTGTGACGCGCTGGTGACCTTGGCCGATGTCATGCCCACCTTGCTGCAATTTGCTGACGTGCCCCTGCCAAAAACGGACGGCCGAGATCTGCTCGGGCTGGCCGATGCGCCGCAGGAGCGGCCATTCTTCGGGCTCTGCTCCCACATGGCGGCCGTCATGGCCGACGGCTACAAGTACTCTTGGTCTGCCCAGGGTGGCGGCGAGGTGCTGTTCCACCTGGCGGAAGACCCCAAGGAACAGCATAATCTGGCCAACGACGAGGCCCACGGCGCCGTGAAAGCCCGACTGCAAGCGCAGCTTGTGGACTTTATGCGTCAGCACCGACCGGATTACGTGGAAGATGGGCAACTTACCCCCTCTGGCAAAACCCCCACGGCGAACAGCACCAACCGCTGGCCGGGGCTGCATTCCAACTTCTTCCCCACCGACGTGCTGCACTGACCCAAACACAGTGCGGCGGCTGTCTCTCGCCCCCGCACTTCCAGCAAACCGCCAATCAAAACAGCCGCGCGGCGATTCTTCGCCCGCGGCTTTGCATTGGAAGGGAGGATAACCAATTGACACTCTCGCTGTTATTCACTTTGTTGACAATCTAGGATTGGATTAAGAACCCTGGTGATTGTTGCATATCCAACAACCTTTTCGCCTTCTTGTATATTGATTTTTTTACCCACCCAAAGACAAGCCGGATATGCTTCAGGGGAAAGGAAGGTTATAGTTCCCTTAGCTGTTCCGTCTGGCGGCACGTCTGTCACATCATAATAATGATGAACACCTGTCGTCATATAGTCATTCTTAACTAAGTGGGCTGGTCGATAGCCATCATGTACAGGATGCATTCTTGTACCGTTAAACTTGAAAAGCACCTCAACATCCGGGTCTCGCTCAAAAATTACCTTGAAATTAGGTTCTTCATTCATATGGACACCTCTACATGGCATTATGATAGTTAGATATCATCTGTCGTTTGAAATCCTTTGGAACATTTTGGTTCCTAAATGCTAATTTTAACCATATCTCCAATGCATCTTCTACAGTTTTCCAACCATCTAAATGCTCACTATTAATTTGACATGCTTCCTTAAATCCTAAGATGCAAGTCTCAAAATCTCTATCGCCCCAAATCGCCCATTTTGCAGACGGTACAGTCCAAACAACCTTTTGTGAATTGATTAAAATACTATCTGCAACGCTTTCTTCTGGAGAATGCTCTAAAGCTTCAAAGTAGATTTTATTTAACAAGTTAGTAGGTACTTTTATCCAGTTAAAGTAACCAAACTCTTTATAGTAATACTCAACCGGATTTGGATCTAATACCGCTATTAAAACAAATGGTTCATTTGTCTCGAGTGCCAACAACTTTAGCTTTTCAGAAAACTCTTCAGTCATTACCCAATCAAATTCTTCGAACGAAAAATATTTATACCCATCACGAAAGACATTTGCCGGAAGATTTATGGAAATTTTGACTACATCATTAATCAAATCACTATAAACTTTGTACTCATCCATGCTTGAAACGAATAAATCCTTTATGTTCATTTATTTTTTAGTCCAACCTTATCTTTTATAGATATTATAGCTTCCATAATTATATTATTCCACTGTTGATCCACCAGCCGATCTAGCGCAACTAGTGACCTACCCCCATTGCCAGCCGCAAACACAAAACGCCCCAACCGAATGGTTGGGGCGCCTGCAATGGAGTCTGGCAACTACCTATTTTCCCGGACCGCTGCCGGCCAAGTATCGTGGGCGATGAGAGGCTTAACTTCTGTGTTCGGTATGGGAACAGGTGGGACCCTCTCGCTATGATCACCAGACATATTGAACTGTGGGAGCTTGCGCTCGTACACAGAACGTTAACAAGGATCGCTTTGCGAACCTTCAAGACCGCATAGAGAATTCATCAGAGCTTGGCCAGCCAGGTCAAGCGCAAGGTCTGTGGCATGTTTCCATGCCCTTCGATCAAGCACTCGACAGATTAGTATCAGTCAGCTTCACGCA
>JAEWRW010000055.1 GCA_023398815.1 Bacillota bacterium
ACGTTCAGCCGCCCATTTCACGTAATCCAGGTCTTGGCTGTGAGCGAAGTCCCGTCGGGCGATATCGCAATCTTCGCACCCGCCGCGCAGCCTCTCCACCTCGTCCAGCAGGGCGGGCAGGGCGTTCACGGCGGCGGTGGATAGCGCGGCGTCGTGCGGGTTATCGAACAGCCCCGCGCGCACCCACGGCCCCGGCGTTGCCTCGGCCATCATCCTCCGCAGCTCGGCGGTGTCAATGTTCATCTGTACCCCTCCTCGTCCAGGTCGCCAACAAGCTCGGACAAAAGGGTTGCGGATTGCGCAACGCAGTCAATTGCGACGGAAAGTTCTTCCGGGATCTCTACTTGTTCGTTAATGAGCTTTTCGCATTCCATCGCAACACCTTTGTACTTCCAGGTTTCACTCCATTCGCCGTCAGACTTGGTCAGAGTTACTTTCACGAGGTCTTCGGTTACACGCACATCAACCTTCATTGGTATCCTCCTCCATCAGCCGCCCACCGGCGGCCAGGTCGCAGATGTCGTTGATGGCCATAACAAGGCCGTGCTCGTAGCGGCCACAGCGGTTCGGGTTCTGGGGCACGCGCCTGCCAATGCGGGCTTGCGCCTCATGCAGCGCCTGCCGTCTCCCGTCAATCAGCCCGGACTCGTAGGCCTCACGGATGGCATCGTCATTGCTGTGCTGCGGTATTGGTCGGTTCAGACAGCTCGGCACACCGCCTGCCTCCTCGCGCTGGCTCTCCGCGTCCCGCAGCAGGGGCGCGATTGCGGGGTTAATCATGGGCGGCCTCCCTGTATCTCCATGTAGGCAATCACTTCGCGCTGGCCAAGTCCAACGAAGCGCCCAAGGCCCGTGTGGTAATAGGCGATGCGCACATCCCACATGCGGTTGTTGTCAAAGCACACAAGGCATTGGCAGCTTTTTTTCGGGAGGTCGTCTCCGCGATACTCGCTCTTCCAGCCGCGCCAGTTTTCAAGCGCGTGCTGCGGTACAGGTGCCCACGATACAACTCCGGAGTGGCCGGTGAATTCTGTCTCCTCGAAGAACTGCTGTGGCTGCTGGAACACATCTACCGCTTTGCCGTTGTTGATTTTCTCCTTGATGATGCACCATTGCCCCTTGGTAGGTTGGCGCTGTTTGATGTCGTAGAACTTCATCCGCCCACCCCAATCGCCAAGTCCCTAAACCACATCAACAGGAACCCCAGGGCTACGCAGCCCAGCAGCCCGGCGATGAACGGCGTCCACCGCTCGTCGCGCTTGATCTTCCGCTCGATCTCGTCGGCCCACTGCTGGCCGATCTCGCCCACCCGGGCGGTGTGCGGGGGCTGGAGCACCCGCTCCACCGGCTCGCCATTGCGGTAGTCGAAGACCTTGCACTCCTGCGACGGCAGCGGGTACACGGCCAGCTCGTAGGGCCGTGGCATGGGGCGGCTGGTTACCGGGTGCCGCCGCGAACGATGGCCCACGCCAGGAAGGCAATGAGTATCCAACCGATGATTACACGCGCCCATACCATCTCGCCCTTTCCGCCAGTGCCACCCTGGCTTTGCATTGGTCGTTCCACTTGCGTTCGGTCGTCCGCTGGAGGCGGGCATAGTGCCCGATCATGAGTGCGCCGTACCCCTTGATGCCCTCTTTGATGGCAACCGTCGGGTCGTCCAACCTCTCGGAGAAGTGCCTGCAGCCCCAGCAACGCGGGCCGCGATGGTTGCAGGCGAGGCAATGGCCGGTCATGGCTGCACCCCCTTGTGGTACACGGCCATGCTGCGAACGAGCACGCGGCCGGTCTGGTCGACTTGGTAGCACCCCGCAGCGATGCGGGTGTAAATAGTCTGGCGGCTGACGTTCAAAACGCGGGCGGCGATGACCTTGGTGATGCTCTCGCCATACATCTTCGCCCACTGGTCTTCGATTGACATTTCCGGGATGGCCGTTTTGCGCGGCGAATACTTGCGCTTCATCAGCTCACCCCCTTGACCGTTTCGGCGTGTGCCTTGTCCCACATCTGGCGGATGTAGCCCTGTCCGCGCGGCGTGACCAGCGTCTTGATGTTGATGTGGGTGTTGCCGGAACGATCCTTCCAGGTTTGCTCGATGAGCCTGAATCGGCCAGCGTCAATGTGGCGCTGGTACGGAATGTTGTCCTCCATGAGGACGCCGGCGCCGCGCAGGAATTTGAAAAGGCGGTTCTGCCCGGTCTGGAGCAGCTTCGCCAGGTCACCGATGCTGATGCTGTCGTTGCTGTCCATGAGCCGGTCGAAGGATTCCGCCTTGGGTGCGACAATGGCAAGTGTAGCATTCACGCGCCGGAGCTCGTCGTCGGCCACCTTCAACGCACGGGCCATGAGCTTCTCAGGGCTGTTGAAATCCTTCTCAACCTGGATAAAATACTGGCGGGCCTGCTTGCCGCGCTCGGTGCGCTGAATCATGCACAGCTCTTTCGCCATGTCGATGGTGACCGCGTGGTCTATGGTCGGTTGTCCGTTCTGGGGGTGGTCAAAAATGACCGGGGTGTAGTCGGAACCATCGACGAATCCGTACTCGGCCATGCGCGGGAACCAGTGCCGGTACTCCGTGCCAACCTGCAGGTACTCATGCAGCTCGCGCCCGGACACGATTGGCTGCTGCTGTTCGTTTATGGTGATGCTGATGAGGTCGTTCACTTGTGTCTTCTCCTCTCATTTGTTATAATGGAGGGGTAGTTAGGCCCTCCGTGGGTTGCTCCGGCGTTGGCGCGCCGGGGCTTTTTTAGTCGTTGCTGGTAAACGTGATCGGCACGATCATCTGTGGCAAGAAGTTGATCTCGTAGTGGTACTTGTCCGTGAAGGTGCCATTAAGGTCTTCAACCGACCAGATGACCCAGTCATTCAGCCCAACGAAATTCTTCTTGTAGACACCGGGGCCGGTTTCGACAATGACATTGACATCGCCATCGCCATCCCGCTGGATGGACATCAGCCCGATGATCTCCATAACGGGTTTGTCCGTTCGGGCGTTGATCGCCACGAAACGGCGATACACATTGAAGTTGTCAGCCTGTTGAGAAACGTTGGCGGACACCCTTTCTGCCTCTGTGCACCCGGCGAGCATCGCCACCAGCAAGCACACCAACGTGACCAGCGCAATCAGCGCTACGCCTTTAACGCCGCTCTTTCTCTTCTCCATGGTTCTCCTCCATGCCCCGCCGGTGTCCGGCCGCAGGCTGATGCGTGTTGCCTCCGCCGAATCAGAGCGGGGGCTTTTCTTTTAGCTGGCCTTGCCTTTGTGGCCAAATTGCGCCGGATCAGCTTCAATAAACTCGCAAATGGACAGGAACTCGTCTCCCCTAAGCGCTCTGGTCTTGGCCCCTAAGCTGGCATAAACCGCGTTGTACGGAATGCGCGTGCTCTCTGCGACGATTGTCAGCGCCATCCCCTTTGCCGCCACATACTCAGCCACGCGAAGCGTAGCTTGATCTTTTGTCATCCGCCCACCTCCTTTCTTTGTATCTAAGACCTTAATGGCATTATAGTCTTAGATTCTAAGACCGTCAATGGGAAAATTGGAATATTTTCTTTGTTTTACAGAATATATTCTTGAAAACTTGGTAACAATTTGCTATATTGATTAAAAGAAAATGCGTGAGGTGTAACGTGGACAATCGCGTGCCGTCTGGCCTTCGCAATTTGCGAATCAGTAGTGGCCTATCTGTTCAAGAAGTCACCGATAGGCTTGCCGTCACAGGGATTAAGTTGTCCCCGAAAACGCTATATGGGTATGAGGCTGGGCGAAGCAGCCCAACGCCAGACACGTTATTGGCGCTTTGCTCGATCTATAACGTGGACGACATCCGCATGGCATTTGGGTACAAGGCGAACGAATCAAGCACGGTCACGGAATCAATCGCCGATGTTGCTGCGTCGTTGAGTCATGAGGATCAGCAATACCTCTTAGACTTAGCGCGACGACTAGCAGCGTCTTCTCGACATCATCAAGGTGCGGACGATCAATCTGTTTGAGCTCTGATAGGAGTGTTTCGATTACCTCTGTCATTGTCTCCCCCAACAACGGGAACGTGTGTTCCCTTGATGTGAACACTATTATAGACCGCTACTTTGAAATTGCAATACCATCAATATTTTGCCTACCCAAAACGGAACATAACACGATTCGACAAAATATACCACGCTCGACGGTCGGATGGATGCCTATAATTAGTTCAATATGTTAGTGGAGGCGCACCATGAGAAAGTCAACAAAGCTACTCATTGCTTGTTTGGTGGTATTTGTTTTCGCTGCGTTAGTTTTTGATCCTTTGCCTGGGCTGTCCGTCATATTGTATTTCGTTTGGGTGGGGCTCATGATCGGCGGCGTGAATGCGTTGCTTAAAGAGAGAAAAGCTACAAGGGATAAACGAGCCGCCGAAACTGCTGTACCAGCAAGGCACAGCGCAACGCCAACTTTCGTCATGCCGACGGCAGTCTATAAAGACCATCCATTCCTGTCGGCTGATGACGTCAGGGAGCTTGAGACAATCAAAATCGACAACATCTATGTTGGCAACAAGACTCCGATCAGGGAGTTAAAGAGCTTCGCGGTGATTGATTTTGAGACTACTGGCCTCTCATGGAAAACCGACGAAATTGTGGAGGCCGCAGTTGTACTTGTGGATAATGATCAAATATCCAGAAGCGCATCATACTTGTGCAGAACCATCAGGCCCATCCCGGCGGCCGCATCCAACGTACATGGCATCACGGACGCGATGGTCGCGGACAAGCCAACATTCTCCGACCTGCTCGATGATATGATGGAGCTGATCGGCGAAAGGACTATTGTTGCCCATAACGCATCGTTCGACGTCAGGTTCATCAATGCCTACTTGAAAGAGGCGGGCCGTCCACCTTGCACAAACGCCCTATGCACTCTGGTAGCATCAAAGAGCGTGTTCCGCGAGTTGAAGAACTATAAATTGTCTACGGTCGCGTCGCACATCGGATTCGATGCGTCAATATACCACCGGGCACTTGGAGACGCCACAGCAACCGCCAACATACTAATCAGGATCTACGACATAAGGCGCGCAGAAATCTCAGCCGAGGAGGCCAGAAGGGCCGAGGCAAAGGCCGCAAGCCGCGCTTAGGAGGTACCAACATGCCAAAGAAGAAAACCTACGCCCCAGACGAAAAACGCCCCAGGGGAAAGCAACTGGACGGACGGTATCGCGGCAAAATCAAGGTGGGCGTTGATGCCGACGGGAAGGACGTGTACAAATACGCCTCCGGGCGCACCCGTCCAGAGTTGGCAGAGGCGCTGGAGGAGCTCCGCAAGCAATACACCTTCGGCGTTGACAAGGTGGATCGTGACGTGCTACTATCCGCTTTCGTAGAGGATTGGTTCACCGTCTACAAAAAGCCGCACATCGCCGGTTCCAACCTCCGGTGCTATCGCACCATACTCGACGCCCACTACCTACCGGAGTTCGGCGACCGGCAGCTCCGCAGCATTCGCCCAATCGAATTGCAGCGCTTCCTCAACGATCGAGCGGACTGCAAGGCGTCGTATATGAAAAAGATCGTGATGGTCGGACGGCAGTTCTTCCGCCGTGCGGTGATGGACGGGGTGATCGACCGCGATCCCACCATGGGGTTCATCGTCCCTGACTGCGAAGAAGGAAGCCGCCGAGCCCTCACTGCAGAAGAGCAAAAGGCGGTGCTAAAGACAATCGATTCAGAGCCAAACGGGATATGGGTGGCGCTGCTGTTCTGCCTAGGCGTTCGCCCTGGCGAGGGCCTTGGCCTACAGTGGGGCGACTTTGATTTTAAGGCGCGTACGGTACACATCCAGCGGGACATCGACTACTCGAATACCACAACCGGCAAAATAGATGGGCTCAAAAACGACCCAAGCGACCGAGTCATACCGATGCCAGCCGCGCTGGTAACTCTTCTGACACCACGCAAGGGTATCAAGAGCGCCTTTGTATTGCAGTCTCCGGCAAGCGGACAGTGGCTAACGAAAAAGGAGGCAGACGCACTTTGGGATCGCCTGATGAGGCTTGCATATGAAGAAGATAATTCGCTGGAGCACAGGAGGTCGAACGCGAGCGTGACGCAAGACGAGAAAAAGATGTTGAAACGGTCGATCATTACGCCGTATTATCTTCGCCACAACTACGCTACCATGCTCCACGCTAAGGGCATCGACGTAGTGACGGCCAGCCGGTGGATGGGGCACAAGAACGTTTTGACCATGATGCAGTTCTACATGCACCTAGACAAAGAGCGGGAGAAGGTTGATGCATCGCTCCTCGATGGCGTGTTTGATACAGCGCTATGAACATCTCCGGCAACTTTCTGGCAACGCAGTTTATTTACACTGCTAGGCACGGCTATGCCAAGCATATCGACAAATGGCTTAAAACCGTGGTTTTTCGGTCTATCAACGTCTAACGATGTGCACCAAAATAGGTCATGGGTTCGAATCCCATTATCAGCTCCATTAAAATCCCCTGTTGAAGATGTTTTTCATCGATTCAGCAGGGGTTTTGATTATTTCTGAGCTCAACTTTGCTTGCCTTTTTACGCTCTGACTACCATTTGACTACCCATCACAACACAAAAGAACCAAGCTCCCATGCCGGGGAGAATCACTGGGGTGCGCCTTTTGCATCCAAGGGGGCACTGGAACCATGAAAGCCATGCCCCCCTACCGGAATGCCTGCGGGAACTGAGCGATGATCCCACTGGAAAAGGCATCAGCCATCATAAGCGCCTGCCGCTCGATCTGGTCGTACAGCCTGACAGATTCCTTGCCATCCCCAGACAGAATGGCGACGGCCTGGATATTGCCACCTGTACATTGGCCCGCATTTCTCCAAGTGAATTTTACTTACATTTTTTCATGAATTTGATGTAGAATAAAGACATACAATGTATGTCGCATTTTGTTTTTGTCATGGCGCGACCGGCTCACTCGATTGGGAGGAGGCAGCCAGGAGGTGTGTCGGCATTTCTCAGACGATGGTGCTTTGCCACAGACGCAGGCATGTTCCATGAGAAACCCATCACACATCAAACGCATGGACGCCAGCGAACTCGACTGCGCACCCACCGAAGAGATGCGCACCCCATGCATTGCGGGCGATCGCCTCGCAATCCGAACCGCCAAGTCTGGAGTAACACACATGTTTCAAGTCAATGATCTTGTTGTCTATGGCAATCTGGGCATCTCTGTCATCACGGACGTCTGTTACCAAAACCTTGTTGACGCACCCGATGAGCAGCTCTATTACACGTTGAAGCCGCTGCACCAGCAGTGTGTCATTCACACCCCAGTCAACAGCACCAAGGTGTTCATGCGCCGCGTCATCTCCAAGGAGGAGGCCGAAGCGCTCATCGACCGGATCCCGTCCATTCGGCCCGAACCGTACCACAACAAGGCGATTTCCCAACTCACGGAGCACTACACGGCTGCTTTTCATACCCATGAGCTCATCGATCTCGTCAAGCTCACCATGTCCATCTATGCCAAGCGGCAGGAGGTGGAGGCGCAAAACCGCAAATTCAGCGTGGTGGACGAGCGCTTCCTGCAGCGGGCGGAGGATCTGCTCTTCAGCGAACTGAGCGTGGCACTCGCCATCCCCAGGGAGAGCGTGCCCGATTACATTGCCTCCAGAGTCAATGTCTTGGCTGAAAACGAATCACTGTGCCAAGGAACCCCCAGTTGACATCCCTACCCACGATACCCACCAACTTGTGGTCGCGTCCTCCCTTTACGCCATCCGGCTCTGCGTTCGCCGATTGGGTTTACGCATGCCGGCCAGGCGTCCTACGACACACCAACCAGCGGAGTCACGCCGCACACAATAGCGAAGGAGCACGGATCAGCCATGGCGCGCAGCTTCCATAGTTGGTCTTTTTCTCATGCCTGCCTGCGTCGGCCTGGGCACTCTTCCTCACACCGCCAACTCCCCCATCCGCAGAGCCATGGCCAGGGAGCCGGAGCGCTGGTAGGACGACGCCAGTCGGCTGAGGGTGGCGTAGTTCTGGCGGGTCACCGTATCCGTAAGGTAGGCCGTGCGGGTGGCGCCTGGCTTGCGCAGGCCGTTGAGGCTGCGGATGATGGCGTCACCGGTGGTGATGCCCACGCCATGGCCGTAATACTTGCCGCCGCCCAGGTAGAAGGCATTCTCCCCCTGCCATTCGGGGTGAGTCGGGTCAACATCGGGGTTCTTAAAGTACCGCGCGTCGCCCGGCAGTAGGTCCGGTGCCTTCGACAGGCGCACAAGAGCCAGATCCCGATCGAGGTACTGCCAGTTCATCAGCTGTATGGAGGGATAGAGCTGATTGAACAACTCGTCGCCAAAGACATCCAGCATGGCTTTGTAATAGACGATGGCCATGGCCGTGGAGCATTCGGTGCCATAGAGCCGCCCGTTGCGGTAGATGTCGCGGATGGCGTCGGCAGGCTTCACCCCGTTGAGGAGCTTAAAGCCCCCTTCGCCGGTGCGCTGCCAAAATTGAGAGTTGGCCTTGGAGTTGCGGAAGACGCGGAACTCCAGCCCACTGCGGGCCAGTGCCTTGGCCGCGTTCACCACGCTGTCGCGCACCTTTAGCTCAAAGGCCAGCTGCTGGGCCGTATTGAACCGGTATTCCTCCTGGCTTGTCGCCATCAGCCGGAAGATCTCCTTCTGCTGGTCGTTGGGCTGAAAGCCATCGACCGTTGGCAGTGCGTCCACCGGCTTGTCATTGATCCGAACCATCGTTGACCTCCTACCCCAGCAGCCGCCGGGCGGTTCGCAGTTGTTGGTCGATGGGCTTGTTCATCCAACGCTGCCAGCGAGCCAGGTTGCGCCGCCGCAGCCGCAGGGAGCACTCGCTCAGCAGCTGCCGCTCCCCCTCGCCACAGGCCGCAAATTCTTGCAGCCGTGCACTGTCCCGGAGGGATAACTCCGTTTCGCCCTCCCCTTGCAGTCGGCGGTGTAAGTACTTCCGGTCGTCGGCCAGCTCCCAGCGGTGGGTATCCGGCCCCTCCTGGCTGGTGGAGCCGGTGGGCCGCAGGTAGGCGCGGTTGCGTGTGAGCCACTTCCCTGCCAGCCGGCGCTGACGCTCGGGGGGGGCATTGGTGGCAAAGCTGGGCGCAACGTTCAGGAGTTTGCGTGCCAGTTCCACATCCCGCCCATCGGTGGAACGAAGCTTGCCCTGTAACAGGTTCAGACACCTGGCCGGGGAGCCGGCAAACAATGCCCACTGCAGGTCATAGGCATACCGCCCATGGCGGTGGCGGGCAAAGAGTTGCTCGGCGATGGCTGGCAGGCTGTCGTCGTCGTGGTACTGGTGGGTCAGCAAGATCGCCGCCCGATCCAGCATTTGCTCATACTGCTCCTCCATCGGTTCGGCCTGCCAGCCCGTGCCCTGCATCCATCGCAGCACCGGCAACAGGTCGGGCCGGTCGCCAGTGACCAGAGGCGAGGGTTCCTCAGACAGCGCACCGGCAAAGAGCCGCGCCAGGCGGTTGCGGTCGCTGAGCCGCCCACCCAGCCCCAACTTCACAATCTCCGGTTCCAGCAAATAGAGCGTCGGGTATTTCAATCTGCTATCGTTGAGCAGAGCCAGCGCCGCCCCTTCGTCACGCAGGGCCAAGGCGCGAAACTGCTCCTCCATCTGGCGCGCGCCGTGGCGCTGCCGCAGGGCGTCCAAGGCGTTCAGGGTCATTCTGTGCGTTCGGGCCATTGGGGTCCCCTCCCATCGTCGTTCTCTCCATCCTATGCCGGGGTGGGGGGAACGGTCCGGTCGGCTTTCGCGTCTGCCGCTGTTGCGACAGCCGCGATTCAGACAGCTTGTTCTCGTTATGGCTAGATCGGTCGCCGCACATGTCGCCGACCGATCACTAATTGCAGCTCTCATGCGGGTTTCTAAGGATACGTTGCGCCTTCTGGCGGAGTTTTTCTTCTGCTCGCGCTGGCCCCGGCTTTCCTCCCGCCGAATGAATCGGCGGGAGGTTCATCTCCCTTTGCACGTTCTAGAGGTTTTAGGTACTCTGAGGGAGGACTGCCCGCTGGGCAGTCCTCCCTCTTTGCTTCCTTCGTTATATAGTTGGCCTTTGGCTTCGCACATCTGGGCCAGATGCCCTCACGCGATGGTCGCCGGGCCTGTCCGGCCACACGGGCATTCACATGGCAGGGATACCTTATGCGGGTTCCCGGCCCCATGTCGAGCACACGCCGGTGCGCGACGATGGCCGCCGGGTCTGCCCGGCTACAGGTGCCGGCGGATGACGCGATCCTTGAAGTCCAGCGAGCCCTCGGCCAGGCCCAGCAGCTTCTCCATCAGCTCGGCCAGGGCGTCCATGGTGTTGTTGGCAATCATGGGCTCCACCATGGCCTCCCGCCGGCCATTAAGGAACGCCGCCGCGCCGCGCAGAGCCATTTCAGACAGTTCATCGCTGTAGCGCAGGGGGTTAAACTCCCCCGCCGCCACGCCGTCATCCAGCAGGGCCCGGAACACCGGGCTCAGCAGGCGCAGGCGTGCCTCCTGCATGTGGGCGTGGACGATGCGGTCCTGCAGCAGGTCACTGTAACGGCTGTTGGCCTCCAGGCTGGCCCGGGGGGAGAAGAGCATGCGGAACAGATTCTCCAGCCGCTGCAGGCAGGATTGGCTGGCATCGCCGGCCAACCACTGGGCCCGCTGCACCGTCTCCTTCAGCAGCACCTCCACCACGCTGTCCAGCACGTTCTCCTTGGTGGGGAAGTAGTAATAGAACGTGCCCTGGGCCACCCCCACCCGCCGCACAATGTCGCTGACCATGGTGTCGGCATAGCCCTTCTCCACAAACAGGGTGGCCGCAGCATCCACCAGCTCGGCCCGCCGCACTTCCTTGTCCTTGGTAATCCGCATGGTACGCCTCCTGCTCGACTGAACTTAGTCATTCACCTGGCCCGAAAAAACGCGGTTGCCCGCGTTTCCGGCTCCTGTTGGAGTATTGCCCGTTTGGCAGCCGGCAAACCCGGCCGCCGTTATTTCATGATGGTTGTCTTGTTGGGGCTGGCGCGGCCCTCCAGGTCGGGGGCGCGGCGCTCCATCGCGGCCAGGGAGATCTCGACGTCCTCGTGCACCTCATCGGGGGTGAAGGCCCCTACGGTGACCATGTCCTGGGGCCGCAGCGTGGCCCAAGAGAAATTGAGCCCCACAAAGGGCGTGCAGCGCCCAGCAGCCATGGACTTGATGGTCATGACCGGCTTCTTGGCCGCCCAGATGACCTTGTTGATGTACTCAATCTCCACCTGCATGAGGAAGCCCAGGCAGTTGTAGATCTGGATGTAGGTCTCCACATCATAGTCGTTGAGGTCGGAATAGACGATGAGCTCGGGCATGTGGGCCGAGAGGCCGGGGATCATGCCGTGGTCACGCACCATCTTGAGGTAATCGGGCAGACGATCGATGGTCTGCCGGTTCTTGTTCACCAGCTGCTCCGCCGACGAGTGATGCGGGAAGCAGAAAGTCGAGCCATCCTTGTAGCACTGGGCGATGGTAGCCTCAGCCTCCTTGCGGGCGGCAGCGTTGTCGTCCACGTTGAGGATGGGGGTGCTGATGAAGATGAGCTTCTTGCCGGTGCGATCCTCGGCCATCTTCATGGCGTCCAGCAGCACCGTCCCCGACGCCATCGGGCCCATGATGGTATCAATGCCATACTGGAGATAGGCCTCCAGAATCTCGGAGACCTTTTCCACGGTCTGGCGCTTCTGAATCAGCTTGTCCGCGGCGGGACCGGTGTGGCTGTACCCCAGCAGCCAGTTGGTGCCAATGATCATGCGGGAGACGGAAACGCCGCCCACTGTTGTCCTTGGGAAAAGTACTTCAGCCATGTGCCTGCCTCCAACACAATAGATGAGAATAGTATATCATAAGCCAACCATGGTTGCGAAAAGAATGCACAATCTTTGTTGCGGATTTTCTGTATGGTTTGAACCATATACACAACAAAGAACATTACCCTCCCGGCAAGATGTATAGTTGCAAAAACCGCCCTGCGCACAAGCACCGGGCGGTGGGAGATGGGAAAACTTGGATGTGCGGCGCTGATTGCACCAGCGCCGCAAGGTTGGTTTTACTGGATGTCGATGCGCCGGGCGGAGGGTTTGACGTTCTCCTCCTTGGGCAGGTGCACCGTCAGCACGCCATCGCGGTACTCGGCCTTGATACCGTCTTCGCGGACGTTATCCAAGGCGAAGGAGCGGCTGGTTGAACCCATTCGGCGCTCGCGGTAGATGTAGTCCTCCCGCTCATCCTTGCGTTCAAACTCCTCGTTGACACGAATGGTCAGTACATTGTTGTTCACATCCAGGTTGATATTTTCACGGTTGACGCCGGGCAGATCGGCCTCAATGAGGTACTCATTGCCGTTGTCTCGCACGTCCGCACGGATGGCACCGGCGGTTGTCAGCGCCGGGAAGCCAAGATCGCCGAAGAACGGGTCGTTGAAGAGGCTGCGCATGAGGTCAAAGGGCGTCACTGCGCCGCGGCTGCGGTTGTTTCTGCTGGGAACCAGGTTTGCCATTGCTGTATCCTCCTGTTCAATTGTCAGAGTATGTCTTCCCCTTTCGGTTGACTCGATTATAGAACGAGTCGTTTCATTGGTCAAAGATGGTCAAAGACTTTATTCTGTGAGCAGTTGGCTTTGTAGGCTGTTTTTATGCCCGCACAACGTTTTTCAGGTTTTTCCTCGTCCGCTCGCCCGTTTTCCTGTTTTGTGCCCCATCGACCGGGCAGCGCTGCGAATCCCACCGCATTGCTTGACACGAAAAACCGCAGAATCGTACAATGACAGAAAAAATGAGGACACCATGGCACATCTGGAAATCGACTTTTACTCCAAAATTCTGCAGAAACAAACGGCAATGACAGTGCTGCTGCCCGAATACCCAGCGGGTGGCAAACCCCTGAGCGAAACACCGGTGCTGACGCTGCTGCACGGCCTCTCCGACGACCACCATGGGTGGATTCGCCGCACCGCCATCGAGCGTTACGCCGAAAAATACGGCCTGGTCATCGTCATGCCCGAGACCCTGCGCGGTTTTTACGTCAACGTCGCCATCGGCGGCTATCGGTATTGGGATCACGTGGCAAAAGAAGTACCCGCCATCACCCGGCACATGTTCGGCCTTGCCGAGCGGCGGGAGTTGAACCACGTGGCCGGCCTTTCCATGGGCGGCTTCGGCGCGATGAAGCACGCGCTGCTCCAACCCGAGCGCTTCGCCACCGCGGCCAGCTTCTCCGGCGCGGTCAACCTGCTGCTCATCCCCTCCTCGCAGGAGAGCGCCCACTACTTCCCCGGCGAGGGGGAGATGCTCTTCGGCTCCAAAGAACAGCTGCGTGACAGCGACAACGACCTGCTAGCGCTGCTGCGCCGCAACCACGCTGCCGGCGTCACCCTGCCGAATTTCTACACGTGGTGCGGCACCGAGGACGAGCTCTACCCCTGCACCACATCCTTCCGCGACCAGTGCCGCTCGCTGGACATCCCACTGACCTACACCGAGGGGCCTGGTTTCCACCGGTGGGAATACTGGGAGGTCTGCATCCAGAACTACCTGCAGTGGCTAGCCGACGAACATTACCTGTGACCGCTGGGAGGCCATCAGTTGCACCAAGTACCGGCAGAGGGCGATTGGCTCTCTGCCGGTTTAGGCTGTCGACAAAGCGACAGCCTTTCGCGTCTGCCGCTGTGACGACAGCCGCGATTTAAAGTGCTTGTTCTCGTTATGGCCAGATCGGTCGCCGCGCATGTCGCCGACCGATCTCAGGCTGTAGCTCTCATGCGGGCTTCAAGGATACGTTGCTCCTTCAGGCGGTTTTTCATCCGCTCGCGCTGACTCTGCCTTTCCTCCCGCCGAATGAATCGGCGGAAGGTTTATCCCCCTTTGCCCGTTCTGGGGGGGTGTAGGCACTCTGAACGGCAGAGAGCGATTGGCTTTCTGCCGGTTTTCTGCCCTTCTCTGCTGATGACCACACTCTTGGATACCGACGCGAGGGGCTCGAGATCCTTGGGAGCAGATGAGCCGGAGGAACTGCAGCGGTTGATCTGGCTGCCATCCGTCCGGCTTGCGACAGCCCTGGGGAGGGCTCGTTTGCTCACTCAGGGCACGATGCGCCGGCCGACCAGCCAGCATAGGGCCTCACAGGGCCTCGCTTGCCAGCATATGCCAAAAATGATAAACTTTATCTCACGGCTGATGTTTATAGGAGATCGTATGAAAGCACTTTCGGTGGTTTTGCTCTCTCTGCTTTTGGTGTTCGGCGCCGCGGGCTGTACCCCCGCCGCCACAGACACGAGCGTCCCCCCCACAACGGCCCCGGCTACGGAGACCCCCGCTGCCACAACCGCGCAGCCGACGGCCTCCCCCACGGCGGACCCCACACAGTCTGCTGCCATTGACTACGGTCAGGTTGGCTTCGACCTCATGGCCAGTGATTCCGTTGGTGCGGTTAAACTGGGCATGACCGAGAGTGAGGTGCTGGCGGCCCTTGGCGAACCCGATGAGAAGTCCGAAGCCCAGATGTGGGGTGCCGATGGGTTGAAGCATTCCGACTGGACCTTTGCCGACGAGGGTCTGACCATCAACATGGTGGAGAGCACCAATGGCGAGTCGGAGTTCGTCGCCTATTCCATCAACGCCGCTGCCCCCTGTGCCCTGGCGACGCAGAAGGGCGTGAAGATCGGCGACGGGAAGGACGCTGTGCTGGCTGCCTATGGCGACGCCATCGACCCGACGACCGTCACCGAGGATTCAATCGTTGCCGGCACGCTATTTGGCGGCGTCGTGTTCACTCTGCAGGATGGTGCTGTCACGAGTATCTTCCTCGGCGCGGCGGCGGAGTAGCCCCGTTCCACGGGGTCGTTGACCAAACGTGCCTCAGCGCGTACGGACACGCAAACAACGCCAACAAGAACGGCAGAGAGTCTTGCACTCCCTGCCGGTTTTTCACCAAAGTGGGATGCCAAATAGCATCCCACTTTGTTTGTTCGTGGTTTGAAAGTGCCTTCAGCGCTCCATGGCGATCTTGTCCTGCTCCTCTGCCCGCACGACGATGCAGTCGTTGGCGTAGGTGCGCTCGGGCAGCACGATGAGGGTGCTGACAGGCGTTTCGCCGGCGGCAAAGGGCGCGTGGTGGAAGACACCCGGCCGCAGTGTCACCATCGTACCCCGGGGCACGAAGTAGGCTTCCACTTCATCCAGGGCGACCTTGTGCCCGCTGGCGTAGGCCACATGCAGAATGATGTCGCCGTCGATGGGCAGGATGCCTTCGCCGGTCTTGTTGTGGTACTCATAGGACTCAATGACCAGCGGCCGGGGGCAAACCCGGCAGATGGAGAAGGACACCTGCTCGCTGCCAATGTGCATGGGCAGCATGTCGCGGAAGAACTGCACCGGCTCACCGCCAAAGGTGATCGTCTCCGGGTTCACCATCCGCTCATAGGACCCATACTTGCGGAAGTCCTCACGATTGAGTTCCTTAACCTTGATTGTCCTCATACCCTGCCTCCTCATTTGTCTCGGGGTCAGCCAAGGCTGGCCCGGCATTACCTATTTCACCGGTATCTCTTTGGCCACGCAATAGTGCAGGATGTCCTCGTCGGTGAAGCTCAACGGTACCGCCGCCAGGAACGCGTGGCTGTCCTGCGCCCAGAACACCAGTTGGCTGAAATCAATGGCCTTGTTCACGTCCTCGGGGGACTGGGCCTGTATGGTGCGCACCAGGTACTGCACTCCGTCCCCTTCCAGGGTGCGGTAATCCCCGTTTGCGGCGATGTCGCTGATGAAGCTGGAACCCTGGGCCGCGCGGTACCACACGAGCTCCATCTTGTTCTCATAGCTGTCGTCGCTCGTGGGGCCAAAGGTATAGGAGATCCGCGTCACGCTGTTGGCGATCTTCAACTCACCAAGCTCCGCCCCATCGGGCAGGGCTGTGAAGTCATAGTAATACTCCAAATCGACCAAGCCATAGGTGTCGCTTTGGGTATCCGCAGCGGCCTTCTCGGCTGCAAGTTCGGCCGGGTCGGTCAGCACCAGCTGGGTCTCCATCGGCGTGTTTGCGTCCATGCAGCCAGCCAGTGGCAACACCAGCAGCGCCACCGCCAGCACCACCACCGGCAGCGTTTTCTTCCCTCGCTTCATCCAAATCCTCCCCATTGCCCTTGTGACACGTTCCCAATTGAAACGTTCCATCCCTTTTATTATACCCCAGATTGATGCATTGCAATAGAGCAATCCATCCACTCCTCTTGTTGCCAATGCTGGAAGGCGTAGTATAATGGGCAAAAACCAAGGAGCGACCATGGAAACGCCCACCCCAACGGAAATCCTCTGGCTGACCGAGCAAACTGGCTGCCTGCCTCTGCGCCTTCATGTGGGCGTGCTGCGGCAGGGCGGCGATTGCCTGCTGGTTGACAGCGGCATTGACCGCAGTGCCGGCAACCGCATCGCGGCGGCGATCGGGGCTGCCGGTCTCACCGCCAAAGGGTTGCTCATCACCCACAGCCACGCCGACCACTGCGGCGGCAATGCGGCGCTGCACGCAAAGCTGGGGCTCACGGTCTTTGCCCCGCCGCTGGAATGCGCGGTGCTACGCCAGCCGGAGCTGGAGCCGATGGTCCTTTATGGCGCGGCGCCGCCAGCGGCGCTGGGCAGCAAATTCTTCCTGGCCACGCCCACCCCGGCGGTGGCGCCGCTGGAGCCCGGCATGCAGGCCGTCGGCGGGGTGCCCTTCACGGCGGTGCCCCTGCATGGCCACTGCCCCCAGCAGTACGGGTACCTCTCGCAGGATGGGGTGCTTTTCTGCGGCGACGCGCTCTTCCCCGCCTATGTGTGGGAGAAGTACGGCCTGCCTTACTTCTTCGACGTGGATGGCGCGCTGGCGGCCTTTGACGCCATCGAGGCGCTGGTACCAACCCTCACCGCCTGCGTCACCGCTCACAACGGCCCAGTGGACGATGTGGCGGCGCTGGTGCAGGCCAACCGCCAGGGTCTGCGGGCCGCCGCCGACTGGCTGGCCACCTGCCTGCGCCAGCAGCCCCAGAGCCGGGAAGACGCGCTGGCCGCGGCCTTCACGTCCTTTGGGCTGGAGCAGAATGAGGCGCAATACTATCTGGTCGGGTCTACCATCGCCGCGCTGCTGACCCACCTCGTGAAGGCCGGTCGGGCAGCGGCGCAGGTGGAGAATGGTCGGCTGCGGTACCACGCCCTTTAGTACGCAAAACACAACACCGCCCGGCTGGATGCCGGGCGGTGTTTTTATGGTAAATGGCGGTGATTACCACCGATCCCAGTGCACCCGGTCGGGCAGGGTGCGGTCGGGGGCATCCTTTTGCTCGGCGGGCTCTCCCACGGCCACCAGGCCGAAGGGCAGCACCGACCCCGGCAGCCCCAGCGCCGCGGCAATGGGCGCGGCCTTGTCCTCGTCGGGGCGCAAGCCCATCCACAGGCCGCCCAGGCCCATGCCGTGGGCCATCAGCAGCATGTTCTCAATGGCGGCAGAGGCGTCCTGGTTGTCGTAATAGAGGTTATCGTGCAGGTTGCGGTCGGCACAGACGACGATGCAACACCCCGCCTGCAGCACGGCCTTGCTGTGCGGGTGAACGCTGACGATCAATTCCAGCGTGGCCCGCTCCCGCACCACGACGAAGTGGAGTGGCCGGAGGTTGGCGCAGCTGGGTGCCGAGAACCCCGCCCGCAGAATGTCATTGATCTCCTCATCGGTCAGCGGCCGGCCGGTATAGGCGCGGATGCTCCGTCGGGTGTACAGTGCGGTTTTCGCGTCCATCATTCGTCCTCCTTGGCGCCCCAGTGCTCGTAGAATACCTTGTCCTGCTCATAGCGGTCGGGGGCGGGTCGTTGCTCCGCCGGGTGACCCACCGCCATCAGTGCAATCGGGTGGCTCTGCTCGGGGATGCTCAGCAGCTCCCGCAGGGCGGCGATGCGCTCCTCCCGCGGGGCGACGCCCAGCCACACGGCCCCCAGCCCCAGTGCGTGGGCCGCCAACAGCATGTTCTCCATGGCGGCGGAGCAATCCTGCAAAAGGTAACCCTGGCTGGCGTTGACGGTGGCGTCGCCGCACACCAGGATGGCGCAGCCAGCCTCCGGCAGCATGCTCGAATAGGGGTGTGCCTTGGTGATCGCCAGCAGTGTCTCCGGGTTGCGTATGACGAGAAACTGCCAGGGGCGGGTGTTCTTCGCCGTCGGCGCGGAAAAACCCGTCCGCAAAATGGTGTGCAGCTGCTCCTCCGACACCGGTTCCCCGGTGTACTTCCGGATGCTGCGGCGGGTCAGAATGCTCTCAATCGTATCCATTCCTGTCCTCCGGTCAAACGTCGTTTGACGGTCATTTCCCCTGCCAACGCCCAAAGAAGACCTTGTCAGCCTCATAGCGGTCCGGCGCGGCACGTTCCTCCGCAGGGTGCCCGACGGAAACCATGGCGATGGGCTTCACTTCGTCGGGGATCTCCAGCAGCTTCTGCAAGCCGGTCACGCGCTCCTGCAACGGGGAGACCCCCAGCCACACCGCGCCAAGGCCCAGCGCATGCGCGGCCAGTAAGATATTCTGCGTGGCAGCGGAAGCGTCCTGCACCAGGTACTCAAACGGCACACCGGAGGAGGTATCCACACAAACCAACAGGCCGCAACCGGCTTGCGGCAGCATGCGGGAATAGGGATGAATCTTGTTGATGGCCTGGAACGTCTCCTGCTCCCGCACCACGATGATGCGCCAAGACCGGCTGTTCATGCACGACGGGGCAGAAAAACCGGCCCGCAACAGCGTGTGAAGCTGTTCCTCGCTGATGGGTTCCCCGGTATACTGCCGGATGCTGCGACGGGTGAAAATGGCGTTCAACGTGTCCATTGAGATTCCCTCCTGATGCGATGATGGGAGCAGGACAACCCGCTCCCATTTATTCTATCCCGATCTACCGGAAGATTCAACCAAACCAAACACACCCTGGGTTAGGAAAACTGGCCCCAGAGCGTGCCGGGGCCGGGCTCCGGCAGCGCGGTGAAGGTCATGCGCTCCCCCCGTGTCGGGTGGTCGAAGGCGAGCTCCGTGCTCCACAGCGCCAGCCACTGGCCAGGGCGGGCAGCGGGGTTGTAGCGCTGATCCCCCCACAGCGGGCAGCCGATGGCCGCCATCTGCACGCGGATCTGATGGGGCCGGCCCGTCAGCAGCCGCACCGCGCAGAGGGTACGCCCCTCCACCGTGTGGCGTGGTTCATATTCCAGCGCCGCCCACTGGGCGCCCGGGCGGGGTTGCAGGGTGGCCGTCACCCGGTTGGCGGCGGCGTCCTTGGTCAGGTAGTGCTCCAGCCGCCCGCCGGGGGGTGTGCCCTCGCACACACAGAGGTATTGCTTGGCAAACCGCCCATCGCCCATCTGCTCAGAGAGCCGCGCGGCGGCCTTGCTGGTGCGGGCGAAGACCATGACGCCCCCGGCTGGGCGATCCAGCCGGTGCACCAACCCCAGGTAGACCGCGCCGGGCTTCTGGTACCGCTCCTTCACATAGGCTTTGAGCAGCGTCAACATATCCGCGTCGCCGGAGCTGTCACCCTGGCTGGGCACACCCGGCGGCTTCAACACCACCAGCAGGTGATTGTCCTCATAGAGGATGTCCGGGGTTCGCCCGTTCACGGCTGCCACCGGCCGCTGGCCCCACAGGGCAGCGTCAGGCCCGTGGCCGTGATGGGCAGACCCACCTCACCAGCCTCGGCCCGGCCACCAAAGCGCCGCGCCACCGTCATTTTAAGCATGTTCTCCAGCACCAGGGGCTGCAGGCCGGTGGTGTAGGAGTTGATGAGGTAGAAGATGGGCTGGTCGCTGAGGATGGCCATCGTGGCCTGCACCAGCTCAAAGAGCTTGTCCTCCAGCTTCCACATCTCCCCACCCGGGCCCCGGCCATAGCTCGGGGGGTCCATCAGGATGGCGTCGTAGCGGCGGCCACGGCGGGCCTCCCGCTGCACGAACTTCAGGCAGTCGTCGATGAGGAAGCGCACCCGCCGGTCGGTGAGGCCTGAAAGCTCCAGATTCTCCCCCGCCCAGTTGACCATGCCCTTGGCGGCGTCCACATGCACGACCGACGCACCCGCCGCCGCGCAAGCCGCCGTGGCCCCGCCGGTGTAGGCAAAGAGGTTCAGCACGCTCGGCTGCTCCTGACCACACTCCGCGATGCGCCCAGCCATCCAATCCCAGTTGACGGCCTGCTCGGGGAAAAGCCCGGTGTGCTTGAAGCCCAGGGGCTTGATGTGGAAGCGCAGCGCGCCATAGCCCACCGACCACCGCTCGGGCAGGGGGCGACGGTACTCCCAGGTGCCGCCGCCCTCCTGGCTGCGGTGGTAGATGGCGTCCACCTGCCCCCAGGCCGGGTGCTGCCGCTCCGCCGGCCAGATGGCCTGCGGGTCGGGCCGCAGCAGCAGGGCGTCGCCCCAGCGCTCCAGCTTCTCGCCAGCGCCGGCGTCAATGACCTCATAATCCTTCCATTTGTCGGCCAGATACATGGCTTCTTACACCTTCCGCACGGTGAGGAACAGTTCCTCGCCGTTGATCGTCTGCTCCCGGCCAAAGCCCTCGGGCCGGCCCTCGGTCAGGGCGTCGCCCAGCACATCGGCCAGGATGTCCCCCTGGTTGCGGGCAATGGTCGCAAGCGCGTCGGCCGGGCCGTCCACCGCCAGGGCGATGTGGTCGGTCACCTCGAAGCCTGCCTCCCGGCGCATCTGCTGCACCTTGGAGACGACCTCCCGCACGAAGCCTTCCTCCAGGAGTGCGGGCGTGAGTCGCGCATCCAGCGCCACCGACACGCCACCCTCGCTGGCGGTGAAGAAGTCGGAGCGCTGGGTTACCTCAATGAGCACATCCTCCTGCTCAAAGCGCTCCTCCACACCCTCGACATCCAGCGTGAAGAACCCCTGCCCCCGCAGCGCCGCCACGAAGGCCGTGCCGTCGCCCTCCTGCAGCAGGGTGTTGACGAGCGGCATGCGCTTGCCAAAGCGGCGTCCCAGGGTTTTGAGTTGGGGTTTGACCTTGTAGCTGACCAGGTCGCCGGCGCTCTCAATGAACTCCACAGCCTTGACGTTGAGCTCATCGGCCACCAGGGCCGTGAGGCTCGCCGGCAGGGCTGCGCCCTCCACCAGCAGGGCCGGGGCAGGCTGGCGGTTCTTGACACCGGCGGTGGCGCGGCAGGCACGGCCCAGCGCCACGATGCCCAGCACCCGGGCCATGTTGGCCTCCAGCTCCCGGTCAATCCACGCCGGGTTCACCGCCGGGAAGTCACAGAAGTGCACCGACTCCGGCGCGGCGGGGTCAATGCCCGCCACCAGGTTCCGGTAGATCTGCTCGGCCAGGAAGGGCGTGAACGGCGCGGTCAGCTTGGCCAGTGTCACAAGCACGGTGTAGAGCGTGAGGTAGGCGTTCACCTTGTCCTCGGTAAGCCCGCCGCCCCAGTAGCGGTCGCGGCCCCGGCGCACATACCAGTTGGAGAGGTCGTCCACAAACTCGCTGAGGGCACGACCACTCTCGGTGATGCGAATCTCCCCGAGCCCGCCGTCGACCTCGGCCACCAGCGTCTGCAGGCGGGAGAGCACCCACCGGTCCATCTCGCCCAGCCGGGCGTAGTCAAGGGTGTGCTCCAGCGGGTTGAAGCCGTCAATGTTGGCATAGAGCACATAGAACGCATAGGTGTTCCACAGTGTGCCCATGTACTTGCGCTGGGCCTCGCTCACCGCCTCGCCGGAGAAACGGCTCGGCAGCCATGGCGCGCTGCCGGTGTAAAAATACCAGCGCACGGCGTCGGCCCCGCGGGTGTTGAGCATCTCCCAGGGGTCAAGGACGTTGCCCTTGTGCTTGCTCATCTTGATGCCGTCCTTGTCGCACACGTGGCCCAGCACCAGGCAGGTCTTGAACGGCGCGCGGCCAAAGAGCAGGGTGGAGATGGCCAGCAGTGTGTAAAACCAGCCGCGGGTCTGGTCCACGGCCTCGCTGATGAAGTCCGCCGGGAAGCGGGCCTCAAACTCCTCCTTGTTCCCAAAGGGATAGTGCCACTGGGCGAAGGGCATGGAGCCCGAGTCAAACCAGCAGTCGATGACGGTAGCTTCCCGTCGCATACTGCCGCCGCACTCGGGGCACACAAGTTCCACCTCATCGATGAAGGGCTTGTGCAGCTCGATGTCCGGCGCCACGTTGCGGCCCTTCTCCACGAGCTCCGCCCGGCTGCCGATGACCTCCCGGTGGCCGCAGGCGCAGGTCCACACCGGCAAGGGCGTGCCCCAGTACCGCTCGCGGGAGATGCCCCAGTCGATGACGTTCTCCACAAAGTTGCCCATGCGGCCATCGCGGATGTTCTCGGGCAGCCAGTTGACGGACTTGGTGCTGGCCACGAGCTCGTCGCGCACCGCCGTCATGGCGATGAACCAGGTGTCGCGCGGGTAATAGAGCAGCGGCGTGTCGCACCGCCAGCAGAACGGATAGCTGTGCTCGAAGGGCAGCGCGGCGTAGAGCTGGCCGCGAGCCTTGAGGTCACCCAACACCGCGCGGTCGGCATCCTTCACAAAGGTGCCGGCCCACGGCGTCTCCGCCGTAAAGGCACCCTGGGCATCCACGATGATGCGGAAATCCAGGCCCTCGCGTTTTAGGATGCGCATGTCGTCCTCACCATAGGGGGCCAGGTGAACGATGCCGGTACCGTCCTCCATGCTGACATAGGGGTCGGCCACCACGCGAGGCTGTTGGCCCTCCGGCGTGGCACCGGCGGTGAAGAGCGGCTCATACACCGTGCCAACGAGGTCGCTGCCGGGGAAGCTGCGGAGGAGCTCATACCCCTCGGGCAGGGTCTTGGCCGCCAGCGCCGTCGCCATGATGAGGGTTTCATCCCCCACGCGGTATTCGCCGTACTCGTCGGCGGCGTTCACGCACAGGGCAATGTTGCTGGGCAGGGTCCAGGGCGTCGTCGTCCAAGCCAGGATGGACACGCCCGGCCGGCCGGCCACCTTGAACCGTGCGATGGCGGAGGTCTCCTTCACATCGGCATAGCCCTGGGCCACCTCGTGGCTGGAGAGGGCGGTGCCGCAGCGCGGGCAGTAGGGCACGACCTTGTAGCCCTTATAGAGCAGGCCCTTCTCGTGGATGCGCTTGAGCGCCCACCACTCACTCTCGATGTAGTTGTTGTCATAGGTGATGTAGGGGTTCTCCATATCCACCCAGAACCCCACGCGGTCGGAGATCTGCTCCCACTCGCTCTTGTACTTCCAGACGCTTTCCTTGCACTTCTGGATGAACGGCTCAATGCCGTATTGCTCGATCTGCGGCTTGCCGTCAAGCCCCAGTTGCTTCTCCACCTCCAGCTCCACCGGGAGTCCATGGGTGTCCCAGCCGGCCTTGCGCAGCACGTTGTAGCCCTTCATCGTGTAGTAGCGCGGCACCAGGTCCTTCATGGCCCGGGTCAGCACGTGGCCGATGTGGGGCTTGCCGTTGGCAGTGGGCGGCCCGTCGTAGAAAGTGTAGAGCGGTGCGCCCTCCCGCAGGGTCACGCTTTTTCCAAAGATGTGATTCTCCCGCCAAAACTCCAGGATTTCCTTCTCCCGCTCCACAAAGTCGAGGCTGGTGGAGACCTTTTGATACAACGCCATTGTTGTTCCTCCTAATGCGATCCCTCGCGAATAAACTTTATCTCTTCCAGCGTTCCCCGCTGGAGAAATCCAATGTTCTGGTAGACCCGGTTGGAAATCGGGTTGTTGCCATCGGCATAGAGCAGCGGCATCAGCCCTTCCTGCCGGATGAGGCCACAAACCTCGGCAACCAACGCCTGTGAGTAGTGCTTGCCCCGCGCTTCCGGCGGGGTATAGACCGGGCCGATGCGGTGGTGCCGGGTGCTGCGGCGGGCCGCCCTCGCCAGTGAAACGGGCTCGTCATCGACGACCCAGAGCCACAATCCGCCCTCCGCGATGGTTTTTTCGGCGGCTTCCCGCATTCCCTCTGGCGTCTGCTGGATGCCGAAGCACTCCTGGTCAAAGGCGACGAACCACCGCGCGACGAGGTCGGCATCCGTCCCCACGGCCTTGCGCCGCTCCCCGGGCACGCCGGCGGGGGCGATGGGCTCACCCGGCAGCTCATAGGCCACCAGTGGCATATTCCTCTGGGCGCGGCAACCGTTGGCCGGGCAATAGCGCTCGATGAAGCGGCTGACCATCTCCGGCTCGGCGGTGATGCCGGGCAGTGCCACCCCCTGCAGCCGGTCGGCCAGTTCGTCGGTTAATACCGGCCAGTCGGCGCACGCGCTGCCCGCCCAAATCCAGGCGTTGAGCCCCTCGTTCTGCAGGGCAATGAAGGTACCCTCGGCGTTCTGCAGCGCCGTGACGCAGGGCGCCGAGGCAATGTTTCGCATCACATTGTGGGTCGCCTCCCCCTGCTGCAGGAAGGCTGCGCTGTCCAGGGCTTCGGGGCCAGTGAAGGGAACTAGCATGGCAAACACCTCCAAACACTTCCAGAAAAACAAAAAGAGCCTCCATCCCAGCCGGGACGGAAGACTCCGCGGTACCACCCGAATTTGCGTTCCACACGCACACTCACCACGCACACCATGCGCTGCCCGGTAACGGCGGGCGTCCGCTGTCCGCTTACTATCTTCGGCGGCGCGCTCAGAAGGGATTGTCCCAAGGTGCGGAAGCGCCGGGCTTGCACCAGACCCCGGCTCGCTCTGCCCCGCGTTCGGTGGGCGCGGCTTCGTCATCGCGTTTGATCTTATGATTATACGCCTGTCCGTCCCCTTTGTAAAGGGCTAGTCTGGCATCGGCGTCGTCAGCAGCAGCGGCAGCGCGCCCTCGGTGGCGGTGAAGCCGCACTTTTCGTAGAACCCCAACGCCTCCTGCTCCCCCACCAGCACCTTGCGGGGGATGGCGGAATAGTGGTTGAGCATCTCCCGCACCAGGGTACGGCCGATGCCCTGCCCTTGGTAGCGGGGTTTGACCAGCAGGAAGTGGAAATACACCGTCAGTGCCCCGTCAGAGAGGGCGTTCATCAGGCCGATGAGCTCGTCGCCCGCCCATGCGCTGACCACCCGGTCTGAATGAGCCATGGCCTGGCATAGCTTCTCAGGGTGGTGGGCCCACATCCAGTCCACCGATTGGAAGAGCTCCCTCAAATCCCGCGCCATGAACTCCCGGGTCACACGGTACTGTATCTGCATGGTTCCACTCCTAACATAATAAGACCTGCACATTGTACGGACATAGTACATTTTGTGTGCAAATCGATCATTTGTCAATGGGTGGGATACGATACCGCCGCACAACCCTCTTTGGGTATCAAAACGGCGCCAGAAAACCGACGCCGCAATCGTACCCTTGCTACCCTCAACCGATGGAGTGTTGTCTCCGCCTTATGAGGAACGCATACACCACGACAGCAAGAAGCGCTGCGCCTGCCATCGCAATCCGCCGTAGGCCGTGGGTGTAGGACAATTGGGCCGTTGTTTGACGATCCAAGAACTCCTCCAATCCACCGGAGAGTGCCTCGGGGTGATCCTTGGCATATTCTACATATTCGTTGACCGCATTCGACAGAGCATCGAACGATATGCTTGCGGTTGCTGCCTTCGCAGTGACATTGGATGTTGACGTCTGTCCATAAGAAACGGGCGTAATGTTGTCATCACCGTGCAGCAGGAACTCATTGGTGAAGACAAATAGGTAGAGCGGTGTGGTTTTGCCGCCTTGCTCGTCTTTTGACATCGCATTGTAGACCGGTTGAGCGCTGTCCCTCCCGGCAATGCTGACGAACTCATACCCGGATTCCGTGCCCTTGATCGTCATAACGGCAATCGGGTTGCCGTCTTGATACACGATGAACGCATACCGGTCATTAAATGTCAAACTTTCAACAAAAGCGCTGGTGTCTTCCGATTCTGGCAGTTCCTTGTTCACCAGGATGGGCAAGGGTTGGGAGAATGTTACCTCCTGCAGCACGTCGTCCGTGTACTCTTCCAGCATAAAATCACTCTTGCTATTGAGGAGTGACGGGAGGCCGGTATCATCATATAGCCCTCTCGCGGCATCTTCGGGTTTTGTGGAATCCCCAATGGCCTGGGCACTTTGTTCCACAGCGGACAGGAAGCTGTCGTATTCCCCATCCACGGCTGCCGCGGTCGGCGTGCCAAAGAGCCCCGTAGCAAAAAGCACTGAAGCGAATGCAAAAGCGGCAATTGTGCGTTTCATCCTCATTCCTCCTTATTCAAAATCATCTAATGTTCCAGTCCAACAATACAGATCCAAATAAGAATCGCGAACATCTTCATACGTGTACTTTGTCTTTGTCCCTTTCGCGGGATCCATCACCGTAACTTTGGGCTCCGTTCCGGAGTCATCATATCCTGTTATCAGCACCGCGTGAGCAAGACTACTGCTTGTTGCATATGACATTCTAGTTAACAGCGGCCTTCCGTTGTAGATTTCCGTTTTCACTGTTGTATAAAAACCAACAAAATTGTTGGTTAGGGAACAATCGATTCCTCTCACTGTGTAGAGATGTCCCCTTATTTGCGCCAGGGTTTGCCCTTCATTACTAGTACTCCCGATTGCATCAATGCAATAGCTGTTTTGACTTACAGTAACATTATCTATTGCTTTGATCACAGACACACTGCAGGCAACCCAGCACCATTTGGATTTTGATTGCTTCACCGTTGATGCAGTAGTACTGCAGGTGCTTGGATATGCCAGAACAGGCGTTGATCCAATAAATTGCAATAGCAAAATCGTTGACACGAACACCGCTAGAAACATCATCTTGAATTTTGACATGCATCTACCTCCAAATATAGTATTGCCCTAATTATAAATATATACTTCGATATTTGTGGATTCCGACAAAAAAACATTTGATCCGACAAAATGCCCGCGTTCATCATCTCCTTATCAAAACGATGCAACCACTAATACAAAAACCGGCCCTCCCCGTGGGGAGAGCCGGTTCCTTCTTCACATTAGTCCTTCAGGACAGCCTGCCCTTGAAGTCCTCATACCCAAAGCGCCGCAGCACCTGGAGCTCCCCCTGGCGGGTGTGGAGGGCGATGGACGGCAGGTTGACGCCGTTGAAGGTGTTGTTCTTCACCATGGTGTAGATGGCCATGTCGGTGAACACCACCCGGTCACCGGGCTTGAGCGGCTGGGGGAAGGAATAGTCGCCGATGACGTCGCCCGCCAGGCATGTGGGCCCGCCGAGCCGATAGGTGTGTGGGTATTCGCCGGCCTGCCCCGCCCCCACGATGGCCGGGCGGTAGGGCATCTCCAGCACATCGGGCATGTGGCAGGCGGCGGAGGTATCGAGGATCGCCAGATCCATGCCGTTGTGCAGCACATCCAGCACCTCAGCCACCAGGAAGCCGGCGTTCAGCGCCACGGCCTCGCCGGGCTCCAGGTACACCTGCACGCCGTATTCCTCCTGCACGCGCCGAACGGTGCGCACCAAGAGATCCACGTCGTACCCCGGGCGGGTGATGTGGTGTCCCCCGCCAAAGTTGAGCCACTTCATGCCCCGCAGCGACGGGCCAAAACGCTCCTCCACCCGCTCCACCGTACGGGCCAGCGTGTCGGCCCCCTGCTCGCACAGGGTGTGGAAGTGCAGGCCATCGATGCCGTCAAGCTCCTCGGGGTGGAAGTTGTCGAGCGTCACCCCCAGCCGGGAGTGCGGCGCACAGGGGTTGTAGAGATCGGTGGCGATCTCCGAATACTCGGGGTTCAGGCGGATGCCGCACTCGATGGGCTTCTGCTGGGCCAGCACCCGGGGCCGAAACCGCCGCCACTGGGCAAAGGAATTGAACACCACATGGTCACAGTAGCTCAGCAGCTCATCGAACTCGCCCTCCACATAGGCCGGGGCGTAGGCATGCACCTCGCCGCCCATCTCCTCCCGCCCCAGGCGTGCCTCATGCAGGGAACTGGCGGTCACACCCTTCAGGTACCGGCCGATGAGCGGGAAGGTCGCCCACATGGAGAAACCCTTCAAGGCCAGCAGAATGCGGCAGCCAGCGCTCTCCTGCACCTGCTGCAGCAGCTCCAGGTTGCGGACGAGCAATTCCTCGTCCACCACATAGCACGGGGTCGGCAGATCGCCGCGATTCCAATCCATCGTACTCCTCAATCGATGAGAGCCGGCGCAAAGCTCTCCTGCCACGGAAGGCCGTGGCGGTTCAGCGCGTCCATAAAGGGATCGGGGTCAAACTCCTCCACATTGTGGACGCCGGGCCTGCGCCACAGGCCCTTCAGGATCATCATTGCGCCGATCATGGCAGGCACGCCGGTGGTGTAGGAGATGGCTTGGGAACCCACCTCGGCGTAGCACTCCTCATGGACGCAGACGTTGTAGACGTAGTAGGTCTTCTCTTTGCCGTCCTTCCGGCCCCGCACGATGCAGCCAATGTTGGTCTTGCCCTTCGTACGCGGGCCCAGCGACGCTGGGTCGGGCAGCACGGCCTTCAGGAACTGCAGGGGGATGATCTCCTGCCCCTCGAATTGAATGGGCTCAATGCTCGTCATTCCCACGTTCTGCAGCACCCGCAGGTGGTTGAGGTAGTTGTCGGAGAACGTCATCCAGAACCGGATGCGCTCAATGCCCGGCATGTTCTGGGCCAGCGACTCGAGCTCCTCGTGGTACAAGAGGTACACGTTCTTCGGGCCGATCTCCGGCAGGTCGTAGACGCGCTTCTCAGCCAGCGGGGGCGTTTCCACCCACTCGCCGCACTCAAAATACCGGCCGTTGGCGGTGATCTCCCGGATGTTGATCTCGGGGTTGAAGTTGGTGGCGAAGGGATACCCGTGGTCGCCGGCGTTGGCGTCCACGATGTCAATCTCGTTGATCTCGTCAAAGTAATGCTTGAGCGCATAGGCGCAGAACACGCCGGTGACACCCGGGTCAAACCCGCTGCCCAAGAGGGCCGTCAACCCCGCCTTCTCAAACCGCTCGCGGTAGGCCCACTGCCACTTGTATTCAAACTTTGGCACGTCCTTGGGCTCGTAGTTGGCTGTATCCACATAGTGCACGCCGGTAGCCAGGCACGCGTCCATGATCGTCAAGTCCTGGTAGGGCAGCGCCACGTTGATGACGACGTCGGGGCCAAACGAACGGATGAGGGCAATGACCTCTTCGGTGCGGTCGGCATCCACCTGGGCTGTCGTGACCCGCGCCTGCGCCGCCGTCGGCAGCCCCGCGCGGATGGCATCACACTTGGCCTGCGTTCGGCTGGCCAGCAGAATCTCCTCAAACACTTCCGGCACCTGGCAGCACTTGTGCACCACCACGTTGGAAACGCCGCCTGCGCCGATGATCAGAACCTTGCCCATTCCTGTCCTCCTTGTTGTGTGGGAAAGTAGAGTGGATTATATCATAACCCACCGAAAAATCAACGAATTTTATAAAATCTTAACCGATGTTTGCAAAAACAAGCCTTGGCAGCGGCATTTCGCGGTTTTCAACGTTTTTTCGCCGTTGCGCACGGTTGCCAACGCTCTCATCTGTGGCTCCGAGAGTGCCTCACTTCCCGCCCGGTGCAGCGTCGGGTTCCGGCTTGGGCAGGGGCTCGCCAGCCGCCAGCATGGTGCGGCTCAGCAGAGGTAGCAGGCCAATGGCCATGATGGCCGCACCCGTACCCCGCAGCAGCCACTCAATGGGCACGACATCGGCCAGGGGGCCGAACACCAGCATGCCGGCAGGCATACCGACGGAGCCAATCATGCCCATGACGCCGAAGACCCGGCCCAGATAGTCACCCTCTACCCTCTGTTGCAGCAGAACGGCCGACGGCGTGTTAAAGATGGGCATCGACAGACCACAGACCAGCATGAAGCTCAGATAGACCCAGAAATTGGATACCAACCCCAGCGCCACCGTGCACAGGCCGATGATCAGATTGGCCAGCACCATCGTGTGCATGCGGTTGCGGAAACCGCCCCAGGCGGCGATGAGCCCGCCGCCCACCATCATGCCGGCGGAGAAGGCAATCTCAATGGCCGTGAGCCGCCAATAATCCGCACCGAAGGTACGCGTGACCTGCAACGGCGTCAGGAAGGCAACCGGGGCCGCCATCACCATAAAGCCCAGGCACATGAGGAAAAACAGTTTGAGATAGTCATGACCCCCGATGTAGGAAAAACCCGCCTTCAGGTCGGCAAAGTACCCGATGGTCTGTTTCTCCTGCGCCTTCCCGTGGGTGGGGATGGGGATGAACAGCACGAGGATCAGGATGGCCGCTGCCGCCGTGAGCACATCGATGAGCAGGATGACCGGCATGCTGGCGTAGGAGAGCAACGCGGCGCTGACCATGGGCGACACCAGCATGACAGCTGACTGTACGCTGCTGTTGATGCCGGAGACGCGCGTCAGTTCCTCCTGGGGCACAATCTGCGGCAGCACGGCGCTGATGGCCGGGCCGTGGACCGCCGAGCCCAGTGCCCGCACGGCCATGAAGACGAAGATGAGCCACAGCTCGTTGTGCCCAAAGAATACAAACGCCGCCAACACCAGCGTCGCCAGGGCGATGCCGCCATCGGCCAATATGATGAGCCGTTTGCGAGGGTAGCGATCAGCCCAGACGCCAGCGAAGGGCGCCAGAAAGAACATGGGCAAAAAGCCGCAGAGAATGGCAATCGTCATCATGGAGCCGGACTGGGAGCGGAGCGTCACACCCCACATGAGGGCGTACTGTACCAGAGAGGAACCAAAGAGCGAGATCATTTGGCCAATGAGAAACAGGGCAACGGTCTTCTTCCAGGGGTGTGTCATGGCGCACTCCTTTGCTGATCGTCGGGCGGGGGGTGAACCAGTCACCGGCCCGCAGTCATCACTTGGGGCACGGATAATACCATAGGCTGGCACGCCTGTCAAGGCCCGCAGGGCGTTGCCCCGTGGCCCCGGTGCCGTTATACTGTGTGGGAGCGTGTCTTCCATAGAAAAACATGCGCGGGAAAGGAACCACCCATGACCAATGCCACCCTTGACGTGACCACGTATCTGCGGCGCATCGGCTATGACGGCCCCCGCGACGGCAGCGCCGCCGCGCTGGCCGGGCTCCAACAGGCCCACCTGTGCGCCGTGCCCTATGAGAACCTGGACATTCTGGCCGGCAAGCCTCTATCGCTGGAGAGCGATGCCCTGTATGACAAGATTGTCACCCGGCGGCGTGGGGGCTTCTGCTTTGAATTGAACGGCCTGTTTGGCTGGCTGCTGGAGGCACTGGGCTACTCCGTCACCCACTATTTTGCTCGCTTCCTGAAGGACGAGCCGACGACCCCCATGCGGCGGCACCGGGTGCTGCGGGTGATGGCCGAAGGCCAGCCGTGGCTGTGTGATGTGGGGGTGGGCGGCCCGGTGCCGTTGCGGCCCCTGCGCCTAACGGAGGGGCTGGAGCAACTCCAGGGTGACGATTGCTATCGCCTGCTGCGCGACCCGTTCTTGGGCTGGGTGGTGGAGGAACGGCGGCACGGCGCGTGGAGCCGGTACTACTCCTTCACCGAGGAGCCCCAGCTGCCGGTGGACTTCGTGGCCACCAGCTTCTATTGCGAGCACTCCCCCGCCTCACCCTTCAATAAGGAGCCAATGGTCGCCCTGCGCACGCCGGAGGGGCGGCTGACCCTCGATGGTCGGGTGTTCAAGCGATTTACCCCGACGGGGGTGACGGTAACGGAAGCGAAGGATGCCGCAACCTTTGACCGGCTGCTGCTGGAGTATTTCGGCTTAGCGATCTAGTCGTCCTCGTCATGGGTGGCCACGCCGCTGCCGCTGATGGGAATCTCATCGCCCAGGTACTTGGGCCCCAGCCGCAGGAAGGCCTGCACCAAATCCTTGGAACGCGCGGCGACTTCCCGCAGGCTGTAAAACCACTGGTGCGGGGAACGATACCGGTCGCAGGCCACACCCTGCACATCCAGCCCCCGGGCCAACCCCAGGTAAACCGCCCGGTACAGGTGGTACCGCTGGGTCACCACGACGGCATTCTTCACCCCGAAGATTGCCTCCGCGCGGTACATGGTATCGTAAGTATCGAACCCAGCGTGATCCATGAAGATGTCCTCGGTGGGCACGCCGCGGTCCTCCAGGTACCGGCGCATGTTGTTAACCTCATCGTAGTCCACCTGTCCGTGGTCGCCGCTGACCAGAATCTTGGGCGCGACACCCGCTTCGTAGAGCTCATAGGCCACATCCAGCCGATCCTGCAGCATGTAGGACGGCTGTCCATTCTGCCACACCATGGCACCAGGCACAATGATGGCCTCGGCACTCTGCGCCTTCTCCTGCGCCACGATGTGCCCACTGGCCACACCCATGACGATGCCGTTGGTGGCCCCCACCAGCACCGCACCGACGACCACCCCCAGCACCGCCCAGCGGAAGAGCCGGGGAACCCACCGGCGGAACCAGCCGTGGTGACGGCCCGCTAGAGCGGTAGGGTTCGGGGTTCTCTTCAAGCGTCGGAACATACTCCCCTCCTGTTGCCTAGGGCAACACCGCTCAAAGCCAGCGACCGTCTTGCTTGGTCTTTTCACGCCCTGCCGCGTTGTCGTCAGTCGCCTATGCTCTGCGGCATAAGCTCCTTCCTCCGCCTTGCAGAGCAAGAAAATCCTCTGCGCAATCCGACCACTCCATTTGTGCGGCGTCACCCTAGCTTTCCCCTATGGTACACCCTGCGGCGGCAGAACTCAAATCGCGTTCGCCACCCCCATCCGCACCCGCACAAAACGGTTCTTGCCCCGGCTCACCACGGCTTCGCCGGACATCGGTGCCTGCGGGTCGTTGACCGGTTGACCATCCACCCGAATGCCACCCCCGGCGATGAGCCGCCGCGCCTCGGAGGTGGACGGCGCCAGCCCCGCGCGGCACACCACCGTTGCCAGTGGCAGTTCGGGCTCGGGCAAGGTCACCTCCGCCATGTGCTCCGGCGTGCTGCCGCCCGCCACGATGTGGTAGCGGGCCTCGGCGGGCTCCACAGCCCCGGCACCGTGATAGAGGCGCACGATCTCCCGCGCGTAAATGAGGTGAGCGTCGCGCACATCCCGCTGCACAGCGGCCTGGAAGTCCTCGGCGTTGAGGTCGGTCGTCAGCCGGGCATAGAGCCCCAGCAGTGGATCCGGCACCCGCATGCATTTCTCAAACATGGCGTCAGCGGGTTCGTCCAGGCCGATGGTATTGCCCTGGGATTTGCTCATCTTCTCGCTGCCATCAAGCCCCGGCAGCAGCGGGAAAGTGATGACCTCCTGAGGCCTCTGGCCCCAGTGGCGCTGCAGCTCCCGCCCGACGAGCAGGTTGAAGGTTTGGTCGGTGCCGCCGACCTCCACATCGGCCTGCAACGCCACCGAGTCGTACCCCTGCAGCAGGGGGTAGAATAGCTCGTGCATCCCGATGGCCTGCCGTGCCGCCATGCGGTTGGCAAAGTCGTCCCGCTCCAGAATGCGCGCCAGCGTGTAGGTACCAGCGAGTTGCAGGGCGTCCGCCATGTTGAGCGCCCCCAGCCAGGTGGAGTTGTACTCAATGCGCGTCTTGACCGGGTCGAGAATCTTGGTGACCTGCTCAAAGTAGGTCTGGCCGTTGCGGCGCGTCTCCTCCTGGGTCAGGGCCACGCGGGTTTTGCTGCGGCCCGTGGGGTCACCGATCATACCGGTGAAATCGCCAATGACAAAGACGATCTCATGCCCGGCCTCCTGTAGTAGTTTTAGCTTGCGCAGCACCACCGAGTGCCCCAGGTGCAGATCGGGCCGTGAAGGGTCAGCCCCCAGTTTCACCCGCAGCGGCCGCCCCTCCAGCAGCCGCTCCCGCAGCCCCTCGGCGGAAAAGATGTCCACCGCGTCCCGTCGAATGCGCTCCCACACTTGTTGTGCTTCCATCGTCCGTTCCTCCTTGCCCAAAATGAAAAGCGGCCCAAAGCTTGAAAAGCCTTGAGCCGCCTCGTTCGTCGTTCTGCTACGACAACAGCAACCCAGGCCCGTCTCCGTAATAATAGGAAGCGGGCTGATAGCAATAAGCGCCGGTTTGCCGTTCGTTCGTCATCATGGTTGCAGTGTACCAAACCCCATCGCGTTTGTAAAGGCGGGAGGAAGAAGTGCTTGAAATGCGGGGTTCAATCCATGCGCCAGCACGAGGCGCGACTCGAGGACGAAAATAATCGCTGGTTTATGGAGCGGTTTCAATCCACGCGCCCGCACGGGGCGCGACAAGCGCAGAAGTGGCTCGCCACGTTCGACCAGCTGTTTCAATCCACGCGCCCGCACGGGGCGCGACGCGTAAATGGTTGCTGCAAACGCAAATACACACAGTTTCAATCCACGCGCCCGCACGGGGCGCGACGAGCACAACCCTTGTTCGGCCACCGCTCGGGCCGGTTTCAATCCACGCGCCCGCACGGGGCGCGACATCTCGTCCAATCCGGCCTCTTTGGCCGCAGAGGGTTTCAATCCACGCGCCCGCACGGGGCGCGACCCAGGGCCCCACTTTAGCGCGCTAAACTATTCGTGTTTCAATCCACGCGCCCGCACGGGGCGCGACCTTGGTACCGCTCTTCCGCCGTCATTCTCCGTCCGCGTTTCAATCCACGCGCCCGCACGGGGCGCGACACAGGCCCATAAGAGGGCACACGAATTGATTGAGTTTCAATCCACGCGCCCGCACGGGGCGCGACGAGTTGAGAAACGGCACGGTACAGAAACAAGCGCGGTTTCAATCCACGCGCCCGCACGGGGCGCGACTCGCGGCAGGGGAAGTTTGTGCGGGCGTACACGCCAGTTTCAATCCACGCGCCCGCACGGGGCGCGACCCTTGTCGATACTGTCGCAGGTGCCCATGAACGCGTTTCAATCCACGCGCCCGCACGGGGCGCGACCAGCAGGATCGCCGCAGGAGGTCGCGCAACAGATCGTTTCAATCCACGCGCCCGCACGGGGCGCGACCCGCGTTTTCTTCGTATCCAGCGCGATTGTATTGCAGTTTCAATCCACGCGCCCGCACGGGGCGCGACCCGATCGCATACTTCACGCCCGTTCTGCACTATACGTTTCAATCCACGCGCCCGCACGGGGCGCGACGCCTGCCCTTGCCTGCCGGTTCGCCCGGTATCGTGTTTCAATCCAAGCGCCCGCACGGGGCGCGACAGAGCGCGACCGCCACCTCGGTGCCGAGCGCATCGTTTCAATCCACGCGCCCGCACGGGGCGCGACTCCGGCGTAATGATGCCAACAGGCACCGTCATATCGTTTCAATCCACGCGCCCGCACGGGGCGCGACGCGGCGTTCAAAGCCGCGCTGGACGCCGGCAATGAGTTTCAATCCACGCGCCCACACGGGGCGCGACTGTGCCTTGCAAAACTGCACGATCGTCACTTTGAGTTTCAATCCACGCGCCCGCACGGGGCGCGACTA